>JBBQDU010000076.1:0-11078 GCA_038320055.1 Gemmatimonadales bacterium | reverse complement strand
AACGAGGCCGCACCGCTGCCGCCGGCTTCCGCGGCGCCGGTCGTGTCCGCCGCGCCGCCGTTCGTCACCTCCGCGTGGCCGATCGCGCTCGACGAGGTTTTCGCCGCCCCCACGTGGACCCTCGTGCTGAGCGAGAACGAGGACGAGGTGCTGGGGCCCGTCTTCCGGTTCTCCCGTACCTTCGTCTGGGTGGTCCTCCTCTCCGGCGCGACCGTGCTGCTGCTCAGCAGTACCCAGATTCGCCGCAACCTGGTGCCGCTGGCGGAGCTTCGCGAGGGTACGCGGCGGATCGCCCAGCGGGACTTCGCGAGCCGCGTCACGGTGGCGAGCGAGGACGAGTTCGAGGAGCTGGCGGCCTCCTTCAACGCGATGGCCGCCCAGCTCGGGCGTCAGTTCCAGGCGCTCGCGACCGCCGCGGAGCTCGATCGCGCCGTGCTGTCGGCCACCGATGCCGAATCGATCGTAGACACGCTGCTCGCCCGGACGCGGGACGTGTTTCCCTGCCACATGGTCGGCGTGACGCTGGTCGCGCCCGACGGCGGGAAGTCGCTGAGCGGCGTGGCGTACGATTACTGCGAGGAGGTGCGCCACACGGCGCGGGTGGATCTCCGATCGGAGGACGTACAGGACCTGCTCGACGGCCCGGAACTGGTCGCGGTCGACGCCGAGGCGACGCGGCTGCCCGCGTACCTGGTACCGCTCCGCCGGCTGGGGGCTCGCTCGGTGCTGGTGCTGCCGCTCCGGTTCCAGCGCCAGCTGGTCGGCATCCTCGCCCTCGGCAATCGGGCGGCGCAGGAGGGCGGCCCGGACGAGCAGCTGCAGATCCGCCGTCTGGCCGACCAGGTGGCGGTCGCGCTGGTGAACGCGCGCATGCTCGATCAGGTGAAATCCCTCGCCTACTTCGACAGTCTGACGGGCCTGCCGAACCGCCTCTCCTACAAGGAGCGTCTGGCGCACGCGCTGGATCGCGCGCGGCGTTCGGGCCGGCGAGTGGCCGCGTTCTTCATCGACCTCGACCACTTCAGCCGGATCAACGATACCCTGGGCCACGAGGCGGGGGATCAGTTGCTGCAGCAGGTGGCCCTTCGTCTCCGCGCCTGCTGCCGGGATCGCGAGGACGAGGTCGGCGCTGCGCAGGACGCCGTCCGGCCGGACGTGGCCCGACTCGGCGGAGACGAGTTCACGGTGCTGATGCCCGGCCTGGAGCATCCGGAGGACGCCGGCAAGCTGGCACGCCGGATCCTCAGCAGCCTGGCCCACCCGATCCGAGTGGCGGAGCAGGAGATCTTCATCAACGCGAGCATCGGCATCGCCATCTATCCCGATGACGGCGAGGACATCGAGGCGCTGTTGATGCACGCCGACACCGCGATGTACAAGGCGAAGGAGCAGGGCGGCAACAGCTATCAGGCCTACTCACGCGCCATGAACGCGAGCGCCCTGCAGCGTCTGACCCTCGAGAACGCGCTCCGGCGCGCGCTCGAGCGGTCGGAATTCGAGCTGCACTACCAGCCCATCGTCGATGGGCGCGCCGGCCACGTGCTCGGCGCCGAAGCGCTCGTCCGGTGGCGGCATCCCGACCTGGGGCTGCTGTTGCCGTCGGAGTTCATCGCGCTGGCGGAGGAGAACGGCTTGATCGTGCCGCTGGGCGAGTGGGTCCTCCACCAGGCATGCGCGCAGAATCGGGCGTGGCAGACGGCCGGGCTCCTGCCGATCCGGGTGGTCGTGAATCTCTCCAGCCGGCAGCTCCGCCGCAGCCTGCCGGAGACCATCGCTCGCACCCTCAGAAACACCGGCCTCGACGCGCGGTTCCTGGGGCTCGAGCTGACCGAGAGCCTGCTCGTCAAGCACCAGAAGGAAGACACCGACACGCTGCACGCCCTCCGCGCCATGGGCCTGCACCTGGCGGTGGACGATTTCGGGACCGGCTACTCTTCCTTCAGCTATCTCAAGCACCTGCCGCTGGACACGCTCAAGATCGATCGCTCGTTCGTCCGCGAGATCGCCACCTCGCCCGACGACGCGGCGATCACGACCGCCATCATCGCGATGGCCCACGCGCTCGGCCTCAAAGTGGTAGGCGAGGGCATCGAGACCGCGGCGCAGCGCGATGTCCTGAGCGCGCAGGGGTGCGACGCCATGCAGGGATACCTGTTCAGCCGCCCCGTGCCGGCGGCGGATCTGGCGCCGTTGCTCGCGCGGCGGCCGCCCGTCGTGCGGCCTCCCCGGCGGGTCAGGAGCGCGGAGGAGCGGAGGGGGGTGCGGCGGAACGGGGGCTGAGCTCCTCGGTCCTGCCTAGAATCCGCTCCAGCTCGCCAATCCGCTCCCACCCGAGGACCTCCCAGGGGAGCCCCGCCGGCAGCACCGACGCGAAGTGCGCATCCACCATCTTCGGCGCTGCAGCGGCTTCCGCCGGCTTCACCAGCACGAGCCGCTCCGCATTCAGCGCGCCGGCCACGAACGCCGCCACGCTGTCGCTCGTTGCCGTCCAGGCGTGCGGGAGCGGGTCCGCGGCGCGCATCCACCGGAACGGGGCCAGCACTGCCACCCCGCCCGTCCCGACCACCGGCCCGATCGTCTCTGGCTCCTCGACCAGCACAGCGCCGTCGATGCGCTCGGCCAGGACGTGCGCGTACTGATCCATGCCCAGGATCGCCATCCAATGCGCGGCGTCGGCCGACAGAGGCTCCCGGTGCTCGAACGCCCGGACCGCGTCGGCGAACGGTCCTCCGCCCGGCACCACCGCGATGCGGTGGCGCCGGCCCGCCGCCGCGATGGCCGCGCCCACCGCGTCCAGCGCGCCCGTAACCGCGCTCAGGCCACCGCCTACCTTGATGATGCTGAGCCGAGCGATCGAGCTCATCGGGTGCCCGCCGCGAGCTGGTCGGCCAACAGCCAGGCGACGGCGGCCGCGGGGGCGTGTCGCGCTGCTCTCCCGAGCCGCTCTGCGAGGGGCACCACCGCGAGGCCGGCTCGTCGTGCCGCGGCGGCGGCGATGAAGTCGCCCAAGCCCGCGACTACGGCGGTCTGAGCATCCGGGACGGCGGCGCGCACCCGCCCCACGGCGGCCGCCACCGCCTCCACCTGCGCCTCGGCCAGGGCCCGGGCGATCCGGTCCACTGCATCGTCGTCCAGCATCTCGCGATCGCCGCACACCACGCGGGCCAGCCGCTCCCCGGCACTTGTCCGTGTGGGAGGGCGGCCGTCGGCCGTCGGGGCCGAATACTCCGCCGGATCGAGCTGCCCGAGCCACACGTGCGCGTCGCCGATCGTGGCAAACCCCTCGGCGGACACCGCGGCAGCGCCGCCCCAGAGCGGCACCTCGCGCACCAGCGCTTCCGCGGGTGTCCGGACCGCGCCGGTGTAGACCAGCTCGCCCGTCAGGAGGCGCGAAGGGTCCGTCCGGCCCCGCGCGACGACCCGGCCGTCGCGGAGCGGAATAATGTCGGTGGACGTGGTTCCGATATCGATGAGAATGCCGTCGGGCACCTCGCGGGCTACGAAGGCGGCCGTGGCCATCCAGTTCGACGCGCCGACATCGAGCGGCCGGGCGCGCGCCTCGTCCGACGTGACGAAGCAGCCGTCCACCGCGTAGACGTGAAGGGGCTCACCCGGGAAAGCGGCGGCCAGCGCGTCGAGCACGAAGCGCACGCCCTCTCGCTTGGTGCGGAACGCCTGCGACAGCTCGGCGGTCATGGTGACCGCGTGCGCGCGGTCCGCCTGGGGGCCGAGCGTCGCCGCGAGTGCCGCGAGGGTTGGCCCGAGAGCGCCGGGGTCGCGCTGGATCTCGTAGGGCTCCGACACCGTGCGGATCGGGGACCCATCGCCGTCCTCGCCGTCGATCAGCGCCGCCTTGATGTTCACGCCGCCGATGTCCCAGCCGAGGATCGGGGGCCGTGGGAGTCTGGTCATCCGGCTTCCACCGTTGGTAACTTGTGCGTCCATGGACATCATCCCGGTGCTCGATCTCGCGCGTGGCGTGGCCGTCTGGGCGCAGGCGGGGGACCGCGCGCGCTACGAGCCGGTCGCCTCGCAGCTCGTGGCGGAGGGTGTGGGCGACCCCATCGCCCTCATGCGGGCGTTCCGCCGGCCGCTGGGCGCCACCGGATGTTACGTGGCCGACCTGGACGCCATCCAGGGCGGCGCCGTGCAGCGCACCGTGCTGCGGGAGCTGGCGGAGCTCGAGACCGGATTCGCGGGCGCCATCATGGTCGACGCGGGCGCGCATTCGCCGGAGAGCTCGTTCGAGGTCCTCGCCTGCGGCGCCAGCCAGGTCGTGGTCGGCCTCGAGACGCTCCGGGCGTTCACCGACCTGGCCGACATCGTCCGGACGGTGGGTCGGGGTCGCGTGGTGTTCAGCGTCGATCTACGCCACGGGCAACCGATCCTCCATCCCGAGATGGAGGACGTGGCCGGCACCACCCGCCCCGACGCGCTGACCCTCACGGCGCAGGCGGTGGAGGCGGGGGTAGAGACCCTGCTCACCCTGGACCTCGCCAGGATCGGCACGGGGTGCGGGACCGACGTGGCACTGCTCGAGGAGCTGCGGAAACGCTTTCCTGCGGTACGCCTGCTCGCGGGCGGGGGAGTGCTGGCCCGGCGGGATCTCGATCGGATGCGGGATGCCGGCTGCGATGGTGCGCTGGTGGCGAGCGCCATCCACTCGGGCGCCGTCACGGCCGTGGATCTGGCGGAGCTGTCGAGCGCGCCGGTCGGGGCTCAGTCCCCCAGCGACTCGCGGTAGGTCGCCGACTGCCCGTAGTTCTCCTCGACCTCGAGCTCGAGCAGCGTGAGGTGCGTGTGCCCGCCCCGGCTCAGCTCGTCCCGCACCCGGGTCCCCAGATACTGCGCCAGCATCTCGGCGGTGCTGTTCTGGATCGGCAGGAGCGCGCAGTCGCGCTTCGGGAAGACGTACGTCGGCTCCCCGAAGTAGTCCACGCGCACGCGGTCCCCGTCCTCGTGGTAGGCGAGCTTGGGATTCTCTGTCGGCAGCAGCACCTTGTGGTCGATCTCGTCCACGAACCGGCGCGTGATCTGCTTGAGGATGCTGAAGTCGAGGACGAAGAACGCTTCGGCGTCCACCGAGCCCTCGACGGCGATCCCGACCCGGTAGTTGTGGCCATGCAGCGACTCGCACTGGTGGCCCCGGAAGGTGATGAAGTGGGCCGAGGCGAAGACCAGGTAGTCCTTGCTGACCTGCACACGAAAGTTGCTCTGCACGTCTGTCTCCTCAGCGATTCCAGCTGCCCTCAAGTATAACGACGAACAACGCGGCGCACGCCAGGTCGGCGGTGGTACCGGGATTCCGGACATTGGTCGCACTCCGGAGCTCCGCATCGAAGGACGCGAGCTCCCGTCGCCCCGACTCGGTGCGGACGCCGCCGGCCTCCACGATCCGCCGCGCGCGCCGGCGCACGTCCTCCGCGGCGTCGCGGCCGAGCTTCCGGGCGATGTGCGTGTCCGGCGCGGTGGCGAGGAGCCGGAGGTAGGCGTGGACCGTGGTGTCGGCCCAGTCGAGGCCCTCGGCCAGGGCCTCGCGCAACGCGGGCGCGCCGACCTCGAAGGTCGTGGCGAATGCCGTCGCGTACTCGCGGGCCACCCCGTCGCGTTCGGCCGCCAGCGCCATCGCGTCGCGCAGGGGAACGGATGGCGGCGCACCGACGTCCTCGCTCGAGGCGTCGCCGAGTCCGCCCGGCCCGACCCGCCGGATGGCGGCGTACACCTCGGCCGCGTCGGCCACCGTGGTCGCGTCCAGCACTCCGCGCACCCGGTCCTGGAGCGTGCCGCCGTCCTGCGTGCCGGCCCGGGCCAGCGGCGCCAGCAGGAGGACGATGCCGAGATTCGTGTTGGAGCGGGTCCACCGAGCGGTGGCCTCGACCGCGGCGCTGATGGTGACGCCGAGCGGGCGGGTCCCGGCGGCGGCCAGAGCCGGGCCGATGGCGACGGCGCTCGCCAGGAAATCCTCGTAGCGCGTGTCGTGAAAGTGGCGGCCTGGCGACACGTTGCCCGGCTTCGGCGCGCTGACCTCGAGCAGACAGGCCAGCTGAGCGGCCGCACCCACCTCCTCGGGCGTCGTCACGGGTCCCGGCGGGCCAACTGGTCCACCAGCGCGCCCGCGACGTCCACGCCGGTGACCTCCTGCAGGCCCCGCCAGCCGGGAATGCCGTTCACCTCCAGCACGTAGACCTGGCCATCGTGCGCGGGAAGGAGGTCCACCCCCGCGTACTCCGCGCCGACCGCGGCCGCGGCGCGCACGGCGAGCGCGCCCCACGCCTCCGGAAGCTGGATGGACCGCGCGGTACCGCCGCGCGAGAGGTTGGTGCGCCAGCCCTCGGAGCGCCGCTCCATCGCGACGAGCACCCTTCCACCCACGACGAACGCGCGGATGTCCCTGCCCTCGTGCCCGATGGCGCGCTGCAGGTAGTAGACGCCGCGGATCTGCTCAATGGTCTTGAAGACGCGGAACGCCATCTCCTCGTCGCTCACCCGCACCATGCCGAGGCCCATCGAGCCGAAGAGCGGCTTCACGATGACGTCGCCGAGCTCGCGGAACGCGGCGACCGCCTCCTCGGCGGTCTCGCACACGATGGTGTCGGGCGTGGGCAGGCCGCAACGCTCGAGCAGCGCCGAGGTCCAGAACTTGTCGACGGTGCGCTCGATGGCGCGCGGAGAGTTCATCACGCGGACGCCCCGATCCTCCAACCGATGCAGCGCGTCGACCCGGAAGATGATCTGCTCGAGCGAGCCGGACGGAATGATGCGGGCCAGCACCGCATCGGCCCGATCGAGGTCGGCGCCCCGGCTTCGGAGGCCGGATCTTCGACCGATCGCGGCTACCAGCCCCTCGTAGGGCGCGACGGTCCCGGTGTGCCCGCGCGCCTCGAGCGCGCGGGTCAGCTCCCGGGTGTGCCAGCCCTCGCGGGCGGCGAGGACGACGACGTGCAGGCTACTGCTGCTCGCCGACGAGGGCCGCAAGGCCGCCCGTGGCGAACTTGGGGAGGTCATCGGCCACCAGCTTCATCGCCGGCGTCGCGGCGCCTTTCTTGAGCGCGTCCATCGAGTCGAAGCACAGCTCCGCCTGGCGGTACTTGGCCGGCGCCGATCCATCGAGGTTCGAGGCGAACTTGGTGAGATCCGCCCGGGTGAACCCGATCTCCTGCTGTTTGGACACCACCAGCGGCAGGTGCTTCGAGGAGTAGTACGACTCGAACGCCGCGGTGTCCTTGGGCGTGTTGTAGATAACGGTCACCAGGGCGGGGCAGGCGCCGGTGCCTTTGTCGCCCGTCTCCACCGCCACCATCCCGATCAGGCCACCCGACGCGAACTTCGCCAGATCGTCCCCGACCGCCTTGAAGCCTGGGGTCTCCATGCCCTTCTTCGCGTCGTCGAGCGAGTTGAAGTAGAGCTCGGCCTGGCGGTAGAAGGTCGGCTTCTTGCCGTCCAGCGTGCTCGCGAACTTGGTGAGCTCGGCCTTGGTGAACCCGATCTCCTGCTGCTTGGAAACGACGAGGGGCAGATGGTTCTCGCTGTAGTACTTCTCGAAGGCCTTCGCGTCCTTCGGCGTGTTGTAGATGACCGTCACGATCGCCTGGGGACCGGCGGCCCCCGCGGGCGCGGCGGCGGCGGTGGTGTCGGCCATCTCGGCTGGCTTGTCCGCCGGCTTGGTGCAGGCCGCGGCGAGGGCCAGGAAGGGAATCAGGCGGATCGGGAACCGTCGCATCGCTTGCTCCTTGAGTCGGGGGTGTCCAGCGGTCAGCTCGGATAGCAGGACGCGGCGAGTACCTCGGGATTGAGGCTCCCCGCGTGGAACGTCCGTCCGCTCTCCGTGCTCGTCAGCCAGACCTCGGCCGGGCTGAACAGGAGCGGATCGATCTTGTAGAAGTCGCCCTCGTAGCGCTGAAAGATGTCGTAGAACGGCGTGCCGTAGTCGCGCGACGCCGAGGCGGGCACTTTCGCCACCAGCTCGGCCAGCTCGGCGTCGCCGGCGCGGATCGTGTAGCGCGCCCGGCCGCCGTACAGGATGCAGTCGTTGGTGCGGCCGATCGCGCGCAGATCGTTCTTGGCGACGGGAGGGACCGGCGCTGTGCCCATGGCACTCACGACCCGGCGCACGTCGAAGCCGAGCGTCTCCATCTTGTGGAGGCCGGTCTCGAGGATCCGGGCGGAAATCTGGACGCCGCCCGCGAGGCTCGCCGTTGGGGCCACAATGAAGCTGAGCTGCGACGGCTCGAGCCGCGCCTTCTCCGCCACCCAGGCGGCGACCGCGTCGGTCGGTAGCTCACGTCCCTCGAGCACCAGGACACCGTGCAACGCCTCCTCGGCGTACGCCAGCTTCTCGAACAGCTCGCGCTCGACCCGCGCGTGCGCGCGGAGCGGGCCCGAGCCCATCGCGAAGAACTTGTCCACCGAGATGGACCAGCCCGCGTACTGCGACGCCATGCACGACACCGCGGGATGATCCGTCCACACCGTCACGCCGGACCACTCGGTGCCTCCGATCTCGAGCGGCGTGTACGCCACGTTGCCGAGGCCGCCCATGCAGATCTCGGCGAGCGCGAGCCCGGCGTCGTAGCCGCCGTCCACCTCCACCCCGGCATCGATCACGCGTGCGCCCCCGGACAGAGTTTGGGCCCGGACCCGGAACAATGGCGCCCGTTCCTCCAGCGCGTCGGCGATCTCGGTCGCCAGCTCGTTCATCTGCAGCCCCGTGACCGGCGCTTCGCTCATTCCGCTGTCCATGCGAGAATCTCTCCCTTGCCGAGATCGGCGAGGTCGCCGCTGTAGCGGCGGTAGAAACCTGAAAGGTGCCGTTCCTCGACCGGGAGGCCGTAGATCGCCTCGAGCCTGGTGAGGATGAGGCGCGTGTGCATCGGCTGGTAGGTGCAGGCGTAGCGGTAGGTGGACGGGATCTCCACCGCGCCGAGCGCCACGATCGAGCCGCGCTTGGACCAGAGCCCCGGCACCGGGCCGACCGCGCCGAACACGACGATGGTTCCCGCGATGAACCCCGCGCCGGTGTGCCGGCCCGTCCCGCCGCCCACGGCCAGGAGGCCGCGCCGCATCAGCCCACCCGCGCCCTCGCCCACGGAGCCGGCCACCACGACCTCGCCGCCGGTCATCCCGCGCCGGGCGTCGGCCGCTGCGGCGGCGGTGCCGTCGCCCGCGTCGCCCAGGATGTGGATGGCGCCACCCGCCATGCCGGTGCCGGTCTCGTCACCGACGCTGCCCTCGACGGTCACCGCACCTTCGGTGAGGCCGGAGCCGAGCCGTCGGGCGAGGCGGAAGTCGCCAGTGAACCGGACGGTGCCGTCCGGCTTCCCCGTCACCGTGCACAACTCGCCGAGCGGCACCGCGCCCCGACCGACCACGTTGACCGTGCGGCCGGCCAGCTCGGCGGCGGTGAGCCCCGTCCACGACCCCGCGAGCACGGCCGAGAAGTCGGCCGGCTCCGCCAGCCTCCCCTTGAGTTGCGCGACGAGGCCGCTCATGCCGCGGTCCCGTCCATGATCTTCCGAAGGTGGAAATGGTGCGGCCCCAGCTTGCCGCCGTAATTGCCCGCCGAGATGGCGACCACGCCCTCCCGGCAGGCGGCGTCGATCCCGAGGCGCATGCCGGCCGCGATGGCGTCCGCGCCGGTGCCGTTGATGACGATCTCGAGCACGGAATTCACCGTGTCGGGAAGCGACGACTCCGTCACCGCCCGGAGCGTCGGGCAGAACGCATCGTTGGTCGAGGCGATCATGCTCTTCGTCCGGCGCGAGCCGACCTTGCTGCCGCTCCGCACCACGCCCCCCGGAAACGGGAGGATGATGTCCGGCTGGCCGGCCATGGCATCGACCGCGGCCTCGGCGGCGGCCAGCGCCGCATCCGCGCTCCGAGCCAGAATCAGGAAGTTCCCGCCGCCGACGCCCTTCACCATGCCGAACTTCTCCTGCACCAGGAACTCGCCCTCCATGACCGGGATCCGCCAGAACCGCTCGCCGGCGATCACCTTGCTGGCCTGGAAGCCGTCGCCGAAGAAGCGGAGCGCCGAGCCCACGCCGACCCGATCGGGCGCGTCGGGCAGGCCGTCGTAGCAGGCGGTGGTCGGGCAGGTGAGCACCGTCTGCCCGACCCGCTCGATCAGGCGCTTGCCCAGGTCGTCCTTGCCCATCGTCATGACCAGCATGCTGATGCCGGGGCGGCCGTCCGGGGTCTCCGACTCCGGCAGCTCGCGCTCGATGCCCGCCTCGACCTTGCAGCCGATCACCGAGGTGGCAAAGCCGGTGAGCTTGAGCGCGGCCTCGCGAGCCCAACGCATGCTCCGGCCCGTCACGACGACCCGCGCCACGCGCATGGTGAACGCCTCGGCGAAGGTCTCCTCGATGAAGACGCCGCGGATGTGCATGGCCGTCTCCTCAGCCGCTCGGCTGTGGCTCGCCCGGGAGCCCCTGCACCGGGTAGTTGTCGAACGCGACCGTCGAGTACCGCTCGAAGTGGCGCCGAAGGTCCGGCAGCACCGCGTCGTCGTAGCCGGGCGCCACCCGGAGCCGCCGGCCGGCCGGCGCGCGCCTGAGCTGCCCCTCCTCGACGATGACCGCGCCGTCCTTGAGCACGTAGCGCGGGGTCGAGAACATCGTCGCAAGATCGGCGTTCCGGCTGTAGATCGTGACGTCCGCGTCGGCGCCGACGCCCAGGTGGCCCTTCTGCCGGAGGCCGAGCAGCCGGGCCGGACCGGCACGCGTGATGATCGCGATCTCGTTCAGCGTATACTCGCGCGCCAGCCCGTCGGCCAGCGCGCTCCCGGCGAGCAGCTTCGGATTCACCCGCTTGAGCTGCTCGTCGCGTACGCTCCGGTCCATCAGGAGCTGGATGAGCGCGGGGTAGGAGAGGAACGATCCCCCGTTCGGGTGATCCGTCGAGAGCACCACCCGCCAGGGATCGGCGCTCAGGAGGAAGAGCTCGAGGCCCACCGCCCACTGGAGCGCGCTGACGGCCGCCTTCTCCTTGTAGGCGAGCGGCACGATACCGCATCCGGTCTCCAGCTCGATGTCGATGTTGGTCCAGCGGCGCCCGCTGCTCTTGTGCAGCAGGTACTC
>JBBQDU010000075.1:0-11099 GCA_038320055.1 Gemmatimonadales bacterium | reverse complement strand
TGAAGCCCTTGCGATTCTGCATACTTCCTCCGGTTGTGTGAGCGGCGACGTGGCCGAGCCGACGACGGTGGACTTTGGTCGGGCTGGCAGGCGGTAGGGCAACACGTATGCCGCGCTCGGGTAGCCGCTCGCAACGCTTTTCCCCCATGGTACTTGACTCTCCGCTGCACGGCCCGCCGCGGCGCGCCTCCGGATGCTTCTCGGCGTGTTTTGCAAGAGCGCAGAATCCGGGGCGCGCGAAAACAATGCGGTACGCCAGCCCTTGCAGCGCCATCCTTTCGTGCTCGGCGGGCGCCGGAACACTCGACGCGGACCTGGGTGCACATCCTTGCATGCTTCTTGCCGACCAGCGAGCCGACTCACCTTCCCCCATGTGCTCCTCCGGCACTCACGAGGGTCCGACCATGATCCGCGCACTGTTCTTCCTGTTCCTTCTCTCGGGAGCCGCAGGGCTGATCTACGAGTCCATCTGGACGCGCTATCTCGGGCTCTTCGTCGGGCACGATGCCTACGCCCAGATCATCGTGCTCGTCATCTTCCTCGGGGGGATGTCCCTCGGCTCCCTGGCCGTGAGCCGCCGGTCCGAGCGCCTGGTGCAACCGCTCCATGGATACATCGCGATCGAGTTCGTGGTCGGCTGCATCGGCCTGTTCTTCCACGACTTCTATCTCGCGATCACCTCCTGGGCCTACCAGACCGTCTATCCCCACGTGGGAAGCGGCTGGCTCCTGAATGCCGCCAAGTGGGCCATCGCCGGCTCGCTCATTCTTCCGCAATCGATACTCCTCGGCGCGACCTTTCCGCTGATGAGCGCCGGCGCGCTTCGCCTGGCCTCGAGTCGCCCGGGCCATACGCTGTCGGTTCTCTACTGTGTGAACAGCCTCGGCGCGGCGGTTGGGGTACTGGTCGCCGGGTTCTGGCTGCTTCCCCTGGCGGGCCTGCCGGGCACGCTCCTGTCGGCCGCCATGCTGAACCTGACTGCCGCCGCCGGGACGGTCCTCGTCGTGGTGCGCTCGCGCGCGACAACGACGGCGGCCGCCGCGGCCGCGCGTGAGGCGGGAGCGCGGGCGACCGGCCGGCCGGCCGAGCTCATGGGGCCGCTGCCCAGGCTCCTGCTCTTCACCAGCTTCGGAACCGCGGTGGCATCGTTCATCTACGAGATCGACTGGATCAGGATGCTGGCGCTGGTCCTGGGGAGCGCGACGCACTCGTTCGAGCTGATGCTCTCCGCGTTCATCCTCGGACTCGCTCTGGGGTCGTGGTGGATCCGCAATCGGGCCGACCGGCTGCGGGACCCCCTGCGCACGCTCGGAATCGTGCAGTGGAGCATGGGGTTGCTCGCCCTCGCGACCCTGCCGCTCTACGCCAGGTCATTCGGCTGGACCGCCGCGCTGCTCACGACCTTCGCGCGGACCGATGCCGGCTACGTCGGCTTCACGCTCGCCCGCTACGCCCTCTGTCTGGCGGTCATGCTGCCGGCCACCTTCTGCGCCGGGATGACCCTTCCGCTGATCACCAGGCTGCTGCTCCGGGAGGGCGCCGGGGAACGCGCCATCGGCGCGGTGTACGGCTGGAACACGCTGGGATCGATCGTGGGGGTGGCGGCGGGTGGCCTGCTGGTGCTGCCGGCGCTCGGGATCAGGAACATGCTGATCGCCGGGGCCGCCCTGGACATCGGGATCGGCGTCCTCCTGCTCCGGCGCGCAAACCGGGGCAAGGCCTCCGGTAGATGGATCGGTGGGTGGCTGATGCCCGCGAGTGTGGGGGCGGCCGCACTGGTCGGGTTCGTCGCCGCCGGTCCCCGGCTGGATCCGCGTATGCTGGCCAGCGGCGTCTTCCGGACCGGGCGGATGTCCCTCGAGAGCGAGAGCGAAACGCAGTTCTACCGGGACGGCCGCACCTCGACGGTCTCGGTGCTGCGGTCGAAAGCGGATGGATCCCTCTCCCTTGCCACGAACGGAAAGCCCGACGCCTCGCTGAGCGCGGACTGGTCCCGTCCCTGCGGGGCGGCGTCGGACCGGCGCCTCCTGATTTCGGATGCGGCCACGCAGACCCTGCTGCCGCTGGTGACCCTGGCCCACGCGCCCCAGGCCCGGTACGCCGCGGTCATCGGGCACGGCTCCGGCATGTCCTCGCATTTTCTGCTGGCCAGCCCGGCCCTGCGCGAGCTGACCACGATCGAGATCGAGCCCGAGATGATCGACGGGTCACGGGCCTTCTACCCGTCGAACCGGCGTGCCTTCGACGACCCCCGGTCGCGGCACGTGATCGAGGACGCCAAGAGCTACTTCGCATCGACGCCTCGGCGCTACGACCTCATCATGTCGGAGCCGTCGAATCCGTGGGTAAGCGGCGTCTCGGGCCTGTTCACGACCGAGTTCTACGCGCGGGTGCGGAACTACCTGACCGACGATGGCGTGTTCGGGCAGTGGCTCCACGTCTACGAGCTGGACGACGGACTGGTCCTGAGCGTCATCGCCGCCATCCACCAGAATTTTCCGGCGTACGAGATCTACCTCGTCCCGGAGGGCGACATGCTCATCGTGGCCAGCAAGCAGCCCCTCCGCCGCGCGCCGGACTGGTCCGTAATGGACCTTCCGGGCGTGAGGGAAGACCTTTGCCGGTTCGTGCCGATCACCCCCCAGGCGCTCCAGACGCTTCACATCGCCGGCCGACGCGACCTGGCCCCGCTCCTCGATGGCGGCGTGCAGCCGAACTCGGACTTCTATCCCGTACTGGACCTCGGGGCCGAGCGGCGGCGGTTCCGCCGGGCCAGCGCCGGCGGGTTTCAGGGTCTGTCCGGGAGCTGGTCGAATCTGCTCGCCTCGACCTCGGGGACGCGGCTAGGCTCCGGCTCCGATGCGCTTCCCGTCTTTCCCGAGAATCCAAGGCTGATGGCGGAGGCCGTGGCGCTCTATCTGCGCACTCCGTCCACGGGGGCCGCGTCGGACAGTACGGTGGGCCCGATCATGCGGAAGGCCGCGTTCGACTGGCAGACCTGGCAGGCGGGGCTGGCATCGGATCGGGCGCCGAGCAGTTGGGAAATCTGGTCGGATCTGGCCGGAGGGATCTCGCGACTGCGGACCGGGGGTGCTACGGGCAGCTCCGATGAGGAACTGTACCGGGCCACCGTGCGATTCATGGAGCGCCACCGGGCGCCGGACGTCGTCCGCGACGTCGTGGCCTTCCGGCATGGTGTGGCGGTGTGGAACTTCGCCGGGGCCTCGGCGGCGGCGGACCGGTTACTGCCCGTCGCGCGGCGGGAGCGCCGCTGGATCGGCGCGGACGAGCTTCGGGATGGCGCGGTCGTTTCGAAGCTGCATCTGGGGGACATCGCCGGCGCGCGCCAGGTGCTGGATACCCTGGCGTCGCTGAGCACCCGGCCGGCGGGAGACCTGCGGTCCGCGCTGCTGAGATCCTACGTGGAGAGCGCGGAGCGGAGGAGCCCGGCCGTCGCGGCGGTCACGCCTTGACCTCCACCTGCTCCTCGTACCGGCTGAGCTTCCGATAGAGGGTCGACGGGTCGATGCCGAGGACCTCGGCCGCTCGCGTCTTGTTCCCGCCTTCCGCCTGGAGGACCCACATGATGTAGGCGCGCTCGATGACCTCGAGCGTGGGGTTCCGGTACGAGCGCTCGGCCACCAGCGGCTCCTTGCGCCGCTTGGTGATCCGCTCGGGCAGCGAGGCCGCCTCGATCAGGCTGCCCCGGCTGAGCACCGTGGCGTGCTCCAGCGCGTTCTCCAGCTCGCGCACGTTGCCCGGCCACTCGTACACCATCACCGCATCCAGCGCCTCCGACGCCAGCGCCTTGGGGTCGGTCCCGGCCTCGATGCCGAGCTGCTGAAGGAACGACTCGATCAGCAGCAGCAGGTCGTCGCGACGCTCGCGGAGCGTCGGCAGGTTGAGCGCGATGACGTTGAGCCGGTAGAACAGATCCGAGCGGAAATTGCCGCGGCGGATCTCCTCCTCGAGATCGCGATTGGTGGCGGCGATGATGCGCACGTCCACCGGGATCGCTTCGGTGGCGCCGACGGGAATCGCTTCGCGCTCCTGGAGCACCCGGAGCAGCTTCACCTGGAGCGACGGCGGCATCTCGCCGACCTCGTCGAGAAAGAAGCTGCCTCCCCGCGCCGCGGCGAAGAGGCCCTGCTTGTCGCGGACCGCGCCGGTGAAGCTCCCCTTCACATGCCCGAATAGCTCGCTCTCCAGGAGGTTCTCGGGGAGCGCGCCGCAGTTGATCGAGAGGAAGGGCCCCTCGGTCCGGTTCGACAGGTTGTGGACGTACCGGGCGATGACCTCCTTGCCCGTGCCGCTCTCGCCCTGGATCAGGACGGTCGAATCGGTCGGCGCCACATGCTCGGCGAGCTTGAGCACCTCGAGGAAGCGCTTGGACTTGCCGATGGGCCTGGTGAGGATGTGCTTGTCGCGGCGGCGGATCTCCTGCTTGAGTTGCTTGTTCTCGACCCGCACCGCGCGGAACTCACAGGCCCGGCGCAGGATCGCGACCAGCTCGTCGTTGCTGAACGGCTTCTGGATGTAATAGAAGGCGCCGGAGTTGACTGCGCCGATGGCGCTCTGCAGCGAGGCCTGCGCGGTCATCAGGATGACCGGCGTCATCGGGTCCTGATCGCGCGCGGCGGTGAGGATGTCGAGGCCCGACACCTGGGGCATTCGCACGTCGGACAGGATGATGTCGTGCGTCCCAGCCCGGATCTGCTCCAGGCCCGCCTTGCCGCCCTGGGCGGTGGCGACCTCGAACCCCTCGTTCCGGAGCAGGATCCGGAGGGTATCCAGGATCCCCGATTCGTCGTCGACCACCAGGACGGACGGTTTCTGGCTCATGCGGCATCCTCCGCCATCATCTTGGCGGGCAGAAAGATTGTGAAGGTGGTCCCCGACCCGGCGCCGGACTCGACCAGCACGAGACCCCGGTGCGCCTGCACCGCGCGCTGCACGATGGCGAGCCCGAGCCCGCTGCCGCCTGGCCGACCCGAGACGAACGGTTCGAACAACCGGTCCCGGATCTCGCCCGGGATCCCGGGGCCGTCGTCCCGCACCTGCAGCCGGACCGCGTGGTCCAGGTTGGTGCCGTGGGGAATGTCGCCGCCCTGCACCTCCGCGACGCTGACCGTGACCCGGATCGGGCCGCGCGCCGCCTGCACCGCGTTGAGCACCAGGTTGGCCAGCACCCGGTGCAGGAGGTCCTCGTCGCCGTCGAGCATGGTGCGGCCGCCCTCGATCGTGAGGACCGCGTCGGCGCGGCATTCCGGGTGCGCCCGGATCAGACGCACCACCGCGACGACGACCGCGTGGACGTCGAGCGGCACCAGCTGCGTGGCCCTCACCCGGGCGAAATCGAGGAACTCGCTCAGCAGGCGGCTCAGCCGGTCGCTCTCCCGGACGATGAGACCCGCCAGGAACCGCTCGTCGTCGTCGGCGTGCTTGGAGCGGGCCAGCTGCTCGACGGAGCTCCGGATGGACGCGAGCGGGTTCCGGATCTCGTGCGCCAGCGACGCGCTCAGGGCCGCCACCGACTCCAGCCGCTCGGCGCGCGCCTGCAGTTCCTGCACTTCCTTCAGGTCGGAGATGTCGGTGAAGATCGCCGTCACCGACGGCGCCTCCTGCGCCACCTGCCGGAACGTGGTGGTGCTGAGGCCGATCGGGAAGACGCGGCCGCCATGGTGCCGCACCATCCCCTCGCCCCGACTGATCTTCCGGCCGTTCCGGATCCCCGCCACCACCGCCGCCCAGAGCTCCACCGAGCGCAGCTTGAGCTGGTCCAGGACGGCGGTGCCGATCAGCCCGTCTCCGTCGAGATCCAGGAGCGTCTGCCCGGTCGGATTGATGAAGGCCAGCCGCCCGAGCCCATCCACCGTCAGCACGCCCGACCGGATGTTCCGGAGAATGTCGTCCGCCTCGAGCCGCACGCGCTTGAGCTCGAACGCCAGCGTCTCCTGCTCCATCCCCGCCTCGCGCAGCCGGTGGCCGAGCACGGCGACGATGGCGAAGACCACGTTGAACACCACCACCTGCGCCCAGAACGCGGGATCGAGCGCGCCGGCACGGGACAGGAAGGCGTCGCCCAGAAAAAGGACCGAGGCGATGAGCGCGATGAACCCGCCCCACGCGGGCGGCATGAGCAGCGCGTAGGCCGCCACCGCCAGGACGTACAGCGCGGGGAAGGCGGACTGCGGCTGCCCCGCGAAGTGCACGATCGTGGTGATGACCCCGAGGTCGACCAGGGCCTGGACCACCAGGAAGGCGCGGCCCGCCACCTGCCGGCGAACGACCGCCCCCCACGCGCCATACCCCGTGAAGAGCAGCGCGATGACGACCGTGACGGTGACGAGAAACGACTCCTGCGGCCGCTCGGTCCAGACCAGGCCCGCGCCCAGGAGCAGTCCGACGGCCAGCACCAGGCGGCCGACGAACAGCCAGGACAGGAGGGTGCGCTGGTCAGGCAGGGTGCTGCGGCCGGTCCGGCGGCGATCAGGCATCGTGTCTCACTGGACTCGGCGTGTGCACGGGGGTTTCGCCGAAGATAGAGCGGCGAGCGTATCATTACAATCCACATGACATGGCACGTCTACGTCGCCCGATGCGACGACGGCACCCTGTACACCGGAATCACGACCGATCCGGCGCGGCGGGAAGCGGCGCACAACGCGGGCCGCGGCGCCGCCTACACCCGCTCGCGCCGGCCGGTTCGACTGGTCCACCTCGAATCCGCGGCCGACCGTGGCGGCGCGCTCCGGCGCGAGCTGGCGATCAAGCGGCTGACCCGCCCCCAGAAGGAGCGATTGGTGACCGCGACCCCCGAGGTTCATGGCTTCCGCCCCGGCGCCCTGGCGTTCCTCAGGCGGCTCGCGCGGCACAACAGCCGGGACTGGTTCGAACGGCACCGGGCGGTCTACGAGACCGAAGTGCGCGAGCCGCTCAAGGCTCTCGTCGAGGAGATGGACGTCCGGCTGGCGCGCATCGCGCCCGAGCTCGTCGGCGACCCGCGCCGGTCGGTGTTCCGGATCCACCGCGACGTCCGCTTCTCCGCGGACAAGTCGCCTTACAAGACCAATGCGGCCTGCCAGTTCTACCATCACGACGCGGGGCGCGGCGCCGGACAGGACGCGGTGGGGGCCGGGGCGGGGCTGTACTTCCAGCTCGCCGACGGCGACTGCTTCGTGGCCGGGGGCATCTGGATGCCGGCACGGCCGTCGCTCGAGCGCATCCGCGAGGCGCTCGCGGACGATGCCGAGGGTCTCGACCGGATCGTCGCGGCGCCGGCGTTCCGCCGCCGGTTCAAGGCGCTCGACCGCGACGCGATGCTGACCCGGCTGCCACGGGGATACGCGGAAGGTCATCCGGCGGAGCGGTGGCTGCGGCACAAGTCGTTCACGGCGACTCGGCCGCTGAGCGCCGACGAGGCGACCAGCGTTCGGCTCCCCGCGAGACTGGAGCGCGACTTCGCGGCGCTGGTCCCGCTGGTGCGGTGGCTCAACCGAGCGATCGGGTATCAGCCCCGCTCACGGCGCTACTGAGCAGGCGGGTCGCTCCGGCGGCCTAGCGCTGCACGCGATCGAGCGTCTCCCGGATGCGGCACGCCAGGCTCTCGGGCGAGAACGGCTTCTGCAGCAGAGGATAAGGTGAGTCGCGGATTGCCGGCTGCAACTTGTCACCCTCGGTGTAGCCGGACATGTAGATGATGTCCACACCCGGGTGCGCCGCGGTGATGCGCTGGGTGAGCTCCAGCCCGCCCATGTCGGGCATGACCACGTCGGTGAGCACGAGACGGACGCCGTGCCCGTGCCGCTCCAGGATCCCCAGCGCCTCGCGGCCGTTCCGCGCCTCGAGGACGACGTAGCCCCGGTCGGCCAGGACGCGCGACGCGAGGGCCCGAACGGCGTCCTCGTCCTCGACCAGCAGAACGGTTTCGCTGCCGCCCGCGGGGACGGGGGCCTGCTGCGTCTCCGCGCCCGCCACCTCGTCGGCCCCGACTCGGGGGAAGCAGATCTTGAAGCTGCAGCCCTGCCCGGGCGCGGTGTCCACCCAGATGTAGCCGCCGGTCTGGGCCACGATCCCGTAGACCGTGGTCAGGCCCAGGCCGGTATTGAGCGTGGCCGGCTTGGTCGTGAAGAAGGGCTCGAACAGGTGGGACCTGACGTCCGGCGTCATGCCCTGCCCCGTGTCGCTCACGATCAGCAGGACATAGGCGCCGGCCGGGATGTCCACCCCGAGATGGCGGGACGCGAAGCCCTCGGGAAAATCGACGTCCATGGTCTCGATGGTGAGCTCCCCGCCGGTCTTCATCGCGTCGCGCGCATTGAGGGCCAGGTTCATCACCACCTGCTCCATCTGACCGTAGTCCGCCTCCGCACCGCCGAGCCCCGCCCCGAGACTGGTGACGAGGGTAATGTCCTCGCCGAGCAGCGGGCGGAGCATCCGCTCCATCCCTTCCACGACGGTGTTGAGACTCAGGGCCTCGCGGGCCACCACGCGGTTCCGCCCGAATCCGAGCAGCTGTCGGGTGAGGTGCATCGCGCGCTCGGCGGCCTTCCGGATCTCGTCCGCGTCGGCGCGACGCGCGTCGTCCGGCTCGAGCGCCCCCAACAGGAAATCGCTGAAGCCGAGGATGACCATCATCATGTTGTTCAGGTCATGCGCCACCCCGCCCGCAAAGCGGCCGACCGCCTCCATCTTCTGCGCCTGCCGGACCTGTTGCTCCGCCTCGACCTGCTGCGTGATGTCGCGTCCGACCCCCACGATGCCGGCCACGTCGCCACCGGATCCGCGGAGGGGCGAGAGCGTGGTTTGCGTGTGGCGGGTCCCGCGCCGGGAGGGGCGGATCCATTCGTAGGTGACCGTTTCGCCGGCCAGCGCCCGGCGGTTGGCCCGCTCGTGCACCGCGGCATTCGACCGCCCGACGATCTCGGCCGTGGTGCGGCCGAGGAAATCGGCGGGCTGGAAGCCTTCGCGCTGCAGCCAGCGACCGAAGATGTCCACGCACCGCTGGTCGCGATCGAGCCGGAAGACGACGTCGTCGATCGATTCGACCAGCGTGCGGAAGCGCTCCTCCGCCCCCTCGATGGCGGCGAGCGACGCGGTGCGCTCGGCCAGCAGCACCTGGTTGGCGGCGTACGCCGCGGCCCGCTCGAGCGCCGCGGACAGGAGCCCCGCGATCAGGCGGATGGTGTGGACCTGGAGGTCGTTGAAGGCGCGCGGCCGGCTGGACCAGATGGCGACCACGGCCTGGACGCCGTGGCGCGCGCTCCTGAGCGGGACGAGGATGCCGGAGCGGGCGCCGAGGGTTTCGATGAGCGCGCGATCGGCCCGCGGGTCATCGGCCATGTCGTGGCAGCGGATCAATTCGCCGGTCGTATAGCACCGCCCCACCAGGCTCGATTCCATCGACACCCGGATCCCCAGCCGTTCCGTTCCTGATCCGCTCGCTTCAGAGAGAACGAGGCCGTCCCCCTCGGGCACGAAGACCCCCACGGCCCCGGCCCACGTCAGCGCCTGCAGCCGCTCCGCGACCGCCCGCATGACGCCCCCCAGATCGGGGCCAGCGGTCGCCACGGCCTGCTGCGTCTCGATGACCGCGGCCAGCCGCTCGGCCTCCCGCGTCAGAACCCGCCGGGTGTGCCGCCAGCCGGTCACATCCCGGACGCAGGCCACGATGCCATCGGCGACGGGCGTGATCCGAACCGAGAACCAGCGCTTGAGCGGAGCGAAGAACCCCTCGAACTCGACGTCCGACTGCTCGACCAGCGCCCGGAAGGCCTCTGCCTGGAACCGGGAGCCGATGAGCCCGGGAATCACGTCCCAGATGGACCGGCCGATCGGGTCGCCGAGCGAGGGCCCGAGTTGCTTGAGGTACTCCTCGGCCCGTGCATTGACGAGGGTGAGTCGCCACTCGCCATCGCAGGCGAGATACAAGTCGCTCACGCGGTCGAGGACGTCGGACGCGCGTGGGCGCCCTGCCTCAAGGACGAGCCCGCTCACTCCCTCGGCCGAAGGAAACAGCCGCAGCTCGAGCATGGCGCCGGACACGGGATCGCGAACGCTGTGCACGACGGGGACGCCCTCTGCGGAGGCGCGGCGGAGGGCTAAACCGGCCGGCGTATCGGGAAAGGACGGCGAGGCGTCCCAGATGACTCTGCCCATCAGATCGCCCGACGCGCCGATGAGCGGCGGCAGGAGCCGGAGGGCGGTGCGATTGAGGTAGGAGAATCGCCCCTCGACGTCCAGGGCGAAGATTCCCTCCTCAATCCGGTCGAGGGCGTCCACCGGGTGTGCGGATTCGAGCAACCTGGGTTGGCCTTGGGGAGAAGAGAGGCTGAAAAGCTAAGAAAGTGCGCCGCCCCATGCCAGCCTTCGGCCGCGTTCAGGGTGTGGCGAGCCTCGCTCCGGCCCACGCGTAGAGACCGCGATAGATCTCCTGGTTTCGCGCGATGGCGCGCACGTACCCGCGCGTTTCGGCGAACGGGATCCGCTCGGTGAACACCTCGGGATCGTCCACGCCGACGCGCTGCGACCAGCGCTCGACCCGGCTCGCGCCCGCGTTGTACGCGGCCAGCACGTGCGCCGGCTGCGAGTAGCGGCCGGAGAGCTCCTGCAGATGGAACGCGCCGAGCTGCAGGCTCACGTCCGGCTGGTACAGCAGCACCGGATCCCACACCGGGTAGTCGAGTGACTGGGCCAGCTTGCGGCCGAGCTCGGGCATCACCTGCATCAAGCCTCGCGCACCGACCGGCGAGGTGGCGGTGGGATTGAACATCGACTCCTGGCGGATGAGGGCGGCGACGAACCCCGCGTCGAGCCCGTGTTCCAGCGCCACGGCCAGCAGCGCATCCTCCAGCACGACCGGATAGAGCAGACGGTACGTGCGAGCGTCGGCCGGCGCTCCTCCCGCCTGCGCCCGCCGGGCCAACTGGATCGACTGCGCGGCCAGTCCCTGGCGGCGGAAGCCGTTGGCGAGCGCCAGGAGCCGCTCCGCGTTGCCGCTCTGGCGAAGGAGCCGGTCGTATTCCCAGCGGCTTTCGGCCCCCAGGCCCAGCCGCTGAAGCAGGGCGGCGCGCGCGAGAGCGCTGTCGGCGTCGGGGATG
>JBBQDU010000074.1:0-11120 GCA_038320055.1 Gemmatimonadales bacterium | reverse complement strand
GCGCGTCCCGTGTCGCGGAGGAGACCGGGACGAGCGGAAGGCGCAGCACCTCACGGATCCGGCCCATCGCCGCGAGACCCGCCTTGACGGGCGACGGGTTGGTCTCGAGGAAGTTGGCGTCCATGAGCGGCAGCAGGCGATACTGCGCGGCCCGCGCGGCGGCGAGGTCGCCCGCGCGCGCCAGGCGGACGAGGTCCGCCATCGGCCCGGGCACTTGGTTGGAGGTCACGGAGATGACGCCCTCGCCGCCCGCAGCCGCGAGCGGCAGCGTGAGCCAGTCGTCGCCCGACAGCACAGCGAACCCCGCCGGACGGTGCCGGAGGATCTCCATGATCTGCCGCAGGTCGCCGCTGGCCTCCTTGATGCCGTGCACGTTCGGATGCTCGGCCAGCGCGAGCGTGGTCTCGGCCAGCAGGTTCACCGCCGCGCGCCCCGGTACGTTGTAGAGACACACCGGGCGGTCCGAGGCATCCGCCACCGCCTC
Organism: Gemmatimonadales bacterium; assembly: GCA_038320055.1. Classification (GTDB taxonomy): domain Bacteria; phylum Gemmatimonadota; class Gemmatimonadetes; order Gemmatimonadales; family GWC2-71-9; genus CAVVWJ01. Next base: position 10,636 of record JBBQDU010000074.1, on the reverse strand, counting down.
GAAGTGGCGGGCCAGGCCGTCCTGGGTGGGCTTGTTGTAGTAGGGCGTCGCGGTGAGGATGGCGTCGGCGCCGAGCGCGCACATGCGGCGCGCTTCCTCCACCGCGCGGCGGGTGTCGTTGCTGGTGGCGCCGGCCATCACCGGGACCCGGCCCGCGGCCGTCTCGAGGACGGTCACCACGACGCGGTCCCGTTCGCGCTCGTCGAGGGTCTGCGCCTCGCCGGTCGAGCCGCAGGGGACGAGAAAGTCGATCCCTTCGGCGATCTGCCACTCGACCAGTGCCCGGAGCGCGCCGAGATCGAGGTCGCCGTCGTCGGTGAACGGCGTGACCAGCGCCGTCCCGCAGCCACCGAAGGGAATCATCGCTCGTCCCCGAACAGCATGTCCTCGACCGTGTGTACGCCCTGATGCCCGGGCAGCCACTCGGCGGCGGCCAGCGCGCCGGCCACGAAGCCGTCGCGGCTCCGCGCCTCGTGGCCGAGCGTCACCCGCTCGTACTCGCCGTCGTAGGCCAGGACGTGCGTGCCCGGCGTGGCGCCCGCGCGGAGGGAGGTGACGGGGAAGCTTCGCGCGGGATCGGCCGCGAGGGCCCGTGCCCGGAGTGCCGACGCGGTGCCGGACGGCGCGTCGCGCTTCTCCGCGTGGTGCTGCTCCAGGATGAAGGCGTCGAAGCCGGGCCGCCCCGCGAACCGCCGGGCCAGATCGTGGGCGGCACGCAGGAAGAGATGGACGCCGAGCGAGAAGTTGGCCGCGTGGAGTAGCGCGCCGCCCCGCCGCTCGACCAGCCCGCTGATCCGTCCGAGTGCATCGGACCAGCCCGTCGTGCCTGTGACGGTGGGCATCCCGGCCTCGAGGAGCCGCTCGAGGTTGGCGACCACCGCGTCCGGCCGGGTGAACTCGACTGCCACGTCGGCGCCGGCCAGCCGCTCCGGCGTGAGCGCGCGGCCACCCGCGTTCTCCGCGCCGCCGATGGCCGCGTGAATCGTGTGGCCCCGGGCCTCCGCCGCCGCGGCGACGGCGCGGCCCATTCGGCCGTGACCCACGATCACGATGCGCACCTCAGCCGGAGCCGAAGAATTCGCGGTGCAGCCGCCGCACCACGTCGGGACCGTCCTGCTCGCGCACCACGAAGGTCATGTTGATGGCCGACGCGCCCTGGGAGATGACCTCGACGTTGGCCGGCTGGACCGCGCGGAACAGCCGGGCCGCGAGGCCGGGCGTGGTCCGGATGCCGATGCCGACCACCGCCACGATGGCGCGGTGATCCTCCACCCACGCCTCGCCGAGCTCGTTGAGGTCGCGGACGACGGCGTCGAGCCGGGTCCGGTCCTCGACCGTCAGCGACACGCTGACTTCGCTGCTCGCGAGCACGTCCACCACCACCTCGTGGCGCTCGAACACCTCGAACATCGCGCGAAGGAAGCCGAAGGTGCCGAGCATCCGGGGCGCACGCACGTTGACGACCGTGATCCCGCGCTTCCAGCTGATCGACCGCACCGGCGAGTCGCCCAGGCGCTCGAGCTCGGCCGACGGCTCGATGGTGGTGCCCGGATCGTCGGGGCGGGTCGAGTTGAGCACGACGATCGGGATGCCGGCCCGGACCAGCGGCTGCGCGGTGGCGGGATGCAGGACCTTGGCGCCGAACGTCGCCAGCTCGGCGGCCTCCTCATAGCTGGCGGCGCGAAGCGTCCGGGCGGACGGTACGATGCGCGGGTCGGCGGTCATGAGCCCGTTCACGTCGGTCCAGATCTCCACCCGGGTCACCTCCAGCACGGCGCCGAGCAGGGCCGCGGTGAAGTCGGAGCCGCCGCGGCCGAGCGTAGTCGGGATGCCGTCGGCGGTCGCGCCGATGAAGCCCTGGGTGACCGGGACTCGTCCGGCCTCGACCAGCGGCCCGAGGCACTCGCGCGCGCGCGCGGTGAACGCCGGCATCGACGGCGACGCGCGCCCGAACCGGTCGTCGGTCACCATGATGGGCCGGATGTCCACCCACGTGGCGGCGAGTCCCGCGCCCTCGAGCGCCGCCGCGATGAGACGGCTGCTCCAGAGCTCGCCCCGGCCAGCCAGGGCATCGACCTCAGACGCCCGGAGCATGCGGCCGAGCGCGGTGCCAAGCTCGCGGCGGAGCGCGCCGGCATCGTCGGCGATCACCGGCATCGCCGCTTCGGCGCCCGGGAGATCGCGCGCGGTCGCGGCGTGGCGGTCCACCAGCGCGCCGATGGCGGCGTCCAGCGCATCGGCATGGCCCGCGGGCACCAGCGGTACCAGGGCCAGCAGCCCGTCGGTGATCCCCGCGAGCGCGCTCAGGACGATCACCGGCTGGTCCCGGGCCCGCGACCGGACGATCGCGATGAGCCGGCAGATCGCCGCGGCGTCGGCGACGGACGTCCCGCCGAACTTGGCGACGATCACGCCCGCGCCGTGCTCACGCGGGCCGCTCCACCCGGCCGTCCGCCACCAGCAGCTCGGCGATCTGCACCGCCTGGCCCGCGGCGCCGCGGATCGTGTTGTGACCCAGCAGCACGAGGCGGAGATCGAGGATCGGGCATTCGCGCACCCGGCCCACCGTCACCGCCATCCCCCGTCCGCGGTCGAGATCCAGCCGCGGCTGCGGCCGGTCGGCGCGGGTCTCGACCTCGACGGGCGGCGTGGGAGACGACGGCAGGCAGGCGACGCGCGGGCTCGCGCGGAAGTCGCGCAGCACGGCCAGCGCCTCCTCGGGCGCGACGCGCTTCCGGAAGCCGACCGACACCGTCATCAGGTGGCCGTCCACCGTGGCGACGCGGTTGGTGTGCGCGCTGACGGCGAAGTCCGCCGGAGTCACGCCGTCGGGCCCGAGCACGCCGAGGATCTTCCGGCTCTCCAGCGCCATCTTCTCCTCTTCCCCGCCGATGTAGGGCACCACGTTGCCGACGATGTCGAGGGACGCGACCCCAGGGTAGCCCGCACCCGAGACCGCCTGCATCGTCGAGACGAACAGCTTCTCGATGCCGTACGCGCGGTGGAGCGGCGCCAGCGCGAGCACCAGCGCCGCCGTCGAGCAATTCGGATTGGCGAGGATCGCGCCCGACCAGCCTCGGCTCTCGCGCTGGCGGTCCATCAGCGCAACGTGGTCGAGGTTGGCCTCCGGAATGAGCAGCGGGACGTCCGCGTCCATCCGGTGGTTCCGCGCGTTGGTGACGACGTACGCCCCCGCCGCCGCGAACGCCTGCTCGATCGGTCCCGCCACTTCCGCGTCGAGCGCGCTGAAGACGATCGGCCCCGCGAGCGGCGGTACGCATGCCTGGACGGTGAGCCCGGCGATCCGATCGGACAGCGGGGCCGCCTCACGCCAGCGCACGATCTCGCCGTAGCGCTTGCCCGCGCTGGCGGCGGAGGCGGCCACGGCCGCCACCTCGAGCCAGGGATGGTCCTCCAGCAGCCGCACGAACTTCTGGCCCACCGTGCCGGTGGCGCCGAGGATGGTGACGGGAATCTTCGCGGTCATGACGACGCCTCGCGGGCGAGGAGATCGGTGGCCAGTCGGACGTACAGCTCGACGCCTCGGAGCAGGTCGGCTTTCCGGATGTGCTCCTCGGCGGTGTGGGCGACGCGGATCGTGCCGGGGCCGAGCTGGAAGCACTCGCCCCAGCCGGTGAGGAACGGAAGGTCGCTCGCGTAGCTCACCACCGTGGTGTCCCACCCCGCCGGCGCGGCGCCGCCCTTGTAGCACGGAAGCTCGACCGGGAACGCGACGCGCACCCCCGGGCCGGCGAGCCCGCGGACGGCGGTCTTGAGCGCGTCGGTCGGCTCCACGGTACGGATCAGGATTTGGGCGCTGGCCTCGGGCGCCAGCACGTTCGGCGCAACCCCGCCGCGGAGGAGCCCGACGTTGAGGGTGGACGGCCCCAGCAGCGGATCGTGCGGGAGCGGCATGCGCCGGATCCGCTCGATGGTGTCGAGCAGGGCGGCGATCGCGCTGTGGCCTTCCTCCGGGTACGCCGAGTGGGCGGCGCGGCCGGTGGCGGTCAGGTCCACCCGGAGCGAGCCCTTCTGGCCGACCGAGAGGCGGTTCTCGGTCGGCTCGCCGTTCACCAGGAAGCGGCCGCGCGGCTCGAGGGCGGCCGCGGCTCGGGCGCCGTCCGACCCGTTCTCTTCACCCACTAGAAAGAGGAGGCCGATCCGGCGCTCGCCGCCCGCGGCCAGCCGCTCCGCCGCGGCCACCATCCCGGCGGCCAGGCCCTTCGCGTCACAGCTCCCGCGCCCGCGAATGGACTCCTGATCTTCGGTGAGCGGCACATACGGTGGCACGCAGTCGACGTGGGTCGAGAACACCAGCGCCGGCGGCTCCCGGAACGCGAGCAGGTTGTCCCGCCCCGGCGACACCGGCTGGCGCACCGCGCGGTAACCGGCGCGCGTCAGGGCGCTCTCGAGCAGATCGGTCGCCGGGCCTTCGGATCCCGTGGGGGTCTCGAGGGCCACCAGCGCACGCGTAAGCTCGAAGGCATCGGCCAAGGTGTCCATGACGGCGTCCGTGCGGCGTCCATGAATGCAAGCGCCCCGCCGGCGAGGGGCGCGGCAGGGCTCCAGGTGGCGGCAGGAGGCGGAAGCGCTCCCGGCCAGGTACAATTGGACAGGGGCAAGTTAGGGAAGGCGACAACGCGCGGCAAGGTGCTCGACGCACCGGGAGGTTCTCGTGTCGAAGCGTCTCGCATTCGCCGCTCCGCTCGCGGCCGTGTTCCTGGCCGCCGGGTGCGGCGACACGATGATCAGCATCGTCTCCGACGGCCGGATCGAGGTGGCCGTCACCACGGGCGGTTTCGATCCCGATCCCGACGGCTTCAGCGTGAGCGTGGACGGCGGCGTGGCGCAGTTCGTGGCGAGTGGAGGCGCCGTCACCCTCATCGACCTGCGCGAGGGGGCCCACAGCGTCCGGCTCTCGGGCCTGGCCGACAACTGCCTGGTGGACGGTACCAATCCGCGGTCGGTGGTCGTGGGCGGAGGCGGCACGGCGACGGTCGCTTTCGAGGTCCGCTGCGAGCGGGCGACGACCGGCGGCTTCACCGTGCAGGTCGCCACCGCCGGCGAGCCCGCCGACCCCGACGGCTACATGCTGGCGGTGGCTGGCGGAGGCATTCGCTCCATCGGGATCAGCGCCACCGAGACGTTCACCGGCCTCACGCCCGGAACGCACCTCGTGACGCTCAAGGACGTCGCCGAGGGATGCGTACTGAACGGGGGCAACCCGCAGCCGTTCAGCGTCGTGGCCGGGAAGACGCTGCTGATACGACTCCTGGTTACGTGCGGGCCGCCCGTGTGACGCCCTCGAGGGCGCGCTCGTCCGCCAGACGCGCCTCCCGCCGGCCCGCTTGGGGGTCCACCAGGGCCAGGATCGCCGCGCCCACGGCGAAGAACCCGATCACCGACAGGATCGCGTTCCGGCTCGACCCCGTGGCGGCGATCGTCCCGGCAAAGATGAGCGGCCCGAAGATCCCCGCGAACTTCTCGAATACGCTGAAGAAGCCGAAGAACTCGCCGCTCTTGTGCTGTGGGATCATGCTCGCGAACAGCGAGCGGCTCAGCGCCTGGGTTCCGCCCTGCACCACGCCCACGAGTCCAGCCAGCACGTAGAAATGGGTAGCGGTCCGCATGTGATAGCCGAGCACGCTGATGATGGTGTAGGCCAGCAGCCCGAGGAAGAGCGCGGGCTTGGCGCCGATCCGACCCGCGAGCATGCCGAACAGAAATGAGCACGGAATGCCGACGAACTGCACCACCAGGATCGCGCCGATCAGTGCTCCCTGGTCGATGCCGAGTTCGGTGCCGTAGGCCGTCGCCATCTTGATGATGGTCTGGATGCCGTCGTTGTAGATCAGGAAGGCCAGCAGCATCAGGAACGCCTGGCGGTAGCCGCGGAGCTCCCGGAACGTCTCGCCGAGCCGCCGGAACGCCGCACCCGCGGCGCTCTCGCCCGGGCGCTCGTCGGTGTCCAGCCGACGCGGCGGCTCGCCGACGCGCCGGAAGAGCGGAATGGAGAAGACCAGCCACCAGATTGCCACGCTCAGGAACGCCAGCCGGGCCGGCAGCGTGGCCGCGCTCGCATCGAGCCCGGGGCCGGAGGGAAGCCCGAACCACGCCGGCTTCTGGATCCACGCCAGGTTGAGGGCCAGCAGGATGCCCCCGCCCACGTAGCCGAGCGCGTAGCCCGCGGTGGACACCCGGTCGAGCTCGGGTCCGCGCGCGATGTGCGGAAGGAGCGCCTCGTAGAACACGAAGCTCCCCGCCACTCCGATCAGCGCCACCACGAAGAGGACGCTGGCGAGCTGGAGATCGCCACGCCCGACGAAGAAGAGCCCGGCGACCGCCGCGGCACCCAGCAGCATGAAGCCCGCGAGGAAGCGTTTCTTGGTGCCGCCGTAGTCGGACACGGCGCCGAGCACCGGCGAGACGATCGCGATCACGACGAGCGCGATCGAGTTGATCGTGGCCAGGCGCTGCGTGGCGCCGCTCTCGGCGAGTCCGGCGCCGGCCACCTTGACGAAGTAGATGGGGAACACCGCCACCATCACCGTCGTCTGCATCGCGGACGCGGCCCAGTCGTACATGGCCCACGCGCGGAGCTCGGGGCGGTCGAGTCCGAGGCGGGCGAGCAGCGATGGCGGGGGCATGGGGGAGGAAGATGCCCGGGGCCGGCCCGGGTGCAACCCTTTCTGGGGTAGAGCCGTCATGTGCTGACGGAACGACGCCCCTGGCGCCATCCGGATCCGAGCGGAATACTTCCCGTCGTCCCGGCCCCCTGCCGACCGCGCGCCCCGAACGCCTTTCATTCCAGGAACATCCATGCGATTCCGTTCTGACCTGCCGCACCTCGCCGTGGTCGTGGCGACCCTCGCCCTTGCCAGCGCCGTTCCCGTCGCGGCGCAGACGTCCCGCGCGCCGGTCGACCCGGCGGCGGCCCTGATCGGATTCGGAAGTGGGGTCGCCATCGCGGGCGACCAGGTGCTGATCGGGCGGCCGGGCCTGCTCTCGAGCTTTCCGATGCCAGCGGCCCACGCCGGCGCCGTCCACGTGTTCCGGCGTGGCGAGGCCGGGCGGTGGGTCGAGGCGGCCATGTTCGCGCCGAAGGACGGCGCGGTGGGCGACGGCTTCGGCGGCGTACTGGCGGCCGAGGGGAATCTGGTGGCGGTCGGCGCGCCCGAGGCGGGCGGCCGAGCCGGCGCGGTGTACATCTTCGAGCGGGACGGCGGTGGACGCTGGACCCAGCGCGCCCGGCTTGCCCCGGCCCAGGCTCTGGCGGGCACCCGCGTGGGTGCATCGCTGGCACTCCAGGGCGGGGTGCTCCTCGCCGGCGCGCCGGGCGACACCGCGAACGCCGGCCGCGTCGTCGTGTTCCGCCGCGGCAAGTCCTCTGCCGAATGGTCGGAGGAGGCCGTCCTCCGCGCCTCGGCTTCGACGCCCAACGATCGCTTCGGCCGGGCCGTCTCGCTCGACCGCGGGCGGGCGCTGGTGGGCGCCCCGGGCCCGGGCGGCAACGACTCGACCAAGTGGCAACCGGGCGCGGCCTACGTGCTCCGCGGCGGCCCCGGCGGCTGGATGGAAGAGGCGAAGCTGGCCTCCGACTCGGCGGCGCTCGGGACCTCGTTCGCGGTGTCGGTGCTGCTGGATGGCGACCAGGCGCTCGTCGGCGAGCCCGTCGCGGACAGCGTGGCGGGTAGGGTGATCGTGTTCCGGCGCGGACGGGACGGGCGCTGGACGCGAGCGGCGGTGGTGGCCGCGGCGGTCCGGCAGCACCCCGCGGCGTTCGGCGCGTCGCTCGCGCGGGATGGACGCGATCTGCTCGTCGGCGCCCCCGCCGCCGACTCCGGCGCCGGCGCCGTGCACGTGCTCCGGCGCGGCGGAGACGGCAACTACACCGAGGCCCAGCGGTTCGGGAGCGAGAAGCTCGGGTTCGGCACCCAGCTCGGCTTCGTCCTCGCCGCGGGGAACGGCATCGCTGCGGCGGGTGCCCCGCTCGCCAGCTTCTTCGAGGGTCTGGCCAACGTGTACGAGCGCGACCGGTCCGGCGGCCAGTGGCACGCCAGCGGCACCCTCACCGATACCATCGGCGCGACGTTCGCCGGCGTGAGCGGCGGGGAAGTCCGCTGCCGCGGCGGCAAGGCGCACGGCTTCGACTGCCGCGACGCCGATCTGGTCTCCTACCTGCCCGCCAAGGCGCTCGGCGCCGGGCGCGGGGTGCTGATCAACGATCTCTGGGGATGGACGGACACGACCACGGGTCGCGAATTCGCCCTGGTCGGACGCACCGATGGGACCGCGTTCGTCGAGGTCACTGACCCCGCCAACCCGGTCTTCCTCGGCGCCCTCCCGCTCACCGAGGGCGCGCGCTCGAACATCTGGCGCGACATCAAGGTCTACCGGAACCACGCATATATCGTGGCCGACGGCGCGGGCCCGCACGGGATGCAGATCTTCGACCTGACCCAGCTTCGGCACGTGGCCGGCGCGCCCGTCACCTTCAAGGAGACCGCGCACTACGACCGCATCTTCAGCGCGCACAACATCGTGATCAACGCCGAGACGGGGTTCGCCTACACCGTCGGCAACAGCATGGGCGGCGAGACCTGCGGCGGCGGCCTCCACATGGTGGACATCCGCGAACCCGAGAATCCGAAGTTCGCGGGCTGCCAGGCCGATCCGACCACCGGCACCGCGCGGACGGGGTACACCCATGACGCGCAGTGCGTCACCTATCACGGCCCCGACGAGCAGTACCGCGGGCACGAGCTCTGCTTCAACGCCTCCGAGACCGCGCTCGGCATCGCCGACGTGACCGACAAGAACGCGCCGCGCGCGCTGAGCACCGCCGCGTACCCGAACGTCGCGTACGCCCACCAGGGATGGCTGAGCGAGGACCACCGCTACTTCTTCCTCGACGACGAGGGCGACGAGCTGGCCGGCACCGCCCCGCGAACCCGCACCATCGTCTTCGACGTGACCGATCTCGACGATCCGGTCGTGGCCAAGGAATACTTCGGCGAGACCGCCGCGTCCGACCATAACCTCTACGTCCGGGGGAACTACCTCTACGAGTCGAACTACGTGGCCGGCCTCCGCGTGCTGGACATCAAGGATCCGGTGAACCCGAAAGAGGTGGGCTACTTCGATACCGTGCCGGTGGGCGAGAACGCGGCGGGATTCGCGGGCTCGTGGAGCAATTATCCGTTCTTCAAGAGCGGAGTCGTGGCGGTGACGAGCATGCGGGAGGGGCTGTTCCTGATCCGGTACCAGCCCACCACGACGGTCCCATGAACGGCGCGGTTCGGGCGGCCCTCGCCGCGGCGCTCGCTGCGGGGCTCGGCGCGGCGACGGCGGTCCCCGCCGGGGCGCAGACGCGACTTTACGTCGCCAACCAGGACGATGCCACCGTGTCGGTCATCGACGCGGGCACGCGGCACCTGCTGCAGACCGTCGATCTCCGCGCGTACGGCTTCGGCGACAACGCGCGGCCGCACCACATCCAGGTGGAGCCGGACGGCAAGTTCTGGTTCGTGACGTTGATCGGGGCGGGGAAGGTGCTCAAGCTCGACCGCGCGAACAAGCTGGTCGGCAGCGTCGACATGGAGGTGCCGGGCCTGATCGCGCTCGATCCCAGGAACGGCCTGATGTACGTGGGCCGCTCGATGAGCGCGGTGAACCCGCCGCCCCGCATGGCGATCATCCGACGATCCGACATGAAGCTGCTCGACGAGGTGGACCTGCTCTTCCCACGGCCGCACGGCATCATCGCCCCGCCGGGCGGCGGACGGGTCTACGTGGCCAGCCTCGGGACGAACCAGCTCGCGAGCGTCGGAGCGGCGGATGAGGAGGTGACGCTCACCGACGTGCCGGGCTCCGCCGCTGGCTTCGTGCAGGCGGCCCTGTCGCCCGACGGCCGCTGGCTCGCGGTCACCGCCGAGCTGACCGACTCGCTGCTGATCTTCGACCTGGCCGATCCGGCGAAGCCGGTGCTCGCGCACGGGATCCTGATGCCGGACGGGCCGTTCGAGCCCGCCTTCACGCTCGACGGCAGCGCGATCTACGTGACGAGCCTCTTGGCCAACCGGGTCGCCGTGGTGGATACCCGGACCTGGACCGTCGCGGACACGCTCACGAGTGACGGGTTCAGCCAGCCGCACGGGCTCGCGGTCTCGCCCGATGGCCGCTGGGTGTTCGTGAGCAATCGGCACCAGTCGGGCGGCGTGCATCAGCACGAGGGCGGGCAGCCCACCGGCGAGGGCACGGTGGTGGCCATCTGCACCGCCACCCGCACGGTCGACACGGTGCTCACGGTCGGGCGGTACGCCGCGGGGATGGGCATCGCAGCGCCGCGGAAGCGCCTGGGGCACCTGCCGGCGAAGTGCCGCTGAGCCGCACTCTCGTTTCGTTGGGGCTGCTGCTCGCGGGTACGGGGTGCGCCGGGTCCGGCGCGCCCCGTGGCGCGAGCCCCGCGACGGTGCCGCCCCCGCCGCTCGCGTTCGAGCGGGTCGTTTCTCCGTTTCCCGTGATCGATTCCGCCGGACGCGCGCTCGAGCTCGCATTCCTCGGCGGGTTCAACACCCCCCGCCCTCAACTGGTGGACGCCGACGGCGACGGCGATCTCGACCTGTTCGTCCAGGAG
>JBBQDU010000073.1:0-11306 GCA_038320055.1 Gemmatimonadales bacterium | reverse complement strand
AGGCGGTCAGGCGGTCAGGCGAGGGTGGGTGGGTGCGTCGCGGTGACAAGCGCTGTCATCCCGAGCGCAGCGCGGGATCTCCTCACCCGGGGTTCGAGGACCGCGGAGTAGATCCCTCGCTGCGCTCGGGATGACAGCTGGACGGGCCGTCACCCCAGGCCCTCACCTCGTGCCGCTCGCCCGCTCGCCCGCTAATGCGCCGACACTCCTCCCCGCGCGCGCCCCGTCCGGAACAGCAGCAGCAGCGGGAGCGCCGCCGCGAACGCGATCCCCATGGTCAGGAAGCCCTTCTCGAAGGCCACCATCGACGCCTGGCGGTGGAGCGTAGCCTCGAGCAGCGCGTGCGCCTGCTGCTGCGCTTGCGGGAGCGAGCCGCCCAGGCTCAGCATGCGGCGCGTCGCCTGGGCCAGCCATTCGACCGCCGCGGGGCTCGACGCCGAGAGGTGGGGCAGCAGCGCCTCGCGGCTCTGCTCGGTGAAGCGGGAGAGCAGACTGGCCGTGACCGCGATGCCGAAGCTGCCGCCGAGCTGCCGGGAGAGATTGAAGAGCCCGGTACCCTGCGCGAGCTGGTTCGGCCGGAGGTCGGCCACCGCCACGCCCGTGAGCGGAACGAAGATGAAGCCGAGCCCTACGCCGCGGAGCACCATCGGCCAGCAGAGATCCCCGCGGCCGATGGCGGTCGTGAAGTGGTAGTGGAGCCACATCGACCACAGGAACAGCAGCACGCCGGTCGTGATCAGCAGCCGCGCGTCGAGCCGCTGGGCCAGGCGGCCCACCAGGGCCATGGTAAACGCGCTGGCGATGGCGCCGGGAAGGATGACCTTGCCCGTATCCCAGGCGGAATAGCCCAGCAGGTTCTGCAGGAAGACCGGCAGCGCGAACACGCTGGCATAGAGCGCGAAGCCGAGCACCACCGCGAAGCCGACGCCCGCTCCGAACTGGCGGTTCCGGAGGATGCGGAGGTCGACGATGGGGTTCGCGGTCCGGAGCTCGTGCCAGACGAATCCCACGATCCCGAGTCCCGCCGCGATCGCCTCGACCACGATCTCGCGCGACTCGAACCAGTCCCGGCTCTCACCCCGCTCGAGCAGGATCTGGAGCGCGCCGATCCCGATGATCAGCAGCGCGAGCCCCAGCCAGTCCATCTCGGCACGCCTGACCGGGTGCTCGGGCTCGGGCACGGAGCGCCAGGTCATGGTGGCCGCCAGGATGCCCAGCGGGATGTTGATGTAGAAGATCCAGGGCCAGGAGTAGTTGTCGGTGATCCACCCGCCCAGGGTGGGCCCGAGAGTAGGGCCCACCATGACGCCCATGCCGAAGATCGCCATGGCGGTCGAGCGCTCGCGCAGCGGGAAGACGTCGAACAGGATGGCCTGCGCGGTGCTGATGAGGGCGCCGCCGCCGATGCCCTGGATCACGCGCCAGAACACCAGCCCCTCGAGCGAGCGCGCCGCGCCGCAGAAGAACGAGGCCGTGGTGAAAAGGATGATCGATCCGGTGTAGTAGTTCCGTCGCCCGAACTTGTCGGAGAGCCAGCTGGTGAGCGGCAGCACGATGACGTTGGCCACGATGTACCCGGTGCTGACCCAGGCGACCTCCTCGAGCGTGGCGCCGAGGTTCCCCATCATGTGGGGGATGGCCACGTTGACGATGCTGGTGTCCACCAGCTCGAGCACGCTCGCCAGCGTGACCGCGAACGCGATGAGGTAGCGCGAGCGGTAGATCTGCTCGCGCGAGAGCGCCGGCGGACGCGCCGGGAAGGCCAGGGTCGTCATGCCGATCGCGTCAGCGGGTCGTGATGGTGACGTCCACCGACATCCCCGGGCGGAGCGGGGACGCGGGGTCGGCCGTGCCGTCCACGGCGATCCGGACCGGGACGCGCTGGACGACCTTGGTGAAGTTGCCCGTCGCGTTGTCGGGCGGCAGCAGCGCGAAGCGGGCGCCGGTGGCCGGGCTCAGGCTCTCGACCCTGCCGTGAAACGTGTGGCCCGGATAGGCATCCACGCCGAACTCCGCCTCGTCGCCCACGCGGATGTGGGCCAGCTGGGTCTCCTTCAGGTTGGCGGTGACCCAGACGTTCGTATCCGGCACGATCGACATGAGATTCTGGCCGATCTGCACCAGCGCGCCCGGTTCCGCGCTCCGCCTGGCCACGACGCCGTCGTTGGGCGCGAGGAGGATGGCGTAGCCCAGCTGGAGCCGGGCGTTCTCGACGGCGGACGCCGCCGCCGCAAGGCGCGCATCGGCGCCCCGGACCGCCGCCCCCGAGGCCGACACCTGGCTGCCCGCGGCCGAAGCGCGGCGGCGTGCGGCCTCGAGCGTGGCGGCCGCGGCGTCTCGCGCGGCGGCTGCCGCGTCGAGCTGCTGGGCGGGAATGATCTTCGAGGCCGCGAGGCCGCGGTAGCGCTCGTAGTCGGCGCCGGCTTGCCGGAAGCCCGCTTCGGCGGCGGCGATGTCGGCCTCCGCCGACGCGGCCTCCGCCCGGGTGGCCTGGAGCTGAGCCGTCGCCTGCCCCGCGCGGCGGTCGGTGCCTCCGGCCGCCTGGGCGGTGCGCAGCTCGGCCTCGACCTGCTCGAGCCGGACGAGGAGATCGCGCCGATCCAGGACGACGAGCGTGTCGCCTGCCTTCACGCGCTGGTTCTCCTCGACCGGCACCCGGTCGATGAAGCCCGCGATCCGCGGCGCGATGGCGGTGATGTGTCCGTCCACCTGCGCGTTGTCGGTGGTGACGTGATTCCGGCTGTAGACGTAGCGCCGGACGCCCCAGCCGGCGAGCGCGACGACCAGGAGGGCCCCGAGAACGAGGGGGAGGCGGCGGGTCCAGCTGCGCGCCTCGGGCTCGGCGGTCGCCGGTAGGTCCATCGCGATATCGGTGGCCATGATCGGTCCCGTCGCGCTGGAGCGCGGGTTCAGTGCAGTTGGTCGATGACGCCGAGGGCGCGGTAGGCGCCGACCCGGGCCGTGCCGAAGTTCACGCGCGCCTGGATCAGCGCGTCGCGCGCGGCGATGACGGAGCCCTGCGCGTTGGTCGTCTCCACGCTGCCCGCCACGCCGGCCCGGAACCGCTCCTGGGCCTGCGCCAGCTCCAGCTCGGCCAGGCGGAGCCGCTCGCCGGCGATGGCGACCTGCTGCCGGGCCGACGCCACGTCCAGCACCGCCTGGCGCGCCTCGGTCTCGATCAGATTGACCTGGTCGCGCTCGCGGATCTGCTGGATGTCCACGCGCAGGCTCTGCTCCTTGACGCGGTGCTGCCGGCGGAAGCCGTCCAGGATCGGCACCGTCAACTGCAGCTGCACGTTGTAGGTGCCGGCGAGCTGGCTGGTCTCCCGCCCCGATTGCTGGTAGGCGCCGCTCAGGCCGACACTCGGCAGATACTCGGCGCGCGTGGCGCCGAGCGTGCGCCGGGCCGCCAGGGTACGGGCACGCTCGGCCGCGAGCTCGGGACGATGCTCGCGGGCGAAGCCGGCCGCCGCGTCCGGCTCGAGCGGCAGGTCGAAGTTCGCCGGGGCGAGCGAGTCGGCCAGCTCGAGGGCGGTGCCGGAGGGCAGGTCCAGCGCCCGGAGCAGGTCGAGCCGCGAGCGGTCGGCGGCGTTCCGGGCCAGCTCGAGCTGCGTCCGCACGGCCGCGAAGCTCACCTCGCTCCGCGTGGCGTCGATGGCCGGGCTCACGCCGGCGCCGACGAGCTGGCGCGCCTGGTCGAGCAGCTCGGCCGCGATGGTGCTGTCGGCGTCGCGCGCGCGAACCGTCTCGCGGGCGCTCAGCGCGCGCAGGTAGGCGAGCCCCGCCGTGGCACCCGCGAGCTCGCCGGCCGCCTGCGCGTCCAGTCCGGCGGCCACCGCGGTGTCGCGGGCCGCGCGGAGCCGGCCGATGAGGGAGGCGTCGAAGACGGTCTGCGTGGCGCGCAGCTGGAGCCGGTAGATCTCGAACGGATCGGTGACGCCGGAGGCGACCGGAATGCCGAACTCATCGAGGTTGAGGGTCTGCCGCGTGATGGCGGCGTTGCCGCTGATCGTCGGCAGCAGGTCGGCCCGGCGCTGGCCCGCGCGAGCGTCGGCGGTCCGCATGTTGAGCCGCGCGATGGCCGCGTTGACTCCCTGGGTGCGGCCGAGGGCGATCGCCTCGAGCAGGGTGATCGGGCCGCGCGGGATCGTGGGCTGCTGCGCCTCGAGGCGAGCAGGCGCGGCGGCGAAGGACGCCAGCACGAGGGTCGCCAGCACTGCGCGATGCACACGGCGTGGAGCAAGCATGGAGCGCACCTCAGTCCCGGTCCGCGGGCTGCGCCAGCACCCCGCCAAGATACAGGTCGATCAGCCCCTCGACCGCCTGCTCGTCGGTGAGCGCCTGCGGGTCGAAGGTGTGGAAGAAGCACTGGACCTGGGCGGTGTGGACGACGAGGGACGAGAGCCCCCGCGCCGCGAAGCCGCCTGCGGTCGGCCGGAACTCACCTGTGGCGACGCCGCGCTCGAGCACCTCCGCGACCAGCCGCCGGGCGCGAAGGATCACTTCGTCGAAGTAGAACCGAGCCAGCTCGGGGAAGTTGCCCAACTCGCCCTGGACGATGCGGGCGATGCGGGTCATCCGCTCGCAGCGCACGAGGCGGTACATCCGGCGGATGAGCTCGACCAGGAGCGCGCGCGCCGACCCCTCGTAGGTCCGCACGTAGACCTCTGCCTCGGTGAGGGAGGCGACGATCCGGGCGCGCACCATCTCGCGGAACAGCGCTTCCTTCGAGTCGAAATAGAGATAGAGGGTGCCCTTGCTGACCCCGGCCAGGCGGGCGACGTCGTCCACCCGGGCCCGGGCATAGCCGGATTCGCCGAACACGACGAGCGCCGCGTCGAGGATCTCGTCCGGACGGGCCTCGGGGCGGCGCTGCCAGCGGGGTGGGGAGGAAGGGACGGTGGTGGGGTCGGGCAACGGGGTCTCGCGATGGAGTTTATAACTGACTGGTCAGTAATATATGCTGGCAGCTCTCTGCGTCAATGGGGCCATTCCCGCGTTCCCATTCCCTTGCTCCTGCCCACCGAAGTTCCTAGCTTGCAGCAACCTACCTGCCGGAGGACGGCTGATGTCGGACGCATTTCTCAGCTCCGACGACTTCGACGAACAAGCCCATCAACTCTACAATGAAGGCCGGTACGATGAAGCGCTGCTGATCCTCCAGGAAGCCATCACCGCCTACCCCCACGCCGTCGAGCTGCACATCGGGAAGGCCTACGCCCACATGGCCCGGGAGGAGTACGCCTGGGCCCGACGGAGCTTTGAGCTCGCGCTGGCGCTCGATCCCGATCACGAGGACGGGCTGGCGGGGCTGGGCGAGATCCTGCTCAAGATGGGCGACCGGGCCGGCTCGATGCGGGCGTTCGAGCGCCTCCTCCAGCTCGGCTTCGAGGACGATCACGAGCTGATGCTGCAGGTGGGCCGCGCCCTGTTCCGCGAGGGGCACATCGCACCGGCGCACCGGTTCTTCGACCTCGCCGCGGCCGCGCACCCCGAGTCGCCCGACGCCGCGGCCTGCCTGGGCTACGCCTCGCACCGGATGGGGAACGACGCGGGCTCGCTCTACTGGCTCCGGCGCGCGCTGGAGCTCGACGCCGCGTACGCCGAGGCGCGGATCTACCTCGCCAACCTGCTCTACGACCGCGGCGAGACCGAGGCGGCGCTCCATCACCTCGAGCGCACTCAGCCCGAGGATCACTTCGACGAGCTCGGCATCTGGCGCCACATCGAGCTCAAGAAGACCGTCTACCGGCTGCCCGACGAGGACCCGGAGCTGGCGCCCTGGCTCACCCGCCTGGGTGAGGTGGCCGGCGAGCCGGACGCGATCGACATGCTGCTCGCCGAGGTCGAAGCGCAGCAGGCGGACGGTGGCGTGCGCGATCCCCACCAGCTCGAGCTGTTCGGCACCCTGCTGAGCGAGCTGCACGCCATGCAGAAGCGCCCGGGCCAGGCGGAGTCGCATCTGGTCGTCACCCTGTCGGGCCAGACGATCCGGGGCAACTGGGACGAGATCCTCCTCCAGATGAAGGCTGCCGATCGCGACTGGGCGCACGGCTCGCTGAGCGACTTCATGGCCAGTCTGGCCCGGCGCGGACACGCGGAAACCGGCGTCGTCATCCCCACCACGGATGCGGAGGCCTTCATTCGCGGCAGCGCCGAGGCCGGCGTGCTGCGGATCGTGCAGTAGCGCTCGTGGCGTCTCGCGGTCCGACGCTCTCGCCGCCGCGCTGGACCGACGGCGTTCGGCGGGAAACGCTCTCGAACGGCCTGACGCTGCTGGTGCAGGAGGACCGCTCCGCGCCGGTCGTAGCGGTGGTGACCTACGTGAAGGCGGGCTTCTTCGACGAGCCCGACCGCTGGACCGGCATCTCGCACGTGCTGGAGCACATGTTCTTCAAGGGCACGGGCCGCCGCGGCGTGGGCGCCATCGCCCGGGAAACCAAGAGCGCGGGCGGCTACCTCAACGCCAGCACCACGTACGATCACACCTCGTACTTCACCGTCCTGCCGGCCTCCGCGCTCGCCGAGGCGCTCGACATCCAGGCCGACGCACTCCGCCATTCCACGCTCGATGCCGGCGAACTGGCCCGCGAGCTCCAGGTCATCGTCCAGGAGGCCAAGCGCAAGCTCGACACCCCGTCGGCGGTCGCCTACGAAACGCTGCACGAGGTGATGTTCGACCACCACCGCATCCGCCGGTGGCGGATCGGCCACGAGGCGCAACTGGCCGGGTTCACCCGCGCCGATCTGCACGCCTACTACAGCTCGCGCTACGTCCCGGAGCGCACGATCGTGTCGATTGTCGGAGCGGTGGACCCGGAAGAGGCCCTTGCGTCCGCGCGGGAGGCATACGGCGGGTGGCCCGCCGCCCCGGGGGCGGTGGACCGGTCGCCGGAGGAGCCGCCGCGCCGCGACGTTCGGGCGCGGACGCTCCGCGGCGATGTCACGCAGGCCGAGCTGTCGCTCGGATGGCGCGCCGCGCTTCCCCTCGAGCCCGACGCGCCCGCGCTCGACCTGGCTGCCGCGGTGCTCGGGGCGGGACGTGGAAGCTGGCTCTACCGCGAGCTGCTCGAGCCCGGTCTCGTCACCTGGATTTCGTCGCACTACTACGCGCCCACCGAGCTCGGGCTGTTCGGCATCGCCGCCGAGCTGGCCCCGGGGCGCTTGAGCGACGCGCTCGCGGCAATAGCCGCCGCGGTCAGCCGGCTGGCGCTCCTCGGCCCGTCGGCCGAAGATCTGGAGCGGGCCCGCACCCTGCTCCGCGCGCGGTGGGCACGCCGGCTCGAGTCGATGGAAGGGCGCGCGGCCGCCCTGGCCGCGGCCGAAGCGCTCGACGGCTACACGTTCCTCGACCGCGAGTACGAGGCGCTGGACGCCGTCCGCCCGGAGGACGTGCGTGCCGCGGCGGCGCGCCACCTCCAGCCGGATGCGGTTTCGGCCGTGCTCTACCTGCCCGACCACGCCGGCCAGCCGCTCACCGCCGATGCGCTCGGCCGAGCCTTCGCCGTATCCGAGCTGCGCCCGCCGCCGCCCGCCGCCTCGATAGCGCCGCCCCCGCCTCCCGTGCCCGTCCAGGGACGGCTGACCACGCGACGCGTGGCCGAGGTCCTCCACACCACCCTGCCCGGCGCCGACCTGCTGGTGCGCCGGAAGACCGGCGTCCCGCTGGTGCATCTCGGCATCTACGTGCCGCGGCTCGAGCTCGACCCACCCGCGAAGGCGGGCCTCGGTGCTCTCACGGTGCGGAGCGCGGTGCGCGGCGCGGGCGACCTCGACGCCGGCGATCTCGCCTTCGCCTTCGAGCGGCTAGGCGGAACGTTGAGCGCCAGCGTCGCCTCGGACTGGTTGGGCTTCGGCTCGACCGTGCTGGCGGAGCACCTGGCGGAGGCGGCGGCGCTGCTCGAGCTGGTGCACGCCTCGCCCCGGCTGGAGACGGGCGACGTCGAGCGGGAGCGGACCCTGATGGTCGCAGAGGCGGAGCAGGTGGCGGACGACATGTTCCGCTACCCGTTCCAGCTCGCGTTCGCTGCCGCGTTCGGCGGGGAGGGCTACGGGCTGCCGGCGGCCGGACTGCCGCACACGCTCGCGGCCATCGCGGCGGCGGACACGCGCGCCTGGCATGCGCAGGCGCTCCGCGGCGTCCGCCCGGTCGTGATCGCGGTGGGCGATGTCGATCCCGACCAGGCCTCGTCGATCCTGGCCGGCACGTTCGCGAGCGCGCCCGCGCTCCCCGCGGTCGGCGCGCTGCCCGCGCTGCCCTGGACGGCGGGCCGGAGCGGGGACACGGACGCGCGCGTGGTGACCCGCGACAAGTCGCAGGCCGCGATCGCCATGGTGTTTCCGGGCCTTCCAAGGCGCGATCCGGACCGGGCCGCCGCCCAGGTCTGGGCCGCGGTGGCCAGCGGGCTGGGTGGCCGGCTATTCGAAGCCCTGCGCGACCGTCGCTCGCTCGCCTACACCGTGGTGGCCTCGGCGTGGCTCAAGGCCCGGGCGGGCGCGCTGGTCACCTACATCGCCACCTCGCCCGAGCGCGAGGAGGAGGCGCGCGAGGAGATGCTCGGCGAGCTGGAGCGTTTCACTCGCGAGCCCGTTAGCGATACCGAGCTGGGCCAGGCGGTGAATTTCCTCGCCGGGCAGGCCGAGGTGAGCCGTCAGAGCGGCGGCGCGGTGGCGGGCGAGATCCTGGAGGCGTGGGTGGCGGGGTCCGGACTGGCGGAGCTGGAGGATCCGGGGGCGGCGTATCGGTCGGTCACAGCGGACGACGTGCTGCGAGTGGCGCGGGGATCGCTCGATCGGCAGCAGCGAGTCGAAGGTGTGGTGCGGGGCAGCGGAGGGGCAAGAATGCCGGTGGGAGCGCCGTCCTAGTCACTCCGACGCTTCATGGCCCCCGGTGGCTGGCGTTCCGGGCCAGCCCGCGTCCGATCACGTCCACGCCACGACCCACCTCCACGGGTGCCCGGGCCACCACGGTCACGAAGCAGAGGCCCTCGTCCGGTACGGTGTGCAGCGCGATGTGCCCGTCGCGGCACAGGAGCACGACCGCTACGCCGCCGGGACTCTCGCGCACCACGGGCGGGCCGAGCGGCGGCATCCCGACGGCGCCCGCGGCCGCCACGACGATCGCCGAGAGGCCGCCGGCGTCGGCGAGGCGCGCGCCGCTGACGGCGGCGAACTCCTGCGCGTGGTAGTTGAAGGCCGAGTCCAACGCGCTATCCGACATCACGAGAGTATCTTGCACGCCATGCCCTGCGAACCTAGTCCGCGCCCCGAGGGGGAGCAAGGCCGCCTGGGATGGACCACCGCCGACCTGCTGAGCGCGGTGCGGATCCCACTGGCCGCGGCGTTCCCGTTCGTGTCGAACGAGGCACGGCTCGGGCTCCTGGCCGCGGCCGCGGGCAGCGATCTCCTCGACGGCCAGCTCGCGCGGCGCTTCGGCAGCTCGTCCCTCGGTGCCGTGATCGACCCGGTGTCGGACAAGCTGTTCATGGCCTCCGCATTCGGTGTCGTGGCGTTCAGCGGCCGGCTCGAGTGGTACGAGATCGTGGGCGTGCTGCTCCGCGACATCGTGGCCACGGTCGCGTTCCTGGCCACCTTCGTCTCCCGGCGGCCGCGCGCGATCCCCGCCCGGGCCGGCGGCAAGGCGGTGACGGTGGCCCAGGTCCTCACGCTGGTGGCCTTCCTGATAGACTCCTCGCGCCTCCGCCCGCTGGCCTGGGCCACGACCGCCGTCGCGCTCTACGCAATCTGGGACTACTACCGGGTAGCCCCGACGGCCGAGCGGCGGGTGGGCGGGGAAGGCGGGTCATGACGGTCGAAACCAAACGGATTACCCTCAGCTGGGAGGAAGATGTTCGCTTCCGGGGCGGGGAGCCGGGGGGGCCGGTCACGACGATCGACGGTGACAACCTGGCGGCGCCGGGCCCGATGCTCACGCTTCTCCTCGCGGCCGCGGCGTGCTCCGGAGCGGACGTGGTGGCGATTCTGGGCAAGATGCGGGTCGGGCTCACGGGGTGTCGCATCGAGGCGAGCGGCGTCCGGCGCGAGGCGGAGCCGCGGCGGTACACGTCGCTGCACCTGGAATACCATCTGGCCGGCGCGGGGCTCGACGAGGCCAGGGCGCGCCGCGCGATCGAGCTGTCGATCACCAAGTATTGCTCCGTCCTGCACTCGCTCGGGCCCGATATCCGGATCACGCATGGGCTCACGCTGGGCTAGCCCGGCGGTCCTGATGGCAGTGGCGGCCGGTCTGGCGGGCAGTCCGCGCGTGGCGGTGGCGCAGCGGGGGTACGAGTTGGGGGTGACGGGAATCGTGCTCGCGTCGGACCCGGCGCTCGCGGTGGCCGGAGGGTATGTCGCGCTCCGAACGTCGAGGCGCACGCGGGTGTCGGCGACGGTGGGGGCGGGGGCGAGCGGGGGGGAGGCCGCGTGGCGGGGGGAGCTTCTGGCCCACTTCCTCCTCAGCCCGCTCCGACGCCAGGGGGCGGGGTTGTATGGCGCGGGCGGCATCGCCGTCGTGGGCGGGCCGGTCGAGCAAGGCTATGTGGTGCTGACCCTGGGCCTGGAGGGAGCGCCGGGGGGGAGATCAGGATGGTTCGCGGAGGCAGGGGTGGGCGGTGGAGCGCGCCTGGCGGTAGGGTACCGGTGGCGGAGGTTCGGGAGCGGGTGGACCGCCCCATAACACAAGCGCCCCGGCGCAAGCTACTGCGCCAGGGCGACGTCATGACCCGATCCGCGGCTTACGCCGCGCCGGACTCGACGGTCTCCACCTTCCGCTGGACGGGCTGGGAGAAGCGCTCACCCAGTACGCGCAACTGGGAAAGCTCCTCATCGCTCAGATCCGAATACCGATCGGCGAGATAGAGCATCGTATCGTCGAGCCAGTCCTTCTGGTGCTCCGGCATCGCGTCAATCACGCCGCACCGGAGAATGTGACTGAACATTTCGTCACGGGCCTGGGCGAAGGCCACCGCTTCGGGGTCACGCTGGGGTTTCTTGGTCTGCATGCACCTTCCTTATGAGCGTCGAGCCTGCATGGGTTCGCGAACGTCCTGGATGGGCAATATAACCCGGTTGCACCTTTTGGTGCAAACCCATCCGGTGGTTCGGCGCCGGGCCCTGGTGATTATGTTTATCGGCAACGTTCACATGAACTTGACGGTGGGGGGCGGGTGCCCCTCGAGGTAGCCATGGCAGAGCCCGAGGAAGTGTACGACGACGCCCGAGCCGACCGGCTGGCGGAGCTGCTGCGTGCCCTGGCGGCGCGCATCGGGGAGCTGGACCGGGAGGGCCGCCTGCTGCAGGGGGTG
>JBBQDU010000072.1:0-11331 GCA_038320055.1 Gemmatimonadales bacterium | reverse complement strand
CGGCCAATCCGGCGAGCATGACCGGCAGCAGCAGTCGCTTCATTCGTGGCGTGACAGGGCTGCAGGGTTGGCGTCGCCCGATCGGAACGGGGCACCAAATTGCAGGAATCAGGCCGCGCTCTATCGTCTGTTAACTATCGGTAGATCAAGCGCTTATAGCGTGTCCAGCAAGGATTACTCGACCGTGGTTCGGGCAAAAGCTCCCGGGCACTCGCAAAACGCACCCCCGACCTGCGGTGCGACAAAAGGGGCGCCCCATGAGGAGCGTCCCTTCGCTTCCGGTCCGACTGTCCGGAAGGGCACTGTCCGAACGCGCCGCAATCGGCTCAAGCCGCGGACTGACCTCGACTCGATTTCCGCGTCTCGACCTGCCGCTTGAGCCAGTCGATCTGATCCTTGATCGATTGACGAGTGGCCTTCGAGGCCAACCACTCCAGCGCGCGCCGTCGCTCCTCGTCGGTGAACACGGACGACTCGGCCAGCCGCTCATAGAACGCAATCTGCTTCTCGGTCGGCGCGTAGGGGCCGACGCGCGCCGCGGATTCCACGGGCGCCACCGCCGCCTGCGAGCCTCCGACGGATGGGACGGGTTCAGGCGCCGGATGTGCCGGCTGGACAGGAACCGTTCTGGCGAGGCCATCGAGCGCCCCGGCGCCGGCTTCGACCACGCGCGCGTGGCCCG
This sequence comes from Gemmatimonadales bacterium, assembly GCA_038320055.1. Classification (GTDB taxonomy): domain Bacteria; phylum Gemmatimonadota; class Gemmatimonadetes; order Gemmatimonadales; family GWC2-71-9; genus CAVVWJ01. Next base: position 10,649 of record JBBQDU010000072.1, on the reverse strand, counting down.
ACTGGTGGGCGGCCGCGATGACCTGCGCGCGCACGTTGCCTGGGATCAGCCGGAAGCGCGCGTTTCGCGCCGCCTTCATGGCCCCGGCTTCGAACCAGTGGGGGTTGAGCTGGGGCTCGCGCCGGCCGGTCGGCTCCTCGCCCGCCAGAATCCGACGCACGAACTCGCGGATGGCGGGCTCGCTGAAGTTCTCGCCCATCCAGCCCAGATAGTCGCGCCCGTCCTCCGACTCGAGCAACTCCCGATAGGTGCGGCCCCGGTACTTCTTGCCCGGTACCCGGGCGTCGAGATCGAGCTGCGCCGGCTCGTGATAGAGCGCCTGGCGCTTGACCCCGATGACCTGATCCAGACGCACTTCCCGGCCGTCTGGCGAAACCGCGAACCGCGCCGCCGTCACGCTGAACAGCGCCTCGCGCCGCTCGCCCTCGCCGATAATCTCGTGCTGCAGGCCCTCCTCGCGGATGACCTGACCCTGCGCGACGAGGGCCATGCAGCACTCGTCGACGCCCGTCTTGGACAGGCCGATGATTTCCTGGCCCCCTTCCTTCACGACATACACCAGGTCGGTGCCCCCGACCCCTTCCAGCTCCTTGCGGAGCGCTTCTTCGTCGAGCCGGTCCATCAACTGAAACGGATCCCACGACTGCGGTACGGGCGTCGGCCCCTGGGGCGAAACGGGCATCGTGTCCGACATGTTCGTCACTCCTGAGTCCTGAGCATGGGACCGCCGACGGGCGGCCCCTCCGGGTCGAGATCCCCACGGGGGGATCGTTCGTGGCGTGGAATGAATCCACGTAACTCCTAATATAACATATGTTTAGGCGCCGTCAACAGGGGCTATGTGCTGCGGGGAGAAGGAGTTATGGCCGGTGTTTGTTCGGGCTCTCGACCTATGGCGTTCTGCGTCAAAAAAAAGCGGGGCCGGCGTCCTCTCCGGCCCCGTTCACCACCCTCCTGCGTTGCCGATGCCGTGCCTAGTCATCGCCCTGCTCCTTCTTGTAGAGCCAGTACTCCGGGCCTGCCAGATTCTCCGGCCACTCGCCCAAGTGGACCGCTCCGCGCCACGCCTCGGGATCCCCGTTTTCCGGGTCTCCATCGGGCGTGGCCCACGGGGGGTCGCCATCGCCCTCCCATGGCCGCTCGTCGTTCGTGTCCATCTCGACCTCCTCGCATCCAGGGGGGCCTGCCAGCAGAGCCAGCATTTGCAATTGCCGGGCCCATCCTGGCGGTTCTGGCGGAGGGAGTCAGGAGACGATGGGATTCAACGTGTGGGTCGGGGCCGGGTCACCCGAGAAAGGTCCGGCGGAAGTAGCCGGCCGGGATGGTGCCCATCCGCATCAGGCGCTCATGGAAGTCCTTGGCCGAGAAACGGTCGCCCTCACGGGTTTCGATCGCGTCGCGGAGGTCGCGGATCTCGTGCTTGCCCAGGTTGTAGGTGATGGCCTGGGTGGGCCACTTCGAGTAGCGATAGATCGCACGGCTCGCCTGCTCGCACACCGCCCTGGCGGCGGGGTCCGCCGCCGCGTTGCGGCAGGCCCCGGGCCGAAACTCGACGTGCTCGCCGAAGTAGTCCACGGCTTCGTCGAAGCTCATGCGGCCCGTGTGGATCCCCACGTCCACCCGCACCCGCACGGCGCGGAGCAACTGTCCCTGGAGCTCGTAGAGATGCTCACCCGCCGTGTAGAAGCCGTGCGGACGTCCGGGGGTCGGTTCGGCCATCAGCTCCTCGCTGTAGAGGGCCCAGCCTTCGGTTGCCATCGAGTCTTCCCACATCGACGACGAGTCCTCGACCGCGCCCGGCGTGAGCCAGCGGATGTTCGAGATGTCGCCGGCATGTTCGGTCATGTACTTGAAGTGCCAATCGTGACCGGGAAAGCCCTCGTGGATCGCCGTGTCTGCCACTGATGCCCGGTTATTGAGCTTGAGCGCGGCCGGAACGTTGCCGGTCGGCGTCAGGTAGAAGCGTCCGACGCCCGACTGCTTGAACGGCGGCGCCGGGTAGTAGGCGGCGTCGATCGTACTCCGGAGGACCGGCGGCGTCGCCACGACGTCGAGGCGGTACGTGGCGGGGATGTCGAACAGCTCGTGCTCCCGGCCGTACACCACCGCGCGCTCTCCGGCCTCGCGGTACCAGCGGAGCAACTCGTCGTCGTCGGCGGGGGAGTCCTGCGAGAGGTGGTCCATGACCGTGCGTACCGATCGCCGCCGCTCGGCCTCGGTGCCGAACGGCAGGTCGAGGCCGGCTTCCCGCGCCACCTGGGCGGCCACCTCGAAGATCCGGCTCTCGTACAAGGTCACCTGGGCGGCCCCGTACTCGTACAGCTCGGCCGAGGTGCGCGAGACGTTCAGACAATGCCGGAGGCGCCAGTCGTACTCCGCCTCGCCGATCGCGAATCGGTCGATGGTCTCGTGTAGGTCGTAGAGCTCGCCGAGCGTCCGGGCGAAGCCCTCGTAGGCCGCGGCCGCCCGCGCACCCGCGGTCGAAACCCGTGCGAGCGTTGCCGCGGCGAACGTGCGGTCGCCCAGGAATCGCCGCGCCGAGTCGGGGAGCGTGGTGCGGAAGTAGTCCGCGGCGGCGTTGCCGCCCTCGATCCCGTCCCGCTGGACCATCCGGCGATCCGGCCGGTTGTCGCGCCGCTTCCCCTCCCGGAGGTTGGCGAGCGCCGCGGCCACGTAGGCCGGCACCGCCTCGACGCGCGCCACTACCAGTCGCCACTCCGCCTCAGTGCCGAGCAGGTCGCCGGGAGCGGTCTGCATCTGCTGAAGCTGCCAGTCGGCGCCCCGGAACGGCTCTGCGACGTAGGTGTCGATGCTGCGCTCGTGGTAGCGGCGCTCCTCCGTCTGGTGGAGGAGAAACGCGATCTGCGCCTCGAGCACGGCGGCGTCGATCTGCTCGACGGGGGTGAGCTTCATGCGGTCGAGCGCCGAGAGCTGGCCCCGGACCTCGTGGTAGAATCCGGCCTCCCGGGCGAGCGCCTCCGGCCGGTAGTCCCGCAGGCGCCCGTTGGCGCCCGCGAGGAGGCTGCTGTACCCGTCGCCGCCCAGATAGGTCGAGACGACCGGGTTGAGCTCGAGCGTGCGGAGAAAGTACCGGTCCCTCAGGGCCGCGAAGGAACCCGGCTCGGGTGTGACCCCGGGGGCCCTGCAGGCGCCGAGCTGGCGGAGGATGCCGAAGCCAGCGACCGCCGTGGCGGAGCGGTGAACGAACTCGCGGCGCTGCATGAGGACTCCGCGTGAGGGGAGCAGGAAAGATACGCGGGGCCCTTCCCACCACGCACCCCGGTGGCTACAATTCCGCCTCGCAGCACGGGACGTAGCGCAGTCCGGTAGCGCACTGCAATGGGGTTGCAGGGGTCGCGGGTTCAAATCCCGCCGTCCCGATTCGGACCGGGCCGACCTTCGGGTCGGCCTTGTCATTTGGTAGGGCCTCGCTCATCTCACCGCAACTCACCCGGAGGTCCCATGCGACGTCTCGTGCTCCTTTCCTGGCTGACCTCTTTGGCCGCCTGTGGCTCGGGCGGGGACGCCAAGGCCGGCGGGTTCAGCGGTGCGGACACCACCAAGATGACGAAGGCGCCGTCGGGCCTGTGGTACGCCGATGAGGCGGCGGGCCAGGGCCCCGAAGCGCAGCCCGGTCAAGCCGTTCGGGTGCATTACACGGGCTGGCTGACGGACGGAAAGAAATTCGACAGCAGCAGGGATCATGGCGAACCGTTCGAGTTCACCCTGGGGGCCGGCCAGGTCATCAGCGGGTGGGACGAAGGCGTCAAAGGGATGAAAGTCGGCGGCCGTCGGAAGCTGGTGCTGCCGCCGCGGATGGCCTATGGCGAGGCAGGCGCGCCACCCGACATCCCTCCGAATTCCACCCTCGTCTTCGACGTGGAGGTCCTGGGCATTCGCTAAGCCCGTTCGGCAGGTGGTGCCTAGGGCTCGCGGGTCGGGACAGACGGGGGCGGAGAATCGCCGAGGGGTGCTGGTGATCGATCTCGCGTCGATCGCGAGCGATCAGGTGTCGCTGCGCTGATGGCGGCCGAATCCGCCGTTGCCTGGGCGGCTTCGCCGACACCGGGCGAGGCCGGTGGGATCGATCCCGGACGCGCGATCCGGTAGAAGGTGTCCGCCGTCGCGGCGGGAACGGGGGCGGCCGGAACGGGCGCGGGCGGGCCGGGAACCGGTGGGGAAGCCTCGGGTGCCGGGGCAGCCGGGACGACGCGTCGCAGGATGATCTCGATGCCCCGGGCGCGATCCTCGGACTCCGCGACGGTCCGGGCCGGCGCATGTACCGTCTCCCAGTGCCCCGGCAGCAGGAATTCCTCGAATGGAACGGCGATGTCGTACTGGTGTGGCCGGCGGACGCGGACGAAGAACTCGCCACGCGAGTTGGTGAACGCCAGGTCGGCCCCGACGCTCACCGCCGCGCCTTCCACCGGGCTGCCCGCCTCGTCCCGCACGATCCCGCGCACCACATACCGGCCGAGGCTCTGGCCGAGCTGCTGGGGCTGCACCCCGCCGAACGAGCCCATGTACAGAAACGTGCTGCCCGACGCGGAGTAGTCCACGGCGCCGTCGGGGCGTACATAGGTGCCTAGGTTGGTCGAGTAGCGCCCCAATTGCAGGCGCGCGGTCAGGTTGAGCGCGCTCCGGAAGGGCCGGAACGGCTGAAACGGCTGGTGCACGATCTGGTAGTCTGCGCCGAACTCGCCCAGGGCGGTGATCAGGTTGGCGCCGAAGAGCACGGTGGGGCGGTGATCGTGCACCGACAGCTGTTGCATGAGCCGCACCCGCGGCGAGAGCCGCCAGCGGAGGTTGACGATCGGCGTGGTGCTGGCCCCGAAGCCGGACGGACGGCTCTGCAGCACGAACAGCTCCGCGTCGAGCCAGGAGGTGACCTCCCGACCCACGGCGACATACGAACTCAAGTTCCGAGCGCCCTCCGAGCGCGAGTCGTACACGCCGGCGGTCAGGCGGACTTCCCGCACCCGACCGCTGGCGAACGCGGAGTTGCCCTCTGCCCGGACCGGGATGGCGCCAGCGGCCGAGTCCTGCAGGAAGTGCTGCCGGGCCATGCCGACCTGGAAGGCGGACCCAAGATCGTAGGTGACGGCGACGTTTTCCTTCTCCGCCTCGGTCTGGGTTGGGCCAGGCACCGCGGCCCGCCGAAAACGCTCGGGGTTCCACGCGTACAGCGCCTTGACGCCGAGCGGGCCTCGGCGCGCCGTCACGGCGCCAGCCGCGTAGGGGCTGCCCGCGCCCGACCCGGCGACGAGGGCCGTGGTGAGCTCGGGTGTCGGTTGCCACTGCACGCCGGGTACGAAGGTCTGCTGATCGGCGACCAGCAGGTTGCCGGTGAGCCGCAGGGTCGGCGACAACCGGTGCTGCGCGAAGACGGCGCCCAGCGGCTTCTCGATTCTCGTGGCCTGGAAGGAAGGCGAGGTCAGGCTGGAGGAGCTGGCTCCCGCAAAGGCCAGATAGGATGTGTTGCCCGAGCTGCCCCCCACGCTCGCGCCCTGCACCAGGAGGTTGTAGCCGCTGCTGAACAGATCGGTGGGAAAGCGCATCACCAGGGCATCGTTGCCAAGGCGCAGGGTGTCCTTGCCCACGGCGGTACGGAGGAACGCGCCGACCCGCAGCCCATCCAGGTACCCCAGCCCGATCCAGCCATCGGTGCCGTTCCGCCAGAAGTTGGCCGTGGCCCCATAGCCGTGGACCAGCGAGGAGCCGCCGCCCTGTACCTCCATCACCGTCTGCGCAACGGTCGCCGGCACGACGAACGCCGCCACGACCAGCGTGGCGGCGAGGGGAACGATTCGGGCACGCCGCGGGCGGCCGGGCACGGGTCTAGGGCGACGGGGTCGCGGACAGCGTGGTATCAACGCTGAACCTGGCGAACCGGACGCTCAGATGCTCGGGGGCGCCCGGGCCGGGCCAATCGACTTCGGTCCATCGCACCATGTGGGGGAAGAGGGGGAATCCCGCGGCCGGCGCGCTGCTGGTCTTGCCCGTCGTCGCGCTCACTTCCTGCACCCGTCCGAGGTTGGGGCCCAGATTCTCGAGCTGCACGCGCAGCTTCCCGGCCACCGAATCCAGCTCGAACTTGCGAATGGCCACCTGCTCCTTCCGGAGTGCGTCCTTCTGGTTGAGGTAGACGACGTGGGGGAGCAGGATGCGGAGGTTCAACCCGCTCTCGGTCCGCGCGCCGCTCATGGCGCTGAGAATGTTGAACCAGGCCGGCAGGCTGTCCGCCGAGGCCTCGTAGAACACGGTGTAGGTCCCTCGCGGCGGAATGCGGAAGCTCATCGCCGACAGCTTGATGTGCACCTTGCTCGTATCGAGGGGCGCGTCCTGCACTTCGCCCTGCTCGGTCACGCGGAACCCGCGCACCTCGAGCACGACGCTCAGCGGAAAAATCCCCGCGTTGTGGAGCTGAAAGCTCGAGCGGGCGCGTTCCTGGTATTCGGCGATGGGGGGACTGACGGACTGGGCGGTGAGAGGCTGAACGAGGGTGAGGCACGCGAGCGCGCCCAGGGCGAGGCTAGCCCGGCGGGCCGACCAGGGGAGGACGCCGATCCACTGCTGCGAAGCGCGCATAGTTCCTCATTGCGTGATCACCATCAGGTTGAGGACCCCCGTATAGGTCCCCGCCGGCAGCTCGGGCTTCCCGGTCAGGTCGATCCTCACCTGCAGATTGTCGCTGCGTCCGCCGATGGCATTGGCGCCGGCGATCGCCTCGGTGAACAGCACCAGCGTCCCTCCCGCCGTTCCGGCCAGCGCGGTGCCCCCGGTGACCGGCGCCCCCGTAAACGGCGTGAAGCTCTGAGGTCCTCCGGTCGGAACCCGTCCGAGGACAGCCGCCGACGGAATGGCGGCCACGGGACCGGCCAGCGCGCGTGCGGGCTGGTCGAAGTACGCCACCAACGACACGCCGCCTGTGCGCTGGGGATCCACTTCCCACGTGGTGGAGACGGGGATCGGAGTGAAATCGTTCGGCCCGGTGACGAGGGCGCCTGGGAGGGTGGCCGAAGAGCCGCCGGGCAGCCAGACGCTCACCGACGCGGCCTTGGTGGCCGAGAGGGCGACCACCGCAGTGGCCGAGGTGAGTCCGATCTGCGCTCGGGCCGGCGCGGCCCACAGCGCCAGAACGGTCAGGACGACGAGACGACTACGCATGTCTCGAACGTACGGGCAAGAACGGAGGGGCGCTATCGTGGGCTGCCAAGGGGCCAGGGTTCCTCAGGCTATCGGTCGGGTCGGGATGTCACCTCGCGCTCAGGGTTAGGTATCGCCAAAGGCGGCTCGGGCTTGAACCGCGGGGGTCTACTGGGTGACTGCTCGCAGATTCAAGGTCCCGGTGTAGAGGCCGGGCAACAGGGTCGGGAAACCGACTAGATCAATCTGCAGGTTCAGGTTGTCGGTCCGGCTGGTCTTCTTGTTGGATCCTGTGATGTTCTGGGAGAAGAGCCGCAGGCTCCCGCCCGCCGTCCCGATGCCACCGACCGCTCCCTGGGTGATGGCGGTGAACGCCACGGGCAGTCCCGTCACCATCTGTCCGAGCACCCGGCTCGACGGAATCTGCGTCGCCCCGCCCGTGAGCGCCTGGGAGGGCACTGCGAAATACGCCATCAGATTCACGGAGCCGGTCTGTCCCGGATTCAGGTCCCACTCCGTGGTGATGACCACCGGCGCCGGAAAATTGTTCAGCGCGTTGTCGGTCAGCCCGGGTATCGATTGGACCGCCCCTGAGCCGATCGTGATCGTGAGCTGCGTCGTCTTCGTCGCCGCGAGCGAAATCACCTGCGCAGCCGACACCGTGCCCGCCTGCGCTTCCGCCTGCCCGATCCCGAGCGCCATCGCGGCGCTCAGGACCAGGACGCCGATGCGCAGGCGGACACGGATGCCGACCCGAGCGTGCATCGGCGGCTACTGAACGACAGCCGCGACGTTGAGCGTGCCGGTGTAGAGACCAGCGGTCGTCGTGGGAAAGCCGACCAGGTTCAACCGGAGGTTCAGCACGTCCGTCCGGTTCGCGCTGAAGTTCGGTGCCGCCACGGCCTGGTTGACCAGCTGCAGGCTTCCGCCTGCCACCCCGACGCCGCCCACCGGCGCGCCGGTAAACGCGGTGAAGCCGCCGCCGTTCACGCCGCCCTCGACGTTCGCCGACGGGATGACCGCCGCGCCGTTGGCCAGCGCGGACGCCGGCGTACCGAACCACCCGATGAGCCGCACCGAGGTGCCGGCGGTCAGGTTCCAGGTCGTCGTCAGGCTGACGTTCGGGAAGTTGTTGGCGTTGGAGTTGTCGGTGATCGCGGCCAGGGTGGAGGTGGAGGTGCTCGGGCTCACCGTCAACGTCGCCTGCTTGGTGGCGTTGAGCGTCACGGTGGCGGTGGTCGAGGTGAGGCCGACCTGCGCCTGGGCAACACTCGCGACGGCTAGGGTCAGAAGGGCGACACCGGCCACGGCGCGGTTCAGGGGGCGCTGCATCGATGCACTCCGGAGCTAAAGGTGAGGGGGCGATCTGTCGAAACTGACCCAAGGGTGCCGGGCTGAAGCGTGCGGGAGTACAAGACGTATGCCAGCGGTGGCAGTTCTTGCCGAGCCGTTCGACTTCTTGACGATCAATTTTTGGTCGATGCTGGGAGGGGGCGGGGTAATCGTCGATTTCGTGGAAGGTTATGGCGGGAAACAAGTGCCGGCTCCGAGCGGCGCATACTGCTGTTCGGGAACGCGACACGGCAATCTTTCTACTCTGCTGAGGGGCCCCACTCCGTCATATTGCGGCGGAAGCCCGCCGTTCAGCGATCCTCAGCGATCCGATTCCTCACCACGATCCTCGGCCCTGCGCACGCCGCCATTTCCCGGCCGCACCAGCTGCACCGAACCCTGGAACGACTCGAGCGTCACCTGCGCGCTCCCCGATCCGATCGTGAAGCTGAACCGCTGGCCCTTCCGTGTCTCTCGCAGCGTCACCGGAAACTCCGACTCGAACCCGCCGTTGAACGTGCTCACCGAGACCGTGGCGTTGGTGGTTTGGGCGACGGCGAGCGTGATGTCGCCATTGTGGCTGGCGAGCGCATACCGGCCGCCGTTCCGGATCGGCCCATCGTAGGCCACGTCGCCGTTGACGGTACTCGCGTCGAGGCTCGTGGCATCCACCCGCTCGAGACCGATATCGCCGTTCACCGTCTCCGCCACGATCTCGCCGCTCGCGTCCGAGAGCCGAACCCCCTCGTTGACCGAGTGGACGTCGATGCGTCCCTTGGCCCGGCGGAGGGTCACGCCGCCCTGCACCGATCGGAGCGAGATTCGTCCCTCGCCCCCCGTCACGTCCACTTCGCCCTGCACGGTCTCCACCGTCACCGCCGCCCTGGTGCCCGTCACCTTCACGTCCGTATAGACGCCGGACAGGTTCAGACCCATCCAGGCGGGCACGGTGAGCTTGAGGTCCACGGTCCGGGGCGGCCCTCGACGTCCCTCGGTCCGCACCGTCACCACGCCGCCCGAGGCGGTGATCTGGACGGTGCTCCCGTCGGGCGGGTCGGCCTCGAGCCGCACCGCGTTCCGGGCCCAGGTCCGCACGTCGATCTCACCGCCGAACGCGTTCACGGCCAGGCGCTGGCCCGGCTGCACCGGCACGGTGGTGTCGATCTGCTGGACGGGCGCGAGTGCCGCGAAGGCGGCGGTCGCCAGGGAGAGCAGCACGTGGCCCCTTTCAGCTCACGGCGGCGGCGAGATCCGCCGCTCGCCGAAGCAGCTCGAGCTTCCGGCGCATGGTGTCGGCCAGATGCGAATTGAGGTACAGATTGGCGGAATCGGCGGCGACCGCGCGCTGCGCCTGGGCGATGGCGCTGTCGATGATGGCCAGGTTCCGCTCGATCACTCGAACGGTGGTGGTATCGAGCCGGCCCCGGCCCGCATCGAGCGCGCGTTCCAGGTCGGACACGGCGGTGTCGTAGCCGCGCGGCCCGGCCATCGAGCCAGTGGAGGCGTCAGACCTGCGAAAAGCCGCTGACGCTGACTAGCAACATTGCCGACCGGATTATGACCCTGCTTCGAGACGAAAGTGCCAGTGACTACTGTCGTCAGCTTTCTCAGAAGGTGTGGGCGGGACAATGCAACCTGGTGACGAAAGGATTCCGGCAGGGAGGTGTGGCGGGTTTTGGGCTCCGGCGCATGTTGCTGGATGAGACTGGTAACCCAAAGCAGGAATTGGCAATGGGGCAGCGCAAAAGCCTGCTCACCGAACGGGTGATTCTGATGCCGGGCTCAGACGAGGAATGTCGGATTGTACTCTGGATTTATGACCAGTTCATTGCCGGGGGAAGTGAAAACGAAATTGCGACGCAGCTGAATGCACAAGGGGTGAAAACCCATTTTGACCGGCCATGGTCACGAGGGACCGTGTGTGAGGTGCTGACAAATGAAAAATATGTCGGCAACAACTTGTTCAACCGCACCTCGGGCAAGATGAAGAGCAGAGCCAAACCGAATCCGGAAAGCGAGTGGGTGCGCAAGGAACATGCCTTCGAGCCAATAGTAGATATGGAGCGATTTTACACTGTCCAGGGTATCTACCGGGAACTGAACAAAAAGACTACCGACGAAGAGCTGCTGCAGGGGCTTCGGGATTTATACTCCAGGCAAGGACGACTTTC
>JBBQDU010000071.1:0-11754 GCA_038320055.1 Gemmatimonadales bacterium | reverse complement strand
CAGCGGGTCAAGCTGGAGCGAATCGCCGGGCTCACCGCGGACGACGCCCGTCGCGAGATCCTCCAGCGGGTCGAGGACGAGGCGCGCACGCAGGCGCAGGCGCTGGCCCGCGACATCAAGGAACAGGCCAAGCGGGGCGCGGACCGGGACGCGCGGCGCATCATCTCGATGGCCATCCAGCGCCTCGCCGCGGAGCACACGGCGGAGAGCACGGTCGCCGCCATCGCGCTGCCGAGCGAGGAGATGAAGGGCCGGATCATCGGGCGCGAGGGACGGAACATCCGCGCCTTCGAGACCGCCACGGGCGTGGATGTGATCATCGACGACACCCCGGACACGGTCAGCGTGAGCTGTTTCGACCCGATCCGCCGCGAGGTGGCGCGGCGCTCGCTCGAGGCGCTGGTCCAGGACGGACGGATCCATCCGGGGCGCATCGAGGAGATGGTACTGAAGGCGCAGAAGGAGCTGGAAGCGCAGCTCGTCGAGCTGGGCGAGCAGGCCGCCTACGACACCGGCCTCCACGGCGTCCATCCCGAGCTGATCAAGCTGATCGGCCGGATGCGGTACCGGACCTCATACGGCCAGAACATCTACGATCACTCGAAGGAAGTGGCCTGGCTGGCGGGCATGATGGCGGCGGAGCTCCACCTCGACGTCGTCCTGGCCAAGCGCGGCGGGCTGCTGCACGACGTCGGCAAGGTGCTGACGCACGAGAACGAGGGAACGCACGTCGAGCTGGGCGTGGAGGTGGCGCGCCGCTACGGCGAGAACGCGGCCGTGATCAACTGCATCCAGGCCCACCACGACGACGTCCAGCACGAGAGCACCGAGTCGGTGCTGGTGCAGGCCGCCGACGCGATCAGCGGCGCTCGGCCGGGCGCCCGCCGCGAGGCCTTCGAGACCTACGTCAAGCGGCTGACCCGGCTCGAGGAGATCGCCAACGCGTTCCCCGGCGTGGAGAAGAGCAACGTGATCCAGGCCGGGCGCGAGGTGCGGGTGATCGTCACGCCCGAACGGATCGACGACGGCGCCGCTGCGCTGCTGTCGGAGACCATCGCCCGCAAGATCGAGCTGGAATTGCAGTACCCGGGGCAAATCAAAGTCGTCGTCATCAGGGAGACCAGATCCGTGGATTATGCAAGATGAGCGCCCGTATTCTCGATGGAGTACCGCTGGCCGACGCCATCCGGGCGGAGGTCGCGGCGGGGGTCCGGCGCGTGAGCGTGAAGGGGCGGAAGCCGGGGCTGGCCGTGGTCATCGTCGGTGAGAACGCCGCGAGCCAGGTCTACGTCAAGGCGAAGGGCAAGGCGTGCGAGGAGGCCGGCATGCACTCCGAGACGGTCCGCCTCTCCGAGCAGACCAGCGAGGCCGCGCTGCTCGACGTGGTGGAGCGGCTCAACACCGACGCGCGGATTCACGGCTTCCTGGTGCAGTTGCCGCTGCCCGCGCACATCAACGGCGAGCGCATCCTCAACGCGATCAACCCCGCCAAGGACGTGGACGGCTTTCACCCCGTCAACGTCGGCAAGGTGAGCATCGGCGATCCGACGGCGCTCAAGCCCGCCACCCCGTTCGGCGTGCAGCAGATGCTGATCCGCACGGGCATCGAGACCAAGGGCGCCAACGCCGTGATCGTGGGGCGGTCGAACATCGTCGGCAAGCCGATGGCGAGCCTGCTGATCCAGCCCGGAAAGGGTGGGGACGCGACGGTCACCGTCTGCCACTCCAAGTCACGCGATCTTCCGGCCCTCTGCCGGTCGGCGGACATCCTGGTGGTGGCCATCGGAAAACCCGAGTTCGTCACCGCCGACATGGTCCGGCCCGGCGCCGCCGTGATCGACGTCGGCATCAACCGGGTGGACGACGCCTCCAAGGCCAAGGGCTACCGCATCGTCGGGGACGTGGCGTACGAGCCGGTGGCCGAGGTCGCGGGCGCCATCACGCCGGTCCCCGGCGGCGTCGGCCGCATGACGATCGCCATGCTGCTGCAGAACACGCTGCAGGCGTTCGAGCAGCAGGCCTCGGCCTAGGAGGCGGCATCGCGAGGCACGGAGGGTCGCACTCCTCCGTGCCGGCGTCCTCCGCCTCGACCCGACTCCCTCAACCCACCCGTCCGATGGTCCTTTCGCTGGATCTCTCCCCGATCACCCCCACCGATGACGTCTGGTCGGTCAGCCAGCTCACGACCACGGTCAAGCGGATCGTCGAGGGCGAGTTCATGCCGATCTGGGTGCGCGGCGAGGTTGTGGCCTGCAAGGCATGGCCGAGCGGGCACTGGTACTTCAACCTGCGCGATGCCGCGAGCCAGGTGCGATGCTGCATGTGGAAGCGGGATGCGATACGGGCGGGGAAGCCGCCGGCGGACGGCACCGAAGTCTTCGTGCTCGGCAAGCCGGGGATCTACGAGTCGAAGGGCGAGTTCCAGCTCAACGTCACCAAGCTGATCCCCACGGCGGCCGTCGGGCAGGCGCAGCAGGAGCTCGAGCGGATCAAGGCGCTGCTGCATCGGGACGGCCTGTTCGACCCCGCGCGGAAGCGCCGCCTTCCCGCGTACGCGGCCACGCTCGCCGTGGTCACGAGCACCGCCGGCGCCGCGCTCCACGACATCGTCACCGTCGCCCGGCGGCGCTGGCCCAGCGCCCGGGTGCTGGTCATCGATGCGCGCGTGCAGGGCGACGGCGCCGCGGCGGCACTGGTGCGGGCGCTCCGCCTGGTGAACCGGATCGCCGGCGTCGACTGCTGCATCCTCGGCCGCGGCGGCGGCGGGCGGGAAGATCTGGCGGCCTTCAACGCCGAGGCGGTCTGCCGCGCGCTGGCCGAGGTGCGCGTGCCCACCATTTCGGCGGTGGGGCACGAGAGCGACGTCTCCCTTACGGATCTTGTCGCCGACGTGCGCGCCCCGACGCCGTCCGCCGCGGCGGAGCTGGCGCTGGCCGATCACCGCGACGTCCGCCGGGCGCTCGACGACCTCGGGTCGCGCCTCGCCGGCGGGCTGGCGGGCCGGACCCGACTCGGCGCCGAGCAGCTCGAGCGGAGCGGCGACCGGCTCCACGGCGCCCTCTCCGCGCTGCTCGACCGTCGGAAGCATCAGGTGGCCCGGCTTGCGGCGCAGCTCGACGCGCTGAGCCCGCTGCGCGTTCTGGAGCGGGGATACGCGGTGCCCACCGACGCCGGTGGCCGCGTCCTCAAGCGCCGGGAGGAATTCGTCCCCGGCGCACCCTTCACCCTGCGGGTGGCCGACGGCCGCGTCGATGCCCGCGTGGAGCCCCGATGACCACCATCGCCGTCGAGCTCGCACGGCTCGAGGAGATCGTCCGCAAGCTCGAGGCGGACGACGTGGAGCTGGACGCGGCCCTCGCCCTGTTCGAGGAAGGGGTCGCCCGGCTGCGTGCCGCGCGCGAGCACCTCGCCGCCGCCGATGTGAAAGTGCAGACCGTGCTGGCGGAGGCGGACGGAGCGCTGCGGATGCAGGACCTGGACGCCTAGTGCGCGTAGCGCCCGTCCCGGCGTCCGAGCTGCTGGCCGAGGCCCGGGAGCGCACCGACACGATCCTCGGCGAGTGGGCCGATCGGCTCGAGGGGGAGATCGGCGGGCGCCAGGGGCAGGCGCTGGCCTACGCCCTCCGGACGCCGGGGAAGCGCGTGCGCGCCGCACTCCTGATCGCGGCGTTTCGCTCGGTCGGCGGCCAGTCGGCGGCGATCGCCGGCGTGGCCGCGGCGGTCGAGACCGTGCACGCCTACTCGCTCGTGCACGACGACCTCCCCTGCATGGACGACGACGACCTTCGTCGCGGCCGACCCACCACCCACCGCCAGTTCGACGTCCTCACCGCCACTCGCGCGGGGTTCCTGCTCGTGCCGGTGGCGGCGCGTGTGCTCGCGGCCGCGGCCGATGCGCTCGGCCTTGCCGCGGAGACGCTCGGCCGCATGGCGTCCGAGCTGTTCCAGGCGGGCGGGATCGAAGGGATGGTCGGAGGGCAGTGGCTCGACCTCGAGGCGGAGCGGCGGACGCTCACCCTGCCGCAGCTCATCGCGGTCCACCGGGGAAAGACGGGCGCCCTGATCCGGGCCTCCTGCACGCTGGGCGGGATCGCCGCCGAGGCGGCGCCGGGACAGGTGGCGGCGCTCACGTCGTATGGCGAGGACGTGGGGCTGGCCTTTCAGATCGCCGACGACGTGCTCGACTGCACCGGCACCAGCGAGGAGCTGGGCAAGACGGCGGGGCGCGACGCGGAGCTGGCCAAGTCCACCTACGTCGGGCTGCTGGGTGTCGAATCGGCCCGCCGGGAGGCGGAAGGCCTCGCCGGGAGGGCGGTGGAGCACCTGCAGCGGGCCGGGGTCCCGTCGGGGACACTGGGAGCGTTGGCGGGGTATATTGCGAGCAGGAATTCGTAGCGCGAGCCGGTGGGCCGGCCGGTCGCTCGAGCCTCGTCACCCTGCGCCCCCTGCCGTTCGGCGGGCTCGGGGTGACGCGCCGTGGCAGGCGCATGCCACGAGCAGCCACCACTAACGAGCCCGACCATGGACCTGCTCTCCACGATTCACGGCCCTGCCGACCTCAAGCGCCTGCGCCGCGACCAGCTGCCCCAGGTCGCGCAGGAAATCCGCGACCGCCTGATCGAATGCGTCTCCATGACCGGCGGCCACATCGGCGCCAGTCTCGGCGTGGTCGAGTTGAGCCTCGCACTGCTGTACGAGTTCGACTCGCCCACGGACAAGGTGGTCTGGGACGTCGGGCACCAGGCGTATGCGTGGAAGCTGCTCACGGGACGGAACGATCCGTTCCCGACGCTCCGCCAGCGGGAGGGCATCTCGGGCTTCCTCAAGCGCACCGAGAGCGAGCATGACCATTTCGGCGCCGGCCATGCCGGCACCGCGATGTCGGCGGCGCTCGGCATGGCCACGGCACGCGATCTCACCGGCGGCGACCACAAGGTGGTCGCCGTCGTGGGCGACGGCGCCATGACCTGCGGCCTGTCGTACGAGGGAATGAACAACGCGGGCCACAGCGAGCGCGACATCATCCTGATCGTCAACGACAACGGGATGTCGATCTCGCCCAATGTCGGCGCCATCAGCACGACGCTCGGCCGGATCGTGGCCGACCCACGCACCAACCGCCTGCGCGAGAAGGTCAAGGGAATGACCGTCGCGCTCGGCGGGGTCTTCGGCGAGGGGGTGGTGGACTTCGCCAAGAACGTCGAGGAGAGCGTCAAGAATCTGTTTTCGCCCGGCATGCTCTTCGAGGAGCTTGGCTTCCGCTACTTCGGGCCGATCGACGGCCACGACCTGCCCAAGCTCTGCGATACCCTCCGGTTCGTCCGCGGCATGAGCGGGCCCCGCGTCGTGCACGTCATGACGCAGAAGGGCAAGGGCTTCCAGTTCGCCGAGGACAACAAGGAGAAATGGCACGGGCTCGCGGCGTACGACCCGGTGACCGGCGAGGCCCGGAAGAAGGCGAGCGGCCCCCCCACCTGGACGCAGGTCTTCGGCGACGGCCTCACCGCGCTCGCTGCCGAGCACCCCGAGCTGGTGGCGGTCACCGCGGCGATGCCGAGCGGGACGGGGACGAATATTCTCCAGAAGGCCTATCCCGACCGGTTCTTCGACGTCGGGATCGCGGAGGGGCACGCGGTGACGTTTGCCGGCGGGCTGGCGACGCAGGGCATCCGGCCGGTCGTCGCGATCTACAGCACGTTCCTCCAGCGCGCGTACGACAACATCATCCACGACATCGCGGTGCAGCACCTGCCGGTGATCTTCTGCATGGACCGCGCGGGGCTGGTGGGCGAGGACGGGCAGACGCACATGGGGCTGTACGACATCGCGTACATGCTCGCGGTGCCCGGCATGACTGTCACGGCGCCCAAGGACGGGAACGAGCTCATCGGCCTGCTTCGGACCGCGCTGGCCCACACCGCCGGCCCCTTCTGCACCCGCTATCCCCGCGACAAGGCGCCGGCCGCGCCGCGCCCGGCGGCCGAGATTCCGGCGGTCCCTTACGGCACGTGGGAGCGACTCCGGCGGGGGAAGGACGTCGCCATTCTGGCGGTCGGCACGATGGTGCCGCCGGCGCATGAGGCCGCCGAGCTGCTGGCGGCCGACGGGATCGACTGCGCGGTGATCAACGCGCGCTTCCTCAAGCCGCTCGACCTCTCGATGCTCGAGGCGCTGGTCCAGGAACACCGGACGATCGTCACGGTCGAAGAGGGCACCATCGTGAACGGCTTCGGCGCGTACCTGGCCGAGACGCTGCAGACGACGCACCCGGAGACCCGCGTGGTGGCGCTCGGCGTGCCCGACCGGCTGATCGAGCAGGCGCCGCGCATCGAGCAGCTGGAGCTGTTCGGGCTCACCGCGGCGGGGATCGCCCGCCGCATCACCGCGCTGCAGCTCGAGGAGAGCCTCGAGGCGCGATGAAGGTCGGCGTCGTCGGCAATCCCCGCTATCGGGACCTGCGGGCCGTGCTGGAGCACGTGGCCCGCCAGGCGCCGTACAAGCAGATCACCCTCTATACCGAGGACCGGCTGGACAGCTTCTGGCCGCGCGACATTCCCTCGTTCGAGGGGGTGGAGCTCGACGCGCTCGTCACCTTCGGCGGTGACGGCACGTTGCTCCGCGGGGCCCGCCTCTGCAGCGGGCGCGAGATTCCCATCCTGGGCGTCAATCTCGGCCGGGTAGGGTTCCTCACCACCGCCACCCGTGAGTCGCTCGATCCCGCGCTCGACGCCCTCGTGTCGGGCCGCTACACCATCGAGCGGCGGCAGGGGCTGCAGGCGGCCATCAAGGACTGCGAGGGCAACCATCGGGTGAGCCAGCTCGCGGTCAACGACGTGGCGGTGCACAAGGGCGGCGTGGCCCGCGTGGTCCGCGTCAACGTGTTCATCGAGGGCGAAAACGTCGGGCCGTACAGCGCGGACGGCATCATCGTCGCGACGCCGACCGGCTCCACCGCCTACAGCCTCAGCGCCGGCGGGCCGATCGTGGTGCCCGGGGTCGAGGCGATCATCGTCACGCCCATCGCGGCGCACACGCTCGCCGTGCGGCCGCTGGTGGTGCCGGCCTCGTACCGGATCGTCATCGAGCCGATGGCCGGCTGGGCGGACGACCTGCTGGTGTCCTTCGACGGGCAGACCGGCAGCACGCTCGCCCCGGGCGAGAGCGTGGACGTGCGCCGCGCCGACCACCGCGTCTGCCTCATCCGGCTCGGCGGCGACGGCTTCTTCAGCCGCATGCGCCAGAAGCTCCACTGGGGGGACCTCTCGGAGCGGGAGACGGTGCGGTGATCACCGAGCTCCGCGTCCGCGACCTCGCCACCATCGCCGACGTCACGCTCCACCTCGGCGCCGGCCTCAACGTGCTCACAGGCGAGACCGGCGCCGGCAAGTCGATGCTGGTGGACGCGCTGTCGCTGCTCCTGGGCGAGCGCGCGGCCGGCGGCCGAGTCCGCCCCGGCGCCGCCAAGGCGATCGTGGAGGGCGCATTCGAGGGCATCGACGCCAGAACGCGCCGCGCCATCGAGGCGCTGGGCCTGGACGTGGAGGACGGCCGGGCCGTCATTCGGCGCGAGGTCTCCGCCGAGGGCCGCTCGAGGGCGTGGGTGAACGGCAGCCCGACCACCGCCGCGGTGCTCGGACAGCTCGGCGCTCTCCTGGTGGATCTGCACGGACAACACGAAACGCAGTCGCTGCTCCATGCCGACGCCCAGCGCGAGATCCTGGACGCTTTCGCTCACGCCGAGGCGGAGCGAGGGGCGGTGACGGAGACGCACGCGTCGCTCGCCGCGCTCCGCGCCGAGGAAGCGTCCCTCGCGAGCCGGCGGGACGAAGTGCGACGGCGCGCCGACTACCTGCGCCACGTCGTCACCGAGATCGAGCGCGCCGGTCTGGTGCCCGGCGAGGACGAGGCGCTCCAGGTCGAGGCCCGGCGGTTGAGCCAGGCCGGCACCCTGGGCGAGCAGGCGCAGCGCATCGTGGATGTGCTGGAGGGCGGCGAGGGCAACGCGCTCGGTGCGCTGGGAGTGGCCGACCGGGCGCTCGCAGGGCTCGAGAAGGTCGACCCCGGGGTGACCGGGTGGCGGGAGCTGCTCGACGCGGCGTACACCAACCTCACCGAGCTCGCTCGGCAGGCCTCGACCTATGCGGAGCAGGTCGAGGAGGATCCGGAGCGTTTGGCGGAGGTCGAGCGGCGGCGGGACCTGCTCTTCAAGCTCACCGCCAAGTACGGCGCGACGCTCGAGGCGGTGCTCGCCACGCGCGACGAGAGCGCGGCCGAGCTCGATCTGCTCGACACCGCCGACGTGGATCTCCGAGCGCTGGCCGCTCGGCGCGCCGCCGCGGAAGCCGGGCTTCGGGCGGCGGCGGATGCCCTGACGGCCCGGCGGCGCGATGCGGCGAGCCGCCTGGCGCGCGCGGTCAACCGCCTGCTACCGGATCTCGGCCTGCCCGGCGGGAAGCTCGTGGCGAGGCTGGAATCGCTCGGCGAGGCGGCGTCGCACGGGCAGGAAAGCGTGCACTTCGACGTGCAGCTCAACGTCGGGCTGGACGCCAAGCCGCTCGCGCGGGTGGCGTCGGGTGGCGAGCTGTCGCGGCTGATGCTCGCGCTCAAGGTGGTGCTGGCGCGGCACGACGCGATCGACACGCTGGTGTTCGACGAGGTGGACCAGGGCATCGGCGGCGAGGTGGGCGCGCAGGTGGGCGCCGCGCTGGCGGAGGTGGCGGAGCGGCGGCAGGTGCTGGTCATCACCCACCTGCCGCAGATCGCGGCCCGCGCCGACCAGCATCTCGTCGTGAGCAAGGAGGCACGCGGCGGGATCGCGACGAGCGACGTCCAGCGCATTCACGGCGAGGATCGCGTGGGGGAGATCGCCCGGATGCTGGGCGACACCGAGGGCGACGCCGCGCGCCGCCACGCCCAGGCATTGGTGCGGAAGGAAGGGAAGGCGCGCCGCTAGGCTAGAACAGCCCGAAGTATGCGCGGAACCGCGCGCGAAACGAGTGGCGGTCGGGCACGATGCCGCCGGAGGAACGGACGACGCGCTCGTAGGACCAGCTCGCGTCGATGGGCAGGCCGGTGCCGCCGGCACGGAGGCGTCCGGGGTTGCTGTAGGTCAGCCCGAAGCCGAGCACCGTCGCGCTTGCCTTGCTGTCCTCCGCGACCACCGACGCGTCGATGACGGTGATCTCGTCCTCGGGCGTCAGGTAGGAGACCGCGTCGGCTCCGCGCGACCAGCGGATGGCGGTGCCTTGCAGCGCGAGGGTCGGAGCCAGCCGGAAAAACGGGCGCAGGGCTATGCTCGTCACATCCCCCGGATCGCGCCGGACTGCGCTCAGCCGATCGATGGGCGCGAGCGGCTGCGTCGGCGGCGCGACCCGGACCAGGAAGTCGGCCGCGAGCTGCCGGTTGTACATGCCCTCCGCCCGTACTCCCCACCGCCCGGCGCCAAGGTCCGTCGTCAGCCGGAACTCCACATCAGTCTGCCCGTCGCCGGTCCCGAGCGTGAGCAGGCGGTCGGTGCGGGCCACCCGCCCGGTCGGCAGGCGGACGAGCCCTTCCGCCGCCGCCCGGAACCCGCCGCGGCGCCGGCCCCGGTCCCACCGATCGACCAGCGTCAGCGCGACCCCGGCCTCGGCGTCGCCGCGGAAGGTGAGCTTGGACTCGCCCGGGCGGGTGGCGATCGGCCCCGCGGGATCGGAGATCGACGCGACGAACGCGTCGGCGGCGACCGGATCGGTGGGGAGCGCGGGTGCAGTGGTGAAGCCGCTCACGCCGAAATCCGTCGCCAGCGTCGTTTGCAGATCGGTGACGCGCGTGAGCACCGTCGTCCCCGCCGTGCTGGCGGCCGTCGGCACGTAGGGCGACGCGGTGGCAGGATCGGAGAGGAGGCCGAAGAGGTCGGTGCGAAGAGCGCCGCCGGCATCGAGCGTGGTCTGCGCGCGGGCTCGGAGGGCGGGGTCGCCGTCGAAATCGCCGGCCGCGATGCGGGCGCCGAGCGTGGCGAGCGACGCGTCGAACTCCTGGAAGAAGGCGGCCTGCGAAGTGCTGCCCGCGTTGAGGCCCGCATCGGCCGCGGTCGGGTCGAGGCGGAATGCGCTCTGCACCCGGACCCGCACCAGCGGCATCCGGCCGAAGATGGTAATGGATCGGGTCAGCCCGATGGCCGCGCCGAAGTAGAGGCGGCTGTCCTCGGCCTGCGCGTCGGTGGTAAGGGTGCCCAGGTTGAGCCGGTAGCCGGCCAGGCCGGTAATCCGGCCGATGCGCGCGTCGGCGTCGCCGAGGGAGGGCAGCAGGTCGCTACCGAGGGCGGGGCTGGAGAGGTCCGCGCCGAGCGGCTGGCGCTCCCCGTTCCGCCACCGCCGGTCCCAGATGTCGATCCCGCCGTCCAGATCCAGGCGGACGACACCTGCGGGCACGCCCACCGGCGCGAGCTGCGCCCCGGCCGCCGACGGCACGAGCAGGCAGAAGAGTAGCGGCAGTCGCCGTGTGCCAAGCCCCACATTCCCTCCCGAGAGAAGCCGTCCGCCGTGCACACGATGTCGTCCGCGAGACTGGGAACTTCGCGGTTTGCGGCGAGCTTTGCCACCCGTCCCGCGGTGGTGGCCTGCGCGCCCGCGCGCGTGAATCTGATCGGGAGCGATACCGATGACAACAGCGGGCGGGCGCGGAGAGTAGATTCCAGCAGTTGTCCCGCCCGGGTGGCGAAACTGGTAGACGCTCAGGACTTAAAATCCTTTGGCTCTAGGGCCGTGTGGGTTCGAATCCCACCCCGGGCATCCGCATTCGATCAGCCAGCCCTCTGCCGGGTGAGCCGCGTCACCAAACTCCCGCCTCCCGCCGCCTACCTTGAAACGGCTGCCGCCAGTCCAAGGTCAGCCGCGGGTCGTCCCCCAGCCTGGAGGTCGTAGCCGTGTCCGTTCCGTTTCCGACTCCTGGAACCACCATTCTCGTCGTGGACGACGAGCGGGTGACACGTCGCGTCGCCTACCGTATTCTGAGCGAGGAAGGCTATCGGGTCTTCGAGGCCGCCAGCGCCGAGGAGGCGATGAGCGTGCTCGACATGGCGCACCGCTACATCCAACTCATCATCCTCGACGTCGTGATGCCGGTGGTGGACGGCGTGCAGTTGGGGCAGGAGATCCTGTCGAAGTGGCCGTCGCTTCGGCTGCTGTACATGTCCGCGCATCCCGCGGAGGTACTGCGGGAGCACGGACTCGAGGAGCTGCGGGTGCAATTCCTGGCCAAGCCGTTCACGCACGACGAGATGCTGGCCCAGGTGCAGCAGTCGCTCGAGCGCCGTACCGTGCCGCGCCCCGCGCACGATCCGGAACGGGTGGGGGATCGGTAGTCGCACTCGAATCGGTAGCCGCCCTCTGGGGTGGCTGGTTTGATACACCTCGGCCGGGATGCGTGATGCCGTCAGTGTACGCGATGCATCTCCGTTCGACTTCGCTCCGTCAGGCCCCGGTGGCGGCGTCAGGGACCGTCGAGCATGCCACGGCGGGACGGCGACCCGGCGAAACCACGGGTGAGCGGCTCATCCGGTTGCGCGGCGCGGTGGGCGGCGCGGTGGGCGGCGAGGGAAAGTCGCGGGGCACTCCGAATCGTTGACCTTCGGCGTTGTAGCGGCGCAACCACAGCAGGCACACTTCAGCAGCCGAAGAATTCAGCAGCCACCCTTCGAGGGCGCGTTCACTGGACCACCGCCGGTGCGGGAGGGGTCGAGTCTCCGGCGGCACCGGCACCGGGTCGCGACGAG
>JBBQDU010000070.1:0-11808 GCA_038320055.1 Gemmatimonadales bacterium | reverse complement strand
GCTCGAGCGGAGCTATCTCCGGGCGGAGCGCGCGACCGCGGTCTGGGCGCGGAGCTTCTACTTCGCCAGCCGGTTTCTGCCGGTCGAGAAGAAGCGGGCCGTCTTCGCGCTGTACGACTACTGCCGCCACGCCGACAATCTCGTCGATGACCGCGGCGAGCGGTCGTGCACGCTGGTCCGGGCCGACCTCGACCGGCTGGGGGCCACCGTCCGGTCCCTCCACGCCGGCGATCCGCCCGACGGCGAGCGCTGGCTGGCCCTGGCCGACACCCTCTGCCGCTACCGGGTGCCGCTGGAGCCGCTGCTCGCTCTGCTCGATGGCGTGGCGACGGACCTGGAGGACGTGGCGTTTCCCGACTACTCCTCGCTCCACCGCTACTGCCGGCTCGTGGCGGGCGGGGTCGGCCTCATGCTCGGCCCGGTGCTCGGAGCGGTGCCCCATCGCTTCCGGGAGCCGGGCGTCGGACTCGGCGTCGCCATGCAGTTGACCAACGTCCTCCGGGACGTGGGCGAGGACCTCGACGCGGGCCGGCTCTACCTTCCGGCCGACGAGCTGGCGCGATACGGGCTCGACCGCGCCGCGCTCGACCGGCGCGAGGCCACGCCCGAGTTCGTGGCGTTCATGCGCTTCCAGGTCACCCGCGCCCGCGCGCTCTTCGACGCGGCCGACCCGGTCGTCGGCCTGTTCCCGCGCGACGGCTCGCGGCTCACCGTCCGGCTGCTGCAGCGCACGTACGCGGGCATTCTCGACGGCATCGAGCGGCTCGGTTATGATGTGTTCCGGGCCCGCGCCTACGTGTCGGGGCCGCGGAAGCTGGTGATCCTCGGCCGGGCGCTTCTGACCGAGCGCCCGCTTCGCTCCACTCTCTCCTGGGCGCGGTCCGCATAGCGCCGGTACCGGAGGCGCCGTGGTACTCGGACGACTGCTGGGACGACGCGCCATCCTCTCCGAGCGCGAGCAGGATCTCCGGGCGCGCGAGCAGGAGCTCCTCGACCGCCTGGCCACCGCGCTCGGCCGCTTCGGCAACGACGTCGACCCCGACGATCTCCGCCACTTCCAGGACGCCCGCGATCAGCTCACCGGCCTCTTCCTCCTGGTGGTGGCCGGCGAGTTCAACTCGGGCAAGTCGAGCTTCATCAACGCGCTCCTGGGCGAGCGCGTGCTGCCCGAAGGCGTCACGCCCACCACCGACCGGATCAACCTGCTCCGCCACGGGACGGAGGCCTCGGAGCAGCTGCTCGAAGCCTACCTGCTCGAGCGCACGTATCCCTCGGAGCTGCTCCGCGAGATCACCATCGTCGATACGCCCGGGACCAACGCCATCATCCGGCGCCACGAGGAGCTCACGCGCGACTTCATCCCGCGCGCCGATCTCGTGCTCTTCGTCACCAGCGCCGACCGCCCGTTCACGGAGAGCGAGCGCGGCTTCCTGACCCAGATCCGCGAGTGGGGCAAGAAGATCGTGTTCGTGATCAACAAGTTCGACATCCTGACCCGGACCGACGAGCGCGACCAGGTGCTCCAGTTCGTGCGCGAGCACGCGCAGGCGCTCCTCGGCGAGACGCCCCGCCTCTTCCCGCTGTCCGCGCGCGACGCGCTCGCCGCCCGCACCGCGAACTCGGCCGAGGGGTGGACCACGAGCGGGTTCGGCGCCATGGACGAGTATCTGGTCGGCACCCTCGACCAGGAGGAGCGCGTCCGGCTCAAGCTTCTCAATCCGCTCAACGTGGGGCTCAGGCTGTCGTCGAAATACAAGGACGTCGCCTTCAACCGGCTCAAGCTCCTGGCGCAGGACATCGAGACCATCCAGAGCATCGACCGCCAGCTCGCGATGGTCCACGACGAGATGGTGCGCGATGTGGAGCCCCGGCTCGCGCGCCTCGACGTGCTGCTCTCGGACATGGAGCGCCGGGGCTACCGATTCTTCGAGGAGACGATCCGGATCGGCCGGATCCGGAGCCTCATGGACAGCGACGGCGTGCGGCGAGCCTTCGAGGGGGAGGTCCTCGGCGACACCGCCACGCAGATCGAGGCGGAGACGGGACGCATCATCGACTGGATCGTCGAGCGGAACCTCAAGGCCTGGCAGGACGTGAGCGGCTACATCGACCGGCGGCAGGTCGAGCGGCACCGCGAGGGCATGGTGGGTGAGGTCGGGACCAGCTTCACCTATAACCGCCAGGCCCTGCTCGAGTCGATCGGTCGCGTGGCGCGAGAAGTCATCGGCTCCTACGACCGCGAGGCCGAGGCGCGCGCCATCGCCAACGACGTGCAGGGGACGTTCGCCACCACCGCGCTGGCGCAGGTCGGCGCGCTGGGATTGGGGACGCTGGTGGTGACCGTGCTCACCGGCGCCGCGGCGGACGTGACCGGCCTGCTGCTGGCCAGCGCGCTCGCGGTCGGCGGGTTCTACGTGATCCCGCGCCGCCGCCGCCAGGCGCAGCGCGAGTTCGCCGACCGGATCGCGGAGCTCCGGCGCCGGCTTCGCGACGGGCTCACCCGGCAGGTCCACCTCGAGATCGCGGGGTCGGCCGAGCGGATCAACGAAGCGATCGCACCCTACCGGCGCTTCGTGCAGAGCACCCAGCAGGAGCTGACGGAGGCCCGGGGCGAGCTCGTGGCCACCGAGGACTCGCTGCTGCGGCTCCGCACCGAAATCGAGCGGCCGTGACCGAGCGGTATCCCGCGCCGCCCGGTCCGGCGGCCGCGTGGCTGTTCGACCGCTACATCCGGGGACAGGTGCGCCGATACTTTACCGGCGTTCACTGGGCCGCCCGCGGCCGCCCCGAGGACTGGGATCGGGACGTGCCGACCCTGTTCCTCGCCAACCACACCAACTGGTGGGACGGTTTCCTCGCCTGCCTGCTGAGCGGCCGGCTGAAGCTCCGCTTCCAGGTGCTGATGGAGGCGCGGCACCTGGCCCGGTACCCCGTCTTCCTCAAAGTGGGCGCGCTGCCGCTCGGGCGCGAAAACCCCCGCCAGGCCTACGCCGACCTCGTGGCGGCCGTCGCCTACCTCAGCCCCGGCTCCGGGCTCTGGGTGTTCCCGCAGGGCGAGCGCCGGCCGCCGCGCGAGCCGCTGAGCCGGTGCGAGCGCGGCGCGGCCGAGCTGGCGCTCCGGGCCGGCCGGCCGATCCGCGTGTGCCCGGTCGCTCTCCGCTACAGCTTCGTCGGCGAGCAGCTCCCCGAGGCATTTCTCCTCGTCGGCGACGAGTGGCGGCTCGCCCCGGGCGACTACGCCGGCCGCGAGCCGCTGATGGAGGAGATGGAGGCGCGGCTGGGCGCCACCGTGTCCGCGCTCGACGTGCTGGTGGACGCGGAGCGGCGCGACGGCTTCCACCCGCTCGCCGAGGGGAAGCTGTCCGTCAACAAGCGGCTCGACCGGTTCCGCCACGCTGTCGGCCTGCTCCGCGGGCCGTTCCAGGCACGGAATGGATAGGCTCGCGCTGCTCAGGTCCCTGCACGTGGCCGGCGCGGTCCTGCTGCTCGGCAACGTGACCGTGACGGGCTTCTGGGCGACGTACCTCTATCGGAGCCGGCAGACCGTCCCGTTCCGCCCGGTGGCCCGCGCCATCATGTGGGCCGACCTGATCTTCACGCTGCTCGGCGGCACGCTCCTGACCGTCAGCGGCATCCTGCTCGTCATGCAGCGCGGGTATCCGGTCTGGGAAACGCGGTGGCTCGTCCGGGGGATCGCGGCGCTCGCGAGCGCTACGCTGCTCTGGCTGGTCTTCCTGCTGCCGGACCAGTGGCGGCTGGAGCGGCTCGAGCCGGGGGACGACCGCACACTTCGGCGCCTGTTCGCCCGCTGGAGCGTGATCGGCTGGGCGGCGACCCTGGTGCTCTTCTACGGGCTCTGGTGCATGGTCGCCAAGCCCGCGTGAGATCCGCCGCCCCGACCCCGACGTACTACCCCTGATGACACTGCAACCTTCAGCTCGGCAGGCACGCATGCCCCGTATGGCCCATCTCCTGGCAGTCGCCTCGCTGGCCGTTCTGGCCGCCCCGGCGGCCGCGCAGAGCACCTTCGACCACGCCCCCTTCGACCAGCTCCTCCACGAGCACGTCCGCGACGGCTTCGTCGACTACGCCGCCTTCGAGGCGTCGCCTGAGTTCAAGGCGTACCTCGGGAGTCTGGCCAAGTTCGATCCGCGGAAGCTGCCGCGCGAGGAGCAGCTGGCCTTCTGGATCAACGCCTACAACGCGTACACCATTCGGCTCATCAACAAGCACGAGGAACGCAACTCGATCCGGAACATCAACAAGTCGGCCCTGTTCATCAAAGGCTACGGGCCCTGGAACGAGAAGCTGGCCGTCGTCGGCGACTCGGCCTATGGTCTCGACGACATCGAGCAGAAGATCATCCGCCCCGAGTTCAAGGAGCCGCGCATCCATTTCGTCCTGGTCTGCGCCGCGATCGGCTGCCCGCCGCTCCGGAGCGAGGCCTACACGGGACGGCAGCTCGAGGCGCAGCTCAACGATCAGGCGAGGATCTTCCTGCTCAAGTCGCCGGCCAAGAATCGGGTGGACGTGGCCAAGCGCAAGGTCTACCTCAGCGAGGTGTTCAAGTTCCGGGATTACGAGAAGGATTTCGGCGGCACCGAAGAGGCCATCGGCACGTTCATCGCGCGGTTCTATCCGGCGGGTCCGGAGCGGGAGCTGCTGGAAGGCGGGAAGTTCGACGTCGATTACACCAAGTACGACTGGACGCTGAACAGCCGCGAGAAGGCCGACCTGGCCAAGGGCAGCCGCTGAGCGTTCCCCGCCCAACCTCACCCGAATCATCTCGCCGATGAGTCAGCGCCTGCGTCACCTCGCGGCGATCGTCCGCGAGCCGGTGCTCGCGGACACCCGCCGCAACCTGCAGCGCTCGTGGGCCCGTGTCCCCGAGCGCTTCCGCGTGCCCCAACAGATGCTCGGCCGCGGCGGCAACGGCTGCGGCGCCACGATCGGGGCCATGCCCCGTTGCGACTTCGCCTGCGTCGGCTGCTACCTCGGGGAGGAGGCCAACCGGATCCCGCGGGAGCCGAGCGAGGCCATCAAGGAGCAGCTCCGCCAGCTCCGCCCCTCGCTCGGGCACGCCGGCAACCTGCAGCTCACCGACGGGGAAGTGACGCTGCTCCCCGAGGACGAGCTCGTGGAGATCCTCCGGTACGCCGGCGAGCTGGGCCTCATCCCGATGGTGATGACCAACGGGGACACGTTCCGCCGCCGGCCGGGGCTGCTCGAGCGCCTCGTCGTCGAGGGCGGCCTCGTCGAGGTCAGCGTGCACATCGACACCACCCAGCGCGGCCGTCTGGGTGCCCAGTACAAGAACGCGCGGCGTGAGGAGGATCTGATGCCGCTCCGCGACGAGTTCGCCGGGATGCTCCGGCAGGTCGAGCGCGACACCGGCCATACCCTCCGTGCCGCCACCACCATGACCGTCACCGCCGACAACCTGGCGGGAGTCCCGGCGGTGGTCCGCTGGCTCGCCCGGAACGCCGACGTGTTCCGCTTGGTCAGCTTCCAGCCGGTGGCGCAGGTGGGGCGCACGGTGGATGGGCTCGGGGGCGGCGTGTCGGTCGAGGCGCTCTGGGAGAAGATCGCCGAGGGGCTGGATGGCGAAGGGGCCGACCCCTCGCGCATGGCCAACGGGCAGATGTGGGTCGGTCACCCGGGCTGCAACAGGTACATGCCGGGGGTGGTGGTCGAGGAGGCGGGGCTGCCGCCCCGATTCCAGCCGCTCCGCCAGACCGGCGACCGGGTGGACGAGCGGGTGGTCGACGGCTTCCTCGAGCGATTCGGCGGGATCAGCTTCCGGCTCGACGGGAGCGCGGAGAAGGCGGCCCGCTGGCTCGGCCTCGTCGCGGCGGACCCCCGCTTCGTCCTCGGCAACGTGCTGCCCTACGCGTGGCACTGGCTCGGCCGGTTCGACCGGGCCAGGCCGCTTCGGTTCCTGGGCCGTCTGCTCAGCGGCCGGGCGCGCGCCCGCGGTCTGGTGATCGTGTCCCACCACTTCATGAGCCGCGCGGAAATCGAAACGCCGCTCGGGCGCGCGCGTCTCGATCTGTGCGTGTTCCACGTGCCGGTCGGGGGTCGGCTGGTGCCGATGTGCGAGGTGAACGCGCTCGGCGTGCGGGACCGGTATTACGCGGGGCTCCGCGAGGCGAGGCGGGCATCGGCCTGACCGTCGCCAGGCGCGAGCCGAAGGGTGCCGCTTCCCGGGCCGATCGGCCAGATTGGAGGGGGAGGCAACCCGCATGGAAGCAAGCCCGGACAACGAGCACGAGGGCCACTGGGATCGGACCCGCCGCACCCGCACGGCGAGGCCCTGGCTCGGGGCCTTTCTTACCATCGTGGTCGTTCCGATCCTCATCGGCGCGGCCGTGCTGCTGATCGCCGGACGCGGAGTGGCCTTCGAAGCCATCCACCGACTCACCGCCAAGAAATTCCCCGACGTGCAGTGGATCGATCGCGCCGAGCTGGCGCGCTGGCGCATGGACGCCGGCCGAACCCAGCCGCTGGTGCTCGATGCGCGGACGAGGGAGGAGTACGAGGTGAGCCATCTGCGCGACGCCGTCCAGGTGGATCCCGGCCGGCCGAGCCTCCGCCCGCTCAGGGGTCTGGCCAAGAACGCCCCGATCGTGGTGTACTGCTCGGTCGGGTACCGGAGTGCGCGCGTGGCGCACTGGCTGGCCCAGCAGGGCTACACCAACGTGCGCAATCTGTCGGGCAGCATCTTCCAATGGGCCAACGAGGACCGGCCGATCTTCCGCGATGGGCGCCCGGCCGACCAGGTCCACCCCTACGACCGGCGCTGGGGGCTGCTGCTCGCATCCCGCTTCCGGGCCCCCGTCCCCGATGTCGAGACGGCGTTTGCCGCCCCGTAGGCGGCCGCCCTCAGGTCACCGAGGGGGGCGGCGCCGCGTCGTCCTCATCCTCCTCGTCCGCGCTCCGGTTCCAGATATCGGCTGTCAGCTTCCAGGCCCCGTCCCGCTGCCGCTTGAGGCATAGGACATACTTCCCCGAGTCGGCCGGGTCCTCGTCGGTCGGGGGAAGGTGATAGCGGCCGACCAGATACCCGAGATTCCCGTCTACCTCGACCGTCAGGGTGGTCACCTCCAGCCCCTCGTCGGTGCCCTGGCGCCAGAAGTCGCGGATCGCCTCGCGGCCCTGGATCGCCTCGTGATCGGGCGGGAGCAGGACGGCATCCTCGGCATAGAGCGCGGTCAGCGCCTCGGCGTCTCCCTGGTTGGAGGCGGCTACGTACCGCCGGACTGCGGATTCGATGGCCTGGCGTGACCCCGCTTCCGCCACCCGGCCCGGAGTTCCGCACCCGGCCAGGAGGACGGCCCCCAGGGGCAGAATCCAGCCGGAAAGCCGCCGGACTGTCATTCTGGCGCTAATCTTGCTATAGTTCATGGTCATCCATTTCAGGTCTGCGCTGCAGGCCTTCATGTCACCTTCAACCTGGATCTTTGTGGCACGCAGATCACGTAGCAGAACCGCCGTTTCCACCACCAGTTTTCGCCGCTCACCCGGCCGCTCCATGCAGTCCCACCGCGATTGGCTCCTCGACCTCCACGGTTCGGTGTGCGCCTACTGCGGGACCGTGACGCCTCCCGAGACGATTACGCTGGACCATGTCCGTCCTCGCCGTGGGCAGACCGCCTACGACCGTCCGGACAATCTGGTCTTGGCGTGCAGGGAGTGCAACGCGATCAAGGCGGATACTCCGCTGGTTGCTTTCCTGATGCAGAAGCGCGCCAGAGGCGTGTATCTGCTGCACTACGGGGAGCATCTCTCGGATCCGCTCAAGGAGCTGGCCCGGCAGGCGTCCGAACGGCCGATGTTGCCGAAGGACTGACCGGCACTGGCAGGACGAAACGACGAGGGGCGGCCGAGAACGGCCGCCCCTTCTTGTGTCCGGGAGGGGGATGGATCACAGACGGGCCGTCCCGGGTTGCCGATGTTGGACGCGGGCCATCTCTTCTCGGAGTAACGACGATCCACAGCTCTACCCAATGCATGAGGAGCCGATGCGAAACCACGAACGACACGGACTCGGCGAAGACCTGCTCAAGGGCGCGATCGCCGGCGCGGTTGCGACCTGGGTGATGGGCAAGGTGACGAGCAGCCTGTACGCGCGCGAGGACCGCTGGGCCAGGCGTCGTGAGGACGATGCCCGCGAGGGGAAATCCGCGTACGGCGCGGCCGCGGAGAAGGCGGCGCGGGCGGTGGGCGCCTCCCTGAGCGGAGCCCAGCGCGAGCGCATCGGCTCGGCAATGCACTGGTCGATCGGGATCGGCGCGGGCGCCATCTACGCCGTGCTCCGCCGCCGCGTGGGTTCGGTCGGACGGGCGGCGGGCTTCGGCTTCGGCACGGCGTTCTGGGCGGTGGTGGACGAGGGGTTGGTACCCGCGCTCGGACTCACGCCCGGCGCCCGGGCGTTTCCGTGGCAGACACATGCGCGCGGGCTGGCCGGCCACCTGACGTTCGGCACCGTCACGGACGGAACGCTCAGAGTCCTCGACGCGATCGCCTGAGCTAGCCCTTGGCCTCGCCCGCCACGGCCATCGTGGGCAGCGACGGGCGCCGCCCGGTGTCCAGCGCCTCCCGGATGATCCGACCCTGCTCCGCGGCGTGCGCCGCCGGGTAGCCCTCCGCGGGGCTGGCCCGCTCGGGCCGGCCCACGTAGGCCACCTGCACGCCCGCCGGTGAGAGCTCGCGCAGCTTTGCGGCCAGATAACTCCAGGCACCCATGTTCCGCGGCTCCTCCTGCACCCAGATCAGCTCGTCCAGGCGTGGATAGCGCGCCAGCATCGCGCGGGATTCCTGCCACGGGAACGAGTAGAGCTGCTCGAGGCGCACGATGGCCGGCCGGTGCTCGCTCATCTTCTCGGCTTCCGCCAGCAGGTCGTAGTAGATCTTGCCGGAGCAGAGTACCAGACGGGTGACCTCTGCCGCGTGCTCGACGGCCCAGGGGTCCTCGAGCACCGGGTGCCACCGGCCATGCGAGAGCTCCTCGAGGCGGGACGCGGCCTGCGGAAGGCGAAGCAGGCTCTTCGGGGTCATCACGATCAGCGGCCGCTGCCGGTTGCGGCGCGCCTGCCGCCGGAGCAAGTGGTAGTACTGCGCGGGCGTGGTCGGGTTGGCGACCCTGATGTTGCCTTCGGCGGCCAGTTGGAGGAATCGCTCGAGCCGGGCACTCGAATGCTCGGGACCCTGACCTTCGTAGCCGTGCGGCAGCAGCAGCGTGAGCCGCGTCGTCAGGCCCCACTTGGAGAGCCCCGCGCTCAGGAACTGATCCACGATGACCTGGGCGCTGTTGATGAAGTCGCCGAACTGCGCCTCCCACAGCACGAGCGCCTCCGGCGCCGCGGCGCTGTACCCGTACTCGAAGCCGAGGGTGGCAAGCTCGCTCAGCGGGCTGTTGTGCAGCTCGAGCGGTGCCAGCGCGCCGGGCAGCCGCTCCATGGGGGTGAGCCGCTCGCCGGTGACCACATCGTGCAGCACGAGGTGGCGCTGGCTGAAGGTGCCGCGCTCGGTGTCCTGTCCCGTGAGGCGGATCGGCACGCCTTCGGTGAGGAGCGACGCCAGCGCCAGCGCCTCCGCGTGGGCCCAGTCGATCCCGCCCCCCGGACCGAGGGCCGCGCGGCGCCGCTCGAGCTGCTTCCGCAGCTTGGGGTGCACCTGAAACCCCTCGGGCCAGCTGAGGAGCTGCTCGTTCAGCGCGACCAGGAATTCGGGCGCCAGCGCCGTGTCCACCTCGAGCCCGGCCCCGACGAGCTTGTGGGCCGACTCGTTCGGGGTGCCGCGGCTCATGCTCGCCTTGAAGCCCTGCTGAATGTTCACCAGCCGCTGGTAGGCGCCATCGGCCTGCTGCTCCGCCTCGTCCTCCGTCACCACGCCCGCGCCGATCAGCGCCCGCGCGTACAGCTCCCGCGTCGTGGGCAGCGCCTTGATCCGCTCGTACATGACCGGCTGGGTGTAGGCGGGTTCGTCGCCCTCGTTGTGGCCGTGGCGCCGGTAGCCCACGAGGTCGATCAGCACGTCCTGGTGGAACTTGTCCCGGTACGCCATCGCGAGCCGCACGGCGCTGAGGCAGGCCTCCGCGTCGTCGCCGTTCACGTGGATGATCGGCACGTCGAATCCCTTGGCCAGATCCGAGGCGTACCGGGTGGAGCGCGCATCTTCCATGTCGGTGGTGAAGCCGACCTGGTTGTTGATGATGATGTGCAGCGTGCCGCCCGTCCGATATCCCCGGAGCGAGCCGAGATTGAGCGTCTCGGCCACGACACCCTGGGCGGCGAAGGCCGCGTCGCCGTGGATCGTGACGGGAAGCGCCGCCGTCGGGTCGTGATGCGCGTCCCGGCCCCGGCGCTGCGTCTGCTTGGCGCGGGCGCGTCCATCCACCACCGGCGCCACGAACTCGAGATGGCTCGGGTTGGGCGAGAGCGTGATGGTGATCGCCCGGTTCTCCCCCGTGCGGTAGGCGCCGTCGGCGCCGTGGTGGTACTTCACGTCGCCCGTGCCGCCCTCGGGCGTGAGCTGGCCGGCCTCGACGTGGCGGCCGCCCTCGAACTCCGCGAAGATCGTCTCGTACGGCCGCCCCACCGTATGGGCCAGCACGTTGAGCCTCCCGCGGTGTGCCATGCCGATCACCACGTCACGCGCGCCGCTTTCCGCCGCGCGCTCGATCGTGAGATCCAGCATGGGCACCAGCATGTCCACGCCCTCGATCGAGAACCGCTTCTGACCGAGGTAGGCCTTGTGCAGGAACTTCTCGAGCGTTTCGACCTCGGTAAGGCGGAGCAGCAGGCGGCGCTGCTCGTCGGGCGACATCGGCTGGCGGTAGGCCCCGCTTTCGATCTTCTCGCGGAGCCAGACGCGCTCCTCGTGGGTCGAGATGTGCTCGATCTCGTAGGCCATCGTGCCGCAGTACGTCTCGTCGAGATGGGGCAGCGCTTCGGCCAGCGTGCGGCCCGGCACCGCGATGCGCAGTACCTGCGACGGGATCGCGGCCATGACTTCCGGCGTCAGGCCGAGCGGGCCGGGGTTGAGCGCCGGGTCGCCGATCGGCGGCGTGCCGAGCGGGTCGAGCCGGGCGGCGAGGTGGCCGTGCATGCGAAACGCCTTGACCAGTGCCATGGCCGCGGCGACGTGGTACAGCATGTCCGGCGCGACCGGCCGGTCGGCGTGCTGCCCCGACTGCGGGGCGGGCGCCGGCCGCGCGAGTTGATACCCGGCCTCGCCGTGGCCCAGGCTCTCGGCGACGAGCTCGTAGAAGCCCATCTCGCCCTGGAGCAGGTGGTCCACCGTCGCCAGGAACGCCCCCGATTCCGCGCCCTGAATGACGCGATGATCGTAGGTGCTGGTGACGGTCATGACCTTGCTGATGCCGAAGTCGCGCAGCCGCTCCTCGGGCACGGCGGAGAACTCCGCCGGATAGCCGATCGCGCCGACGGCGATGATGCTGCCCTGGCCGGCCATCAGACGCGGCACCGAGGCCACCGTGCCGAGGCCCCCCGGGTTGGTGAGCGTCATGGTGGCGCCCGCGAAGTCGTCCGGCATGAGCCGGTTGGCGCGGGCCTTCTCGACCAGCGCCTCGTAGGCCCCGAGGAACGCCGCGAAGTCCATGCTGTCGGCCCGCTTGATGACCGGCACCACCAGGCCGCGGCTGCCGTCCTTCCGCTGGACGTCCACGGCCAGACCGAGGGCGATCCCTTCGGGTGCGACGCGGTACGGCGTGCCCTCGCGCACGACCAGCGTCTGTCCCATGACCGGGTGCTGCTTGGTGGCCTGCACCAGCGCGTACGCGATCAG
>JBBQDU010000069.1:0-11861 GCA_038320055.1 Gemmatimonadales bacterium | reverse complement strand
TCCACTCTGGCTGAGGCGCCGTGGATACGACCCAAGAGCTTCAACAGGTTGCGCTCTTCGACAAGTGCCGGGACTTCACGAAGGCGCGTGAGATGCAGGCCATCGGCCTCTATCCGTACTTCAAACCGATTTCGGAATCGGAGGACACAGTCGTCGTCATCGACGGCCAGAAGCGGATCATGCTGGGATCGAACAACTATCTCGGCCTGACTCACCACCCGAAGGTGCTCGAGGCGGCCAGCCGGGCCCTGAGCCGCTACGGCTCGGGCTGCACGGGCAGCCGGTTCCTGAACGGGACGCTCGATCTCCACGAGCAGCTGGAGCACGCGCTGGCCGAGTTTCTCGGCAAGGAGGCGTGCCTGGTCTTCTCGACCGGCTATTCCGCCAATCTCGGCCTCATCGCCGGCCTGGTCGGCAGGGGCGAGGTGGTCTACCTGGACAAGCTCGACCACGCGTCGATCGTCGACGGCGCCAAGCTGTCCTACGGCGATACCGAGCGGTTCAACCACGGCGACCTGGGCAACCTCGAGCGCCGGATGGAGCGGAACGGCTCGAGCAAGGGCTCGATGATCGTGGTGGACGGCGTGTATTCGATGGAAGGCAACATCGCCGATGTCCCCGCCCTCGTCCGGGTGGCCCGGAAGTACGGCTCGGCGCTGGCGCTCGACGACGCGCACGCGCTCGGCGTGCTGGGCCCGAACGGCGACGGCACGGCGGCCCACTTCGGTTTGACGGATGAGGTCGATATCATCGCCGGTACCTTCTCGAAGTCGCTGGTATCGATCGGCGGCTTCGTGGCGGCGACCGAGAGCGTCATCCACTATCTGCGCCACCACAGCCGCCCGCTCATCTTCTCGGCGTCCCTGCCGCCGGCCAATACCGCCGGCGTCCTGGCGGCGCTCCAGGTGCTGCAGGACGAGCCAGAGCGCCGCGACCGCGTCTGGGCCAACACGCGCCGCCTCCAGGAGGGTTTCCGCAGCCTGGGCTTCGACATCGGCCCGACGGCGACCCCCATCGTTCCGGTGCTCATCGGCCCGCTCGAGAAGACGTTCCTCATGTGGCGTCGGCTGTTCGACGCCGGCGTGTTCACGAACCCGGTGGGGCCGCCCGCGGTGCCGCCGTCCCTGTGCCGGCTCCGCACCAGCCTCATGGCCACGCACACGTTCGAGCAGATCGACTTCGCGCTCGATCTGTTTGGGCGCATCGGACGGGACCTGGGGGTCATCTGACCGCAGGGGTGCGCGTCCGCCCCGCGCAAGCGCGGGCGGACCTCGAGCGCTTCATCGACCTGCCCTATCGACTCCATGCGCGGGACCCTCTCTGGGTCCCGCCGTTGCGTCGGGACGTGGCGCTGCTGATCTCCCGCGACAAGAATCCGTTCTTCGAGCACGCCACGGCCGAGTACTTCCTGGCCGAGCGCGACGGGGAGGTCGTCGGCCGAATCGCCGCGATCAGCAATCGCCTGCACAACGACACCCACGACGACCACGTGGGCTTTTTCGGCTTCTTCGAATCGGTCGACGAGCAGGCCGTGGCCGATGCGCTGCTCGGGGCGGCCGCGGGGTGGTGCGGGGCCCGGGGACACGACGTGCTGCGCGGGCCCGCCTCGTTCTCGGTGAACGACGAATGCGGCCTGCTCGTGGACGGGTTCGACACCCCGCCCGCCCTGATGATGCCCCACAACCCGCGCTACTACGTCCGGCTGCTCGAGGGGGCGGGGTTCCTCAAGGCGAAGGATCTCTGGGTCTACGAGGGTGGGAGCGAGGCGCAGTACGTCCCGGTGCCCGAGCGGCTCGCGCGCGGCACCGAGCTGATCCGGAAACGCATGGGCATCACGCTTCGGCCGCTGGACATGCGCAACTTTCAGGGCGAGGTCGAGCGGATCAAGGAGCTCTACAACGCGGCCTGGGAGAAGAACTGGGGTTTCGTCCCGATGACCGATCACGAGATCGATCACCTGGCCGAACAGTTCAAGCCGGTGGTCATCCCCGATCTGGTGCCCATCGCGGAGAAGGACGGCAAGGTCATCGGCTTCGGCATCGCGTTGCCCGATCTCAACGTGATCTTCCGGGCGAACCGGTCGGGGCGGATGTTCCCGATGATTCTCAAGCTCCTCTGGGCGCTCAAGACCCGGAAGATCCGCCGGGCGCGCATCCTCCTGCTCGGCGTCCTCCCCGAGTATCGCGGCAAGGGGGTGGACGCCATGCTGTATCACTGGATCTGGACCAAGTCCGGTGAGCGCGGGATCTACTGGGGCGAGGCGGGGTGGATCCTGGAGGACAATCCCGCGATGAACGCCGGCCTCGAGAAGATGACGTTCAAGGTCTACAAGACCTATCGGCTGTACGATCGGAAGATATGAAGGCGCTGGTCACGGGGGCGACGGGATTCGTCGGAAGCCACCTCGTCGAGGCTCTGCGCCGCCGGGGTGACGAGGTGACCATCCTCGCGCGTTCCGCGGTCAAGGCAGCGGCCCTCGACCCGCTGAGTGTCCGCGTGGTGCCCGGCGACCTGCACGATCGTGCCGCGCTCCAGCGGGCGGTCGAAGGGCAGGACGCGGTCTATCACGTGGCCGGGATCGTGGCCGCCCGAAGCGAAGCCGATTTCCTCGTCGCCAACCGCGACGGCACCCGGCACGTCATGGAAGCCGCCGAGCGCGCGGGCTCGCCACGGGTCGTGTTCGTCTCGTCGATGGCGGCGGCCGGGCCTACCATCCGGGGGCGCCCGCTTCGCGGCGACGAGGTCTCGCGGCCGGTCACGGCCTATGGACGCAGCAAGCTCGCCGCCGAGCAGGTGGTGACGGCGAGTCCGGTCGCCTGGTCGATCGTGCGGCCGCCGATGGTCTACGGCCCGCGCGACCGGGAGGTGCTCAAGGTCTTTCGCCTCGCCCGCCTCGGCATTGCCCCGGTGCTCGGCGACGGCACCCAGGAGTTGAGTGCGATCCACGGCGCGGACCTGGCGGAGGCGTTGATCGCCGTTGCCGGGAGCAGCGCGGCCGCGCGCCGCACCTACTACGCCTGCCACCCCGAGATCTTCACGGGCGCGGACATGGCGCGCGCCGTGGGCCGCGCAATGGGCAGGAGGCCGAGGGTGATCCGGGTGCCCGCGTCCATCGGACGAGGGGTGTTGCTGCTCACCGAAACCGCCGCGCGGCTTGCCGGACAGACGACCATTCTGACCACCGACAAGGCCAACGAGTTCTTCCAGCCCGCCTGGACCGCCGATCCGGCACCGCTCACCCGTGACACCGCCTGGCGCGCCGAACGCGATCTCCGGACCGGACTCGAAGAAACCTATCGGTGGTACAGGACCGCCGGATGGCTATAGCGGTACAACCCAGCCATCCGGTGCCCGTCCCACCGGACCGACCCCGGCTGCTGCCGGTCGATCGGATGCTGCTGGCATACCTCGCCATCGTGACCTTGGTGGCCATCCACCGGCTCCCGACCGAGACGCGGGGGTGGGCGCTGGTGGTGGGCAACGTGCTCATCGCCCTGCTGATCTTACTGGTGACGCTTCCCGGCCACGGTCGGCTTGGCCGGACGCTGCGGGAGATCTACCCGCTGCTGCTGCTGGTCGGCCTGTACGGCCAGCTGGACGTGTTGAACCGCGGCGGGGTGCGGGTGCACGACGGGATGGTGCAGCAGTGGGAGCAGACCATCTTCGGCATGCAGGTCAGCCGGGACTGGTGGCAGGCGGCACCGAGTGCCCTCTGGTCCACGGTGCTTCACGCGGCCTATTTCTCGTACTACTTCATCGTCACCGTGCCCGCGCTCATCTTCCTCAATCGCGGCGACTTCGTCGCGCTCCGGCGGTTCGTGCTGGTGGTGATGACGACCTTCGTGATCTGCTACCTGGCGTTCATCTTCTTTCCCGTGGCGGGACCGTACTACACCTTCGCGCGGCCCGCGGACTGGTTCCTGAACAACGCGCCGGCCAGACTCGTGTACGCGACCTTGGCCGCCGGCAGCTCGTACGGCGCCGCCTTTCCCAGCTCGCACGTGGCGGCGACAGTGGCCGCGGCGCTCGCCACCGGTCAGGGGTCGCGCCGGCTGGGGCTCGCCCTGCTGGTGCCAACGGTCCTGCTGACGATCGGTGTGGTGTACTGCCAGATGCACTACGCGGTGGATGCGCTGGCGGGGCTGGTGGTAGGAGCGGTCATCGCCGCCGTGCTCGGCACGATGGGCGCCGGCGAGCCGGCGCGCTGAACGCAAAGGGGGCATGCCGTCGGGCATGCCCCCTTCACGCTTGCCTCTGTACGGCTACTGGACCTTGATCTTGCCCTTCATGCCGAGGGCGAGGTGCGGCAGGCAGTAGAACTTGTAGTCGCCCGTGGGCGCACCCGCGAAGCTGACCTTGTAGACCGCGTCCGGCTCGGTGAGCAGCGGGCCCTCAAGCGGCGCCATCTGGTCGGCCATGCTCGACTTCAGCGGGTCCGCTCCGCCGGCCGGGATGCTGTCGGCCCAGAACGACACGTTGTGCGGGCCGCCGCTCTTGTTGTGGAAGTTGACTACGTCGCCCGCCTTGATCGTCAGCTCGGCCGGGTCGAACTTGTACTTGCTGCCGTCGAGCACCATGTTCACGTCGTGGGTCGCACCACCGCCGGCAGGCGCCTCCGCGCTCCCGGCCGGCTGGTCGGGGGTCGCCATCGTCGACTGATCGTCGGCCTTCTTCTCGCCACCACAGGCCGCCAGGACGAGGGCCAGCCCCGCCAGCAAGGAAGTCACACGCATCGCCGCTCTCGCCTCCGAAATACAGGATAGTTGCCCGCCTTGTGAACCGTTTCACAAGACATCCAAGTATACTGTGATGAGCCTCGAATGGAAGAGGCAGTCGGTCCGCGCCCGGCGCGATTAGGTTTGGCAACACCATGGCATCTTCTGTCGAATCGACCGCGGCCCGGCCGCGCCCGGCTGCGGGGGTTCCCCCCTGCCGGAGCCTGGGCGCCCAGTGCAAGAGCCTCCGCGTCACCCTCCGCATAGGTGAGCTCGAGGACGGCCCCGCCTCGCTGGATCACGAAGCCACCTGGCTGCTGGGCCACACCCAACACCTCGATTTTCTGGAGCTGTGGGAGGGCGAGGGCGACCTCTATGTGGACGCCGTGCTTCATGTGCCCTGCAAATATCTGAACCAGGATGGAGGGACCGCCCGGTGCCGGGCCCACGGCTTCGAGGGCCCGGTCCCCCGGGGAGCGCGTCGCGGGCCGCAACCGCTTCAGCTGGGTGGCGACCGCTTCGTGGTCGTGGAAGACTGCCGAAACGTGGTGCGTAGCCTCCCCATGCCGGCCCGCTCGCTCCCCGTTCTCGAGAACGGCGGATCCAGCGGGGACAATCCGTGCGCATCGGCTCCGTGCCGAACGGCGGACAACACGCGCAAGGCGGCCTGCTGCCGGGACCTGCAACTCGAGATCATGTGCACCCGGGCGCAGCGGCGTCTCGAGGCCCTGGTGCGGGCGCGGCGTTCGCCGTATCTCTGCAAGATCGACCGGGGCGGCGATTATTCGCTCGAGGTCGAGATGATCTCCGCGTGCGGGTATCTGGGGCCGGATGGAGTGGCGTGCAGTCTGCACAACCGCCACCGTGCGGACGGGCGCTCCGCCAAGCCGGACCTCTGCTTCGAATGGCCCCCCAAGAACCGCGGCCTGCACCCCGGCTGCGTCTTCGGCCCCCGGAGGCGGCGAGCGGCCCCGTCCCGAGGCACAAGTGTGCAAACATAGGGAGGTTGGCCGTCCCTCAGGGCGATCCGGCTTCCCGTGGCATTCCCGGAAACCGCGTCCCCAGCAGTCCCCTCCGGAGGCCTGGTGACCGACGACCTCGAGCAACTGTACCAGAGCACCTATACGGCCGTGGTCCGTTTCCTGTACCGTAAGGTCTGGGACGCGGAGCGCGCCGAGGACCTGGCACAGGAAGTGTTCGTGCGCGCCCTCTCGCACCGGCCGGAGAAGCCGCGGGCGTGGGTCTTCGCCGTGGCGGCCAACCTCGCGCGGGATGAGGCGCGGGCCGCGATGCGCCGCAAGCGGCACCTGACCCTGCTCAAGGGCGATCCGATCGCCCAGCCCACGATCGCGCCCGCGGCGGACGACACGGTCGAGCACGACGAGCAGATGGTCTCGGTGCAGAACGCGCTCAACACGCTCACTCCGCGGGATCGGGAGATTCTCCTCCTCTGGGACGCGGGATTGAGCTACCCCGAGATCGCCGCGCAGACCGGTCTGGCGGTCGGGGCGGTGGGGACGACGCTGGCGCGGGCACGCCGCCGACTGGTGGATGCGCACGACCGGCAGCAGATCCGATCGGGGACCGATGCGGCACATTCCTGAAGACGAGCTCCACGCCTATCTCGATCAAGGCTTGAGCCGGACGCAGTGCGTCGAGATCGAAAGTCATCTCGCCGCCTGCCCCTCCTGCCAGGCCCTGCGCGACGGCATCGCCGCGCTGCGAGACCGCACGACGGCGCTGCTCGCCCGTCTGGCCCCGCCACGTGGATTTCGCCCGGCGTTCGAGGTCCTGCGCGCGCGCGCGGCGGATGCGGCCGACCGTCGCCGCCGACGGCTGCACCTCACCGCCTGGGCGGCGAGCCTCGTCGCGGCCGTGGGGCTCGGCTGGGGGGCGAGTTCGATCGCACGCTCCGGCCCGCGTGCTCGGCCGGAGACGCCCGCGGTCGCGGCGGTATCCGCCCCAGCTGGTCCGTCGCGAGCCGTTCAGCCCCGAGAGGCATCATCGGAGGCGGGGGGAGCCCAGGCGGCGGATCCTCAGGTGGCGCGGGCCCCGTCACGTCCCTCGGCCGGGCCCTCGGCGCCCCGCGTGCGCGTGGCCGCCATGGCCGGATCGCCCCGCGATTCCGATGCGGGTGCCCGTACCGGACGCCCTGCCCCGAACCCGGCCGCCGCCGAATCCGCGGCCGTCGCCAAGCGGGCCGCCACGCTGTCCGTGCTCAATCCCACGCCGGCGCTGGA
This sequence comes from Gemmatimonadales bacterium, assembly GCA_038320055.1. Lineage (GTDB taxonomy): Bacteria > Gemmatimonadota > Gemmatimonadetes > Gemmatimonadales > GWC2-71-9 > CAVVWJ01. The sequence continues at coordinate 4,906 of JBBQDU010000069.1, read as the reverse complement.
GCTGACCCGGCTCGAGCGGCCCTCCGGCGCGGCCGAGCTCGAGCTCGGCGGGATGTGGCGAACGGTATCGTGGGATGGCGCGAAGGCGGAAGCGGGCGAGCGGCTTCCCCACATCGACGGGCTGCCGGTGGTCCAGGTGCAGGTGCAGAGTGGTGAGCAGAGCGCCAGGCCGGTCATGGTCGTGGCCCAGCAGCTCTCGTCCGGTCAGGTGATCCGGACCATCGAGGGGCCGGCGACGGACGTGTCGCATCTCCTGTCGCGCCGCGCCATGGCCGAAGTGGACTCCCTCTTCCTGCCGGCCGATTCGAGCGTGGTGGGCACCGACGCCAGCCATGCGATGGCCATGCAGCGCGGCGACCGGATGCTGGCCATCACCGGCAATCTGCCCTCCGACAGCCTCCGCGCGATGATCCGGCGGCTGAACGCGGAAATGCGCAGCAAGTAACCCCTAGGCCCGCGGCTTCTCCCTCCGCTCGATCGCTTCCGACGCCACGTAATCCCGCGAACTCTCCTCATGATCGAACTCGGCCGACACCTCCGCGCTGGCGTGACCCCGCTCCCGCTCCAGGGTGATTTCGGCCAGGCGTGGTGAGACCATCGGGAACGTGCGCGCGAACAGCGCGTACGTCAGCAGGTAGAGCCCCAGGAACAGCAGTGTCGGCCCGGCTTCCGGCTGCCCGAAGACCGGACCCGGCAGGATGCTCACGGACGGCATGACCAGGAGGTAGCGCTCGAGCCACAGCGCCGTGAGGCTCACCACGGCGAAAAGGCCCAGCGTGCCGCGGAACTTCTTCGGCGCCACGCCGAGGAGGCCGAAGAACGGCACCAGGAACATCCCGATGAACACCGCCTGGCCCACCGGCAGCCAGTGCCCCCACAGCCGGGCGAACACGAAGCCGGTTTCCTCGGGCAGATTCCCGTACCAGATCACCAGGAACTGGGCCCACATGAGATAGGTCCAGAACACGGTGAACCCGAAGCAGAGCTTGCCCAGGTCATGGCGCTGCTTGGGCGAGACGAGATCGGCGACCCCCAGGTGGGCCGCGCCGTAGATCATCATCAGGGCGAGCAGCATGTGCGCGCCGAGAAACGATCCCATGAAGTAGAAGCCCCCGAGCAGGTTCGAGAACCAGTGCGGCTGCAGGGCCATGATCCCGTCGAAGGCGACGAGCGTCAGCACGATCGCGTAGGTGACCACGTAGGCGGGTGCCAGCCGGCCGATCCGGTCCTGTTGCGCCAGCAGCGCCTCCGGACTGCCATCGTAGCCGCGGGTCCAGCGGTCGTAGCGTTCTCGCCGGCCGCCCCGCGCCGCGGACCGCACGGCGAGCAGATCGGGGACGAGATCCGCGCGAACCAGCCGCCAGCCGATGATCGTGAGCACGCCGAGCCCGATCAGCAACCGCGCGAACATGAAGTCGTGGGAGAGCCACACCGCCTTCGCGTGCTCGAGCCCCGGCGTGGCCGCGACCATGGGGCCGTACACGGCCGGATAGCCGGCGAAGAAGATGAGCACCAGCGCCACCAGCGACACCGGGAGGAATGCCGCCGAGGCCGAGGCGAAGCGGATGATCATGCCCGACCACTTGGCGTTCGTGATTTTCTGCACTGCCACGAACGCCACGCTGCCGGCGGCGAGGCCGGTGAAGTAGAGCCAGTTCACGTGGAACAGTTGCCACGCCCGGTCGGCGTTCCCATCCCTGAGCGCCAGGACGAAGAGCAGGAGCCCCAGGATGGTGCATCCGGCGCCGATGCCGAGGAACAGATCGTAGCGGCCGGCGAGGGAGCGCTGCACGAGACGGTCGTGAAGCGTGGAGCTCATCGGGGTCTTTCTCCGGTCGACCCGGTGGCGCTGGGACCGGGCGGGATGCCGACCGCGGCTCCGGCGGGCTCGGACGCCACGGGCGTCCGACCCTGAAGTTTGCGAATGTGGTTGACGATGGCCCAGCGGTCGGCGGGCAGATACACCTTGTCGCCGTAGCGCGGCATCACGCCGCGGCCGTAACGGATGATGCTGTACAGGTAGCCGTCGGGGTAGGCGCGAGCGCGGCCCGTGAGGAGGGACGGCGCCCCGATGCGCGAGGAGACCGTTCCCTTGGCATCGCCCGCCGACCCGTGGCAGACGGCGCAGTAGTTCTGGTAGAGCGTGTCACCCGCGGCGTCCACCTCGCGCGGAATGATGGGGACGTCAGCCCCGGCCGGCGACGCCTTGGCGTCGGACCCGCCCGCCGCGTACGGATTGCGGAGCGCGTTCACGGTGGTCAGCTTGCCCGTGGCCCACTCGGCCGACCAGTCCGGCTCGCCGCCGCTCACCGGCACCGCGCCCGCGGGCGTGTACCGCGGCACCGCGGAGGTCTCGTAGGGGCGGATGTACTTCGCGTGGATCATGTGATCGAACCACGGAATCACGTGCCAGAGATCGTCGGGTGACGGAACGCGGTTGTACCAGAAGTCGCAGCCCGTGGCGGACAAAGTCAGCGCCACGAGACCGGCCCACCACCAGTTCCGGCGTGGAACGGCGCCGCCGCCGCGCCCGCCCGGCTCACGCCACTTCATGCCGCACCTCCACCGCGCCGGCGGCCCGCAGCAGTTGCTCGACCGGCCTGACCTGATCGGACCCGGCCGGCACGAAGACGCCGACCTGGTCGTCGCTGTAGCTCGGGTCGTAGGCGATGCCCCGCTTCCCCATGAGGACGCTCAGCAGGCCGACCGCGGTGACCGTGCTGAGCGCCCCGAGCAGAATGGTCAGCTCGAAGGCGATGACGACATAGGGCGGAATGGACGCGATCGTCTTGCCGCCGACCAGCAGCGGCCAGTCGAGCGACATCCAGATCGTCATCCCGAATCCGGCGGCGCAGCCGGTCAGGCCGCCGATCAGGGTAAAGAAGCGCACCGGGCTGACCGAGTGATCGAGGGCTTCCTCGATCTCGTGGTTCGGGGCGGCCGAGTAGACCACCAGGTTCCGGTGGCCCCGCGCGCGGAGCGCCCGGATGGCGTCCACGGCCGCGTCCACGTGGATGAACGAGGCCAGCACGCCCGAGGCCCGCCGCATCCGTCCTGTCCGCGCCATCAGTGGTGCCCACCCGTGCGCTTCCGCGGCATCGGAATCATCTCCTTGATCTCCTGGATCGCCACGATCGGAAAGCTCTTGGCGAACAGCAGGAACCACATGCCGAACCAGCCGAACGACCCCGCGAGGATTCCCCAGTCGGCCCACGTCGGGTTCAGGTTGCCCCAGGCCCAGGGGATGTAGTCGTTGCTGAGCGACGAGACGATGATGACGTAGCGCTCGAACCACATCCCGATGTTGATGAAGATCGAAATGACGAAGAGCGCCGTGAGAGTGGTGCGGATCTTCCGGAACCACAGCAGCTGCGACACGAACGCGTTGCAGATGATCATCGTCCAGCCGGCCCACCACATCGGACCGAAGGCACGGCGGTAGAACGTGGTCTGCTCGAAGGTGTTGCCGCTGTACCACGCCACGAAATACTCCATCCCGTAGGCGTAGAACAGAATCGACCCGGTCAGCAGCGTCAGCTTGGCCAGATTGTCGAAGTGGTAGTCCGTGATCATGTGCTCGATCCGGAGCGCCCGCCGGAGCGGGATGATCAGCGTCAACACCATCCCGATGCCCGAGTAGATGGCGCCGGCCACGAAGTACGGGGCAAAGATCGTCCCGTGCCAGCCTGGCACGATCGCCGAGGCGAAGTCCCAGCTCACGACCGAGTGCACGGACAGCACCAGCGGCGTGGCGAGCGCGGCCAGGTAGAGATAGGCGCGCGAGTAGTGGCGCCACTGGTTGTCCGTCCCCTGCCAGCCGGCCGACGTCAGCGTGTACACCGTCTTCCGCCAGCCGGTGACCTTGTCCCGCACGGCGGCGATGTCGGGAATGAGCCCGAAGACGAGGAAGGTCGAGCTGACCGTGAAGTAGGTCGAGATGGCGAACACGTCCCAGATCAGCGGCGACTTGAAGTTGGGCCAGAGCCACCGCTGGTTCGGATACGGCAGGAGCCAGTAGAAGATCCACTGCCGCCCGATGTGGATGATCGGAAACAGCGCCGCCGTCATGACGGCAAACACCGTCATCGCTTCCGTGGAGCGATATACGGCCGTGCGCCACGGGCTCCGGAACAGGAACAGGATCGCCGAGATGAGCGTGCCGGCGTGCCCGATGCCCACCCAGAACACGAAGGTGGTGATGTAGACGCTCCAGAAGATCGGCGGGGTGTAGCCCGCGTGCCCCAGACCGTCCTTCACCAGCACCAGGAACGTCGTGAGCCCCGCCAGGAAGAGCGCCACCGCCCCGAACAGGAGCAGGAGGTAGCCGGTGCTCGGCGCGCCCAGCGTCGCCACGACGTCGCGCGTGACGTCGGCGTGCGTCTGGGTGAGCTCGAGCTCCGGCTTCCGGGCGGGGCCCGGCCGCGCGACGACAGCCATCGTCAGGCCTCCACCGAATGCAGAACCTTGGCGAGATAGGTGATCGCCGGTCGGACGTTGATCTCTTCCAGGACGTGGTAGCCCCGGTGGTCCTGCTTGGCGGCGGCCACCCGGCTCTCCGGATTGCGGACGTCGCCGAAGACGATGGCCTCGGACGGACAGGCCTGCGCACAGGCGGTGGTGAAATCGCCGTCGCGCACGGGGCGGTTCTCGAGGCGCGCGTCGTTCTGGGCACCCCGGATGCGCTGGATGCAGAAGGTGCACTTCTCCATCACGCCGCGCGCCCGCACGGTAACGTCGGGATTGAGCTGCAGGTGGAGCGGCTCCGGCCACGCGAGCTCGTTGTACTTGTACCAGTTGAAGTAGCGCACCTTGTACGGGCAGTTGTTGGCGCAGTACCGGGTGCCCACGCAGCGGTTGTACACCTGCCCGTTGAGACCGTCGGGCGTATGGTACGCCGCGTACACCG
>JBBQDU010000068.1:0-11903 GCA_038320055.1 Gemmatimonadales bacterium | reverse complement strand
ACGCCGCAGTGCATTATCACATCCGAAGGAGCGGCATTGGCCGTCTGAACGAGCCGCGCGAGCCCGACGGCCAGGATGCCGCCCGCCGTCCCCCGCCACCCGGCGTGCAGCAGCGCGATCCCGCGTCCCGGCACCACGAGGTACACGGGAATGCAGTCCGCGACGGTGACGGTGAGCAGCACCCCCGGGGAGGTCGTAACCCAGCCGTCCACGCCTTCGATCTGCACCCAGCCGCGGGCCGGCCCTACCGCCTCGACATCGATGCCGTGGACCTGATGCCCCAGCACGACCGCGTCGAACCCCGGGTGCGCGCGCCGGAAGGCGCGCCAACGGCCCATCGTCTGCCCCACGGGAGCGTCGCTCCACAGACCGAGATCGAAGCCACGTCCCGGGTCGGTCCCCCGGCCGGTAATGCCCGCGACCAGGCCATGCCGGCGCCACTCCGCGAGCTCGTACAATGGAAGCGGTCCGGCGACGGGCGCCTCGCGCAGCGTCGTCAGCCCCGCGCCTCAGTCATCCGCCCGCTCGATGTCCGCTCCCAGGGCCCGGAGCCGCTCGTCGATGCGCTCGTAGCCGCGCTCGATCTGGCCCACGTTGTGGATGGTGCTCGCGCCGTCCGCCGCGAGCGCGGCCAGCAGCATCGCCATGCCGGCGCGGATATCGGGCGACTCCACCGTCCCCCCCTTGAGCGGCGACGGACCCGAGATGACCGCCCGGTGCGGATCGCAGAGCACGATCCGCGCGCCCATCCCGATCAGCTTGTCCACGAAGAACAGCCGCGACTCAAACATCTTCTCGAACACCAGCAGCATGCCCGAGCACTGCGTCGCGGTGACGATGGTGGTGGACATCACGTCGGCCGGGAATGCCGGCCACGGACCGTCCTCGAGCTTCGGCACATGCCCGCCGAGGTCGGGACGGATGCGCCGCTCCTGGTCGGCGTCCACCGTCAGTCGCTGGCCGTCCACGCGGGGCCGGATGCCGAGCCGCTCGAATCCGAGCAGCGTGCTCCGGAGATCTTCGACCCGCACCGGGTCGATCGTGATCTCGCCGTTGGTAACGGCCGCGAGCCCGATGAAACTGCCGATCTCGATGTGGTCGGGACCGATCGCATAGGAGGCGCCACCCAGCGGCCGCCCGCCCTCGATCGTGAAGATGTTCGAGCCGATCCCCTCGATCTGGGCGCCCATGGCCGCCAGGGCGCGCGCGAGATCCTGCACGTGAGGCTCGCAGGCGGCGTTCCGGAGCACGGTCCGGCCCCGCGCCGCCACGGCCGCCATCAGCGCGTTCTCGGTCCCCGTGACGCTCGGCTCGTCGAGGAAGATGTCGGCGCCGACGAGGCCCTTCTTCGCCTCGAGCTCATACCGGGCGCCGACCGTCACCGACGCGCCGAGCTGTTCCAGCGCCAGGAAGTGGGTGTCCACCCGCCGCCGCCCGATGACGTCACCGCCCGGCGGGGGAAGCGTGACCATGCCGAACCGTGCCAGCAAGGGTCCGGCGAGAAGGATCGACGCCCGGATCCGGGCGCAGAGCTTGGGATCGAGCGGCTTGGGCCGCACCTGCCGCGTGTCGATGCGGACCAGATTGGGCCCGGTCCACTCGGCGGTCGCGCCGAGATCCACGAGGAGCGCGAGCATCGTCTCGACGTCCCGGATACGCGGGATGTTGTCGAGCTCCATCGGACCGTCGGCGAGCAGGGTGCTGGCGAGGATCGGCAGCGCGGCGTTCTTGTTCCCGGCGGGACGGATGGACCCGCGCAGTGGACGACCGCCGCGCACGAGGAATCGAGGAGGCATGGCCAAAGCTCGTCCGGTCGGCGAGTCGCGTCAAGCGGATCGTGGGGCTTGCGATGGACCCCCGACTCCATTGTTTTACCGGCATGACGCGCCGGCGGCACCGCTCGCCGCCGTGCCGTCGGCCCTTTTCGGGGAGGACATCGTGGGATCGCACACCCTTGCACTGCTGCAGGTCGCCGCCCAACCATCCTGGGTGGGGCCCACCATGGCCATATCGCTGGCGGTCATCGCGCTTTCCATCCTGGGCGTGGCGGGTGCGCTCGGCATCGCGGCGCTTCGCCTGTCCGCCCAGGCGAAAAAGCTCGGTTCCCTGGTCGACGGCCTGCAGGACGACGCCGCCCAGGCGCTCAAGGCCGTGCGACGGCTCACCGAGCAGACGCAGGATCTGATGGTGCTGGTGCGGCACGAAGCGGGGGCCTTTGCGCAAACCAGCCGCCGGGTCCGGCGGAAGGTCGTGCGGGGCGTGGACCGGGTCGAGGACAAGCTGGCCGACCTCGAGACCCTCTACGACCTGGTGCACGGCGAGGTCGAGGATACCGCCCTGGACGTGGCGGCGACGCTCCGCTCCGTGCGCCGCGGCAGCGGGATCTTCGGTCGGGTGCGGCGCCTGCTGGTCGCTCGTCGCTCGTGACGAGCCCTTCATGACGCTCGCGCGCCTCGCGCTCGCGTTCGCGGGTGTGGGGCTCGTGCTCCTGGCGGCGCCCGGCGTCGCACACGCCTGGACGCCGGGCACCCACATCTACCTGGGCGAATCGGTGTTGTCGAGCCTCGCCCAGCTCCCGGCCGCGGCCGCCGATCTCCTCCGGGCCTACCCCTTCGATTTCCTCTACGGCAACATCGCGGCCGATTCGTCGATCGCCAAGCATTACGCGCCGCTGGGCCGGCATTGTCACTACTGGCACGTCGGCCAGGAGATTCACGACCTGGCCGGTTCGGACGCGCTTCGCGCCTTCGGGCTCGGCTACCTGTGCCATCTCGCCGCCGATACCGTCGCCCACAACTATTTCGTGCCCCGTCAGCTCATGATCACGAGCAGTACGGCGGCGGTCGGACACTCGTACTGGGAAACCCGGGTCGAGACCCATCTGGGCGACGCGTACGCCCGATCGGCCAAGGACGTGATTCTCCTCGACCACGCCGAGGCGGACGGGCACCTCGACCGCATCATCTCGCCGACGATCTTCAGCGTGCGCACCAACCGACGCCTCTTCCGCGGCATGGTGCACCTCACCGAGAGTCCCAGCTGGCAGCGCGCGACGCAGGTGGCACGCGAGTACAGCCGGTGGCCGCTGGCCGATGCGGACGTCGAGCGCCACCTCGGCCTCTCGTACGATTACATGATGGAGTTTCTCGGCGGCAGCGCCTCGGCGGGCTTGCAGCTCGATCCCTCGGGCGAGCGACCGCTCAAGGTGGCCAAGGAACTCAGACGGCGGGTGCTGCGCGACGGTGGTCGGCGGAATCCCGCCAGGCTCGAGACCGCCGCGCAGGAGCACTTCGGGCTTCCCGACCGTCCACTCACCTTCTGGACCCGCATCTCCAACCGGCTGCCGTGGCGCGCCCCCGAGAGCGCCGCGCCGTCCCCGCGCGCGCTCGTGAGCGACGACCGCTGAACGTCGACGACGTCGTGCGCCGCCTGGCGCTCCGCCCGCATCCCGAGGGCGGATTCTACGGCGAAACATTTCGCAGCCCGCTTCGGCTCACGCTGCCCGACGGTCGGGTGCGCTCCGCCTCCACCGCGATTCACTATCTGCTCCCACGCGGCGACCGGAGTGCCTGGCACCGGGTGAGTGCGGACGAGGTCTGGCACCACTACGACGGTGGTGCGCTCCATCTCTACCGCCTGGGGATGGGCGAGGTGCGGTTGAGCGCCGCGGTCCCGCAGGCGGTGGTGCCGGCCGGCGTGTGGCAGGCCGCGGAGCCCGAGGGCGACGCGGTGCTGTGCGGGTGTACGGTCGCGCCGGGGTTCGAGTTCGCGGATTTCGAGCTGGGCCGGGAGAACGCACTCGTGGCGGCCTACCCGGACGACGCCCCACTCATCCGACGGTTGGCACGATGAGGCGGCCCCGCGGCCCGCTCTGGGCTTGGCTGCTTGGGCCGCTGGCGCTCGGCGGCGCGCGGCTGGGGGCGCAGACGGCCCCGCAAGCGGAGCGGATGGCCGTCGAGACCGTGCCCACTCTTCCGTCCCGGGGGAGCGTGGCCTGGCTGTTCGCGCGCCCTGCCGGCGCGCCCGACACCTCGCTCACGCTCGACGGCTCGGCCGGGGGCGAGCCGCTCCACTTCGAGCGGATCGGCGACGGGCGGTTCCGAACCCTCGTAGGGCTCCCGCTGGAGGGGGGTGACACCTTCCCGATCGCGCTGCGCCTGTCGACGGGCGCGGTCACCGATACGGTGATCGTGCACCTGACCGTGCGCCGGCCCGACTACGCCAGCGAGCGCCTGCGGGTGGCGCCGAGGTACGCGGAGCCGGACAGCGCGGCACAGGCCCGGGTCGCAAGCGAAGTGGCGCAGAGCCGGGCCATCTCCCGGCAGGGACACGACACGCCGCGCCTTTGGAGAGGCGCGTTCATCCGACCGCGGCCGAGCCGAATTACCAGCACCTACGGCACGGCCCGCGAGTTCAACGGCACCGTGACCAGTCGGCACCTGGGCACCGACTTCGCCGGCCAGATCGGGGCGCCGGTCCGGGCCGCGGGCCGCGCGGTCGTCGCGCTGACGGCGGATTTCTACCTGGCGGGCCACGCCGTGTATCTGGACCACGGTGCGGGACTGGTGACGGGCTACTTCCACCTGAGCCGGGTGGACGTGGCAGCCGGGGACACGGTCGCCAGGGGTCAGGTGATTGGCGCCGTGGGACAGAGCGGGCGCGCCACGGGACCGCACCTGCACTGGATCGCCCGATACGGGGGCATCACGGTGGATCCGATGTCGCTGCTCGAGCTGGGCGTTCCCGAGCGCTGACCCGTCGCCGAGGCGCCGGTCTCTAGCCCTCGCCGTCTACCCCAGCTTGTCCTGCAGTACGGGCTGGACGCCTTTCGGATCCGCCTTCCCGCGGCTCCGCTTCATGACCTGCCCGACGAAGAATCCCAACAGTTTCACCTCGCCCCCGCGGTACCGCGCGACCTCGCCCGGGTGCGCCGCGAGTACTTCATCCACCCAGCCCCCGAGCGCGCCCTGATCGCTCACCTGAACGAGGCCGAGCCGTTCGGCCACCGCGCGGGGCTCGTCGCCCGGATGCTCCGCGAGCACCGGGAACATTCGCTTGGCGGCCTGATGACTCACCACGCCGTCGCGCACCAGGGCCACGAGCGCGGCCAGCCGCGCTGGCTCAACGGGAAAGGCGCCGGTCTCGTTGTAGGTGGTCATCACCTCGCCCATGAGCCAGTTGGCCGCCGTCTTCGGCTCCACGCCCGCCCCGACGACGGATTCGTAGTAGTCCGCCAGCGCGATCTCGCTGGTCAGGACGCGCGCGTCGTAGACGGTGAGCCCGTGGGCCAGCTCCAGGCGCGCCCGCCGCGCCTCGGGGAGCTCGGGAAGCGCGGCCCGCTGCTCGGCGATCCACTCGGGCGCGAGCAGGAGCGGGGGGAGGTCGGGATCGGGGAAGTAGCGATAGTCGTGGCTCTCCTCCTTGGACCGGAGCACCCGCACCTGGCCGGTGCCCGCGGTGAAGAGCAACGTGACCGCCGCCACCCGTTCTCCGCCCTCCAGCAGCGCGATCTGCCGTTCGCGCTCCGCCTCCAGCGCCCGCTCGACGTTCGCAAAGGAGTTGAGGTTCTTGACCTCGGTCTTGATGCCGAGGCGGGCCTCGCCGGGACGGCGGATGGACAGGTTGGCGTCGACGCGGAGGCTGCCCTGCTCCATGCTGCAGTCGCTCACGCCCGCGTACACCAGGATCTGGCGCAACGTCACGAGGTAGGCGCGGGCCTCCGCCGGGGAGCGGAGATCCGGCTCGCCCACGATCTCGGCGAGTGGGGTGCCGGCGCGGTTGAGGTCCACCGCCGTCTTCCCCGGAAACCGATCGTGCACGAGCTTGCCGGCGTCCTCCTCGACGTGGAGCCGGGTGACGCCCGCGTCGACGCGACCCCGTGCCGGGGAGTCGAAGGCGACGCGGCCTCCCGTGGCAAGCGGCTGATCGAACTGCGAGATCTGATAGCCCTTCGGCAGATCGGGATAGAAATAGTTCTTCCGCGCGAACACGCTGGTCGGATGCACGGTGCAGCCGAGGGCGATGGCCCCGCGGGCGGCGAGTCGGATGGCTTCCCCGTTCGGCACCGGGAGCGCGCCCGGGAGGCCCAGACACGTAGGGCAGACGTTGGTGTTGGGGGGATCGCCGAAGGTGGTGCGGCAGCCGCAGAACATCTTGGTGCGCGTGCTGAGCTGCACGTGCACCTCGAGTCCGATCACCGTCTCCCAGGTCATCACCGCACCTCCGCGCTGCCATCGACCGCTCTCTCGAGCGCGCCCGCGGCGGCCAGCATCCGCTCGTCCTCGAAGTATGGCGCGATGAGCTGCGCCCCGACCGGGAGCCCCTCGCTCCGCCCCACCGGCAGGCTCAGCGCCGGCAGCCCGGCCAGGCTGATGGCGCAGACGAAGATGTCGGCCAGATACATCGCCACCGGGTCTTCGATCTTTTCACCGGCCCGGAACGCCGGGGTCGGCGTGGTCGGGGTGAGCAGGAGATCCACACCACCCGCGAACGCCTGCCGGAAATCGTCCGCGATGCGCGCGCGCACCCGTTGCGCCTTCCCGTAGTACGCGTCGTAGTAGCCCGCGCTCAGCACGTAGGTGCCCACCAGAATTCGCCGCTGCACCTCGGGTCCGAATCCCTGGCCGCGCGTGGCCTGGTAGAGCGCGCGGATGTCGCCCCCGGGCCCCACGATGCGCCGCCCGTAGCGCACGCCGTCGTACCGCGCCAGGTTCGCCGCCGCCTCGGCCGGCGCCACGATGTAATAGGTGGGAACCGCGAACGCCGAGTGCGGGAGCGTCACGTCCACGAGCTCGCCGCCGAGGCGGCGCACGGCGTCCTTGGTGCGCTCCATCGCCGCCGCGACGCCGGGGTCGAGATCCGCGGGGAAGTATTCGCGCGGGAGGCCGATGCGGAGACCCGCGAGATCGAGACGCGACCGCGGCACGACCATCGGCGGCCGATCGACCGTGGTACTGTCGAGGGGATCGTGTCCGCTGATCGCGCCCAGGACGCGGGCCGAGTCGTCGACCGTCCGGCCGAAGACCGAGATGCAGTCGAGCGACGACCCGAACGCCACCAGGCCGAACCGGCTCACCCGCCCGTAGCTGGGCTTCACGCCCACGACGCCGCAGAAGCTCGCCGGCTGGCGAACGGAGCCTCCGGTCTCGGAACCGAGCGCGGCCGGTACGACGCCCGCCGCCACCAGCGCCGCGGAGCCCCCCGACGAGCCGCCGGGGACGCGATCCGGATCCAGCGGATGCCGCACGCGCCCGTAGGCCGAATGCTCGGTGGAGGAGCCCATGGCGAACTCATCCATGTTGGCCTTGGCCACCACCATGGCCCCCGCGGTCCGGAGCCGCTGCACCACCGTGGCCTCATAGGGCGAGACGTAGCCCTCGAGGATGCGCGACCCGCAGGTGGTCGGCGCGTCGGTGGTGACGATGTTGTCCTTGAGCGCGATCGGGACCGCCGACAGCGGGCCCGCGACGGGAGCCGCATCCACCCGGGCCGCCTCGGCGTCGAGCACCTCGCGCGACCAGTGCAGCGTTGCGTTGAGGCACGAGGCCTCGGCTGCGGCGAGCCGGTCGCCGACCGTCTGCGCGACAGCCGATGCGCTCACGGGTCCTCCATGGCGCCGTGGCGCGGCACCAGAAAAAACCCCTCGGCGAACTCGGGGGCCAGCTCCGCCGGCGGCCGCGCGAGGGGCACCGAGCCCGGGACGTCGGGACGCAGGGCGACCTGGGCGGGTCCGGGGAGAAACATGTCGGCGGGCGCGCCACCTGGCGCCTGCTCCAGCTGCGCCACGAACGCCACGATCCGGTTCAATTGGCCGACCATGCGGTCCAGGTCGGCCTCGTCCACCGCCAGCTCCGCCAGCTTCGCGACGTGCAGTACGTCGTCTCGACCGATGCTCATGCGCTCTCCCATTCACGCTCGAGCCCCGCGTAGGCCACGAGCAATTGCTTGACACCCACCTCGGCGTCGTCGAACGTCACCGAGACCTTGAGATCCCGGCCGGTGCCGGTGAGACCCTGAATCGTCCCGCTCCCGAACCGCCGGTGCCTGACGCGCTCGCCCTTCACGTAGCGGGGCGTGTCCTGCGAGAGCTCCTCCACCGGGGGGGCCGGCTGGGCCGGGGGCCGGCGCGCCGAGCCGAACGCGCGTCCGCCGGGCGGCCGCCCCGCTACGCCACCACTCCAGTCGGGGGCCCACAGCGAGGTCGTCCGTCGCTCCTCCACGAGGCCGGGTGGGAGCGCCCGCAGAAAGCGGGACGGAATGCCGGGCCGGAGCTCGCCGCCACGGCGGCGCGCACGGGCCCAGGTGAGGTAGAGCTTGTCCTTGGCTCTCGTCAATCCGACGTAGCAGAGTCGGCGTTCCTCCTCCAGCCCGTCCGGCTGCTCTTCGGCCCGGGCCAGCGGGAACAGCCCGTGCTCGAGTCCGGTCAGCACCACCACCGGCCACTCGAGACCCTTGGCCGTGTGCAAGGTCATGAGGGTGACGCCGGCCTCGTCGCCCACGACGGTATCGGCCGACGAGAGCAGCGCGGCCTCGGCGAGGAACCGCTCGAGCGGCGTGCCGTCCGACTCCTCCGTCACGTCCTCCGACCAGTCGGCGGCGCTGGCGACGAGCTCGCGCACGTTGTCCCAACGGTCGGCGCCCTCGGGCCCTTCGGCGTGAAGCACCGCCTCATAGTCGATGGCCCGGATGACCTCCTCGAGCACCCCCGCGGGCGGCAGCTCCCGCGCGCTCCGCCCGACCCCGTCGATCAGCGAGGCGAACGACTGGAAGGCCGCGCGCAGGTTGGGCCGCAGCTCCGCGATCGCATCGGCCGCGCGCGCCGTGTCGAGCAACGGCTTGCCCCACTGGACCGCGCTTCGGCCGAGCGTGGCGAGGCTCGTATCGCCGATCCCGCGGCGCGGAACCGCCACGGCGCGAAGAAACGCCTCGTCGTCCGATGGATTGGCGGTGAGCCGGAGGTACGCGAGCAGGTCCTTGACCTCGCGGCGCTCGTAGAAGCTGATCGCGCCGATGAGCCGATACGGAACGCCGCCGCGGCGGAACGCCTCCTCGAGCGCGCGGGACTGCGCGTTGGTGCGGTAGAGCACGGCCATGTCGCCGTAACTCCAGTCGCCGGCCCCGCGCCGGCGCTCGAGCTCGCGGACGACCCACTCCGCCTCGTCCCGCTCGTCCGCGGCCGCGAGCAGGGTGACGGTTTCACCCCCGCGGCGGCGCGTGATCAGGGTCTTGCCGATGCGGCCCGTATTCTCCGCGATCACCCCGTTCGCCGCGTCGAGCACGATCTGCGTCGAGCGATAGTTCTCCTCGAGCCGCACCAGCCGGGCGCCCGGGAAATCGGTCAGGAACTCCTGCATGTTCCGGACGTCGGCGCCCCGCCACCCGTAGATCGACTGGTCGTCGTCACCCACCGCGAACACATTGCCCGAGGCGCCGAGGTGCCGGATCAGCGCGTACTGCGCCCGGTTGGTGTCCTGGAACTCGTCCACCAAGAGGAAGCCGAACTTCGCCTGGTACGCCTTCAGCCGGTCAGGATGCTCGCGGAACAGCGTGAGCGGATGCAGCAGGAGGTCGTCGAAGTCCATCGCGTTCGCCGCCTTGAGGGCGGGACCCATGGCCGCGTAGACGTCGGCCGCCACCTGCGCGAGCCGGTCGAACTGCGAGACGCCCGCGGCCAGCTCCGAGGGCGGCATCATCCGGTTCTTCGCGGCCGAGATGAGCGACTGCACGGCCCGGGGCGCGAACAGCTTCGTCGCATGCCCCCGCTGCTCCATGATCCGCCGGATCAGGCTGAGCCGGTCGTCCTCGTCGTAGATGGTGAACTGGCGGCCGAAACCCAGCAGCTCCGCCTCGCGCCGCAGCAGCCGCGCCGACAGCGAATGAAAGGTGCCGATCCAGAGCCCGGACGGATCGCGGTCCAGCAGCCGCCCGATCCGCTCCTTCATCTCGCCCGCGGCCTTGTTGGTGAAGGTCACGGCGAAGATGCGGTCGGGTGGCACGCCGTGCCGGTCGATGAGGCGGGCGATGCGGGTGGTCAGCACGCGCGTTTTCCCCGAGCCCGCGCCCGCGAGGACCAGGATGGGTCCGTGGAGGTGGTCCACGGCCTCCTGCTGCGCGGGGTTGAGCGCGTGCCCGAGGTCCGGCGCGGGGGTCTCGATCACGTGGCGGACTCCGCCAGTGGAATGCGAATCACGAATGACGCTCCCTGGTCCGTCGGTTCGAGCTCGAGGCGGCCGCGATGCGCGTCCTCGACGACCCGCCGCGCCAGCGCGAGGCCGATGCCCCAGCCGCCTCGCTTGGTGGTGATGCCGGGCTCGAACAGGGTGCGCCGAATTTCCCGGGGCACGCCGGGACCGTCGTCCATCACCCGGATCTCGCCCCGGCCATGCTCGGCGCCGACTCGCAGGATAATCGTGCCGGCGCGACCCTGCAGCGCGTCGATCGCGTTCTTCACCAGTGCCTCGAGCACCCACTCCAGCAGCACCGCGTCGCCCAGCACGACTGGGCCCATGCCGGGCGCCTCGAGCCGAAGGTCGATCGGGTTGGCATGCTTCGGCAATCGCGGCCGGAAGTAGCCGGCCACGCGGTCGGCGAGCGCACCGAGGCCGACCGGCTCGCGCTTGGCGGGGTTGCCGATGCGCTCGAAGCGCTGGGCGACCCGGTCGAGCCGTTCCGCGTCCGCCGCCAGGTGATCGGCGAGCCCCGGCGGCGGCGTGGCCCGCGAGCGGACACGCTCGATCCAACCCTGCAGGCTGGTGAGCGGTGTGCCCATCTGATGCGCGGCCTCGCGGGCCATCGCCACCCAGAGCCGGTCGCGCTGCGCGGCCATGGCGCTCCGGTAGGCGAAGATCGCCACGGCCACCATGACGGCGATCGTGAGTCCCTGGAGGACCGCCAGGGCGGTGAGATTCCGCTGCGCGGGCAGCGGCCCATAATGCACGGTCCCGATCATCGCGTCGACGATCGGCGGATTCCAGCGATCGAGCCGTGCGGCGTAGCGCCTCACCCTCGGGTCGTCGAGCGGCACATCGAACGGCAGATTGGCGGCCGCGGTCACGCGGCCTGCCTTGTCGGTCACCACGAGCGGCAGTCCCAGCGCCCGCACCTGGGCGCCCAACCGAAGCAACGCTTCCGCCTCGGCGCCGGGCCGCGGATCGTTGAGACCGCCGAAGACGCCCGAGTAGAGCCGGCTGGTGGCCGAGGCGTCCGCCTGGAAATGACGGAGGACCAACAGTCCCGAGCCGAAGCTCAGCCCGGCCAGCAGAGCCACGAGCACCACGGCCAGCGTGGGCGCGAGGCGCTGCAGCCGTTCGCTACGCACCGGGAAGCAGGCGGTCGACGCCGAGGTACGGCACCAGTGCCTCCGGTACCCGCACCGACCCGTCGGCTGCCTGGTTGTTCTCGAGCAGGGCGATGATCGTGCGGGGGAACGCGACGCCCGATGCATTGAGCGTATGCACGAACTCGGGCTTCGCCTTGGGCGCCGGCCGGAAGCGGATATTGGCTCGTCGGGCCTGAAAGTCCGTGAACGTGCTGCTGCTCGACGCCTCGAGCCATGCGCCGACGCCCGCGGCCCACACCTCGAGGTCGAAGGTATGGGCGCTCGCGAAACCGGTGTCGCCGGCCGCCAGCTCCACCACCCGATACGGAATGCCGAGCCGCTGCAGCACGGCCTCCGCGTGGCCGGTCAGCCTGGCGTGCTCGGCATCCGAATCCTCCGGGCGGACGAACCGCACCAGCTCGACCTTGTCGAACTGATGCACGCGGATGAGGCCGCGGGTGTCCTTGCCATGCGCTCCCGCCTCGCGCCGGAAGCACGGCGTCCACGCGCAGTAGCCGCGCGGCAGGTCGGCGGCCTCGAGGATCTCGTCCCGGTGGAGATTCGTGACCGGCACTTCCGCAGTCGG
>JBBQDU010000067.1:0-11970 GCA_038320055.1 Gemmatimonadales bacterium | reverse complement strand
ACCGCCGTGAGTCGCCCGCCGGCCACGTGGACGTCCCGCGCGATGCCGGCGGCGCCGAAGTCGTGCACGACCCCGACGCTTCCCGTGGAGAGGATCCGGCGGTACACCCGGGTGTCGCCGCCGAGGGTGTAGTAGACCTCGTCGCTCGAGGGTCCCGGGCTCACGCCCGAGGCGAAGTCGGTAGCCGGCAGCACGACCGGCGCCGTGCCGGGAGGGGACAGGTCGAGGAGTGCCACCTTCAGGCCCGACGCGATGGTGTCCAGCCGGCACTGCGCGCACGCGCGACGGTAGACCACGGATTGGGCGAGGTACACCAGCCGGCCTGGACGCTGCCATCTGATCTGCGCAATGCCCGTGTGGGTCGGCTCGCCGGCAAGGGTGTAGGGGATGCGTTGCAGGTCCGTCGCGTTCGCGATGTCCACGCCCGATGCGACCGCCAACGCCTCGGTGCTCGGGTTGGAACCACCGATCGCGCCGCTCGCCTTCACGAATGCCAGTGGTCCGTCCGGGGCGCGGACGGGCGATTCGATTGCATCGGTGAGGTCGGGTCCGGCCGGCGTCCCATCGCACACCAGCCGGCGCTGGCTGCCGCCGTCGGGAGGAAGCTCGGCAAGGCACACGTCAACATCCGGTCGACCGGGCTGCTGGGCCGAGTAGAGGATGCCGGAGCCGTCGGGCAGCCACGACGCGCCACGATCGGCGGCTGGGTTGAGGGTCAGGCGCACCGGCGGCGTGGGATCGAACGGCTGGTTGGTGCCGTAAGGGGGTGTGCTGAAGGGATCGGTGTGGCCGCACGCCAGGGCGAGGAGCGCGCCTCCGGCCAGGGCCAGGCGACGGAGAACCTTCGCTGGTGCTGCGACCATCGGCGACTCGTGGATGCGGAATCGGGTGGGAGACGTTTTAACCGGGAGCGGGGAGCACATCCACCAGACCGTCTGCGCCGTACCCGCGAAGACCGCCGCCGCCGTCGGGCGCCGGGAAGCTCCCGGCGGTATGTTGCGCTGACCGGCCGCCGGACGCCAGGGAACCGTTCACCCGCGCAGGGCGTTTGAGCGCGGACCCGTCGGCGGCTCGACCGGGCAGAGTGTCCCCACCCACCCGCATCCACCAAGGACGAGTGCGCGCACGATGACGCAAGCGACCTCCGAAGCTCCCTCGGGTTCCCGGCGAGTCACCCTCGTTCGAGTGCTGCTCGTGCTGGCCGGCGTGGCGGTGCTCGTGCTGGCCGGCCGCAAGGCGGGCGCGCTCATTCCCGCGTTTTCCGCCTGGGTGGACGAACTCGGGGTGTGGGGGCCGGTGGCCTTCGTGGCAGGCTACGCGCTCGCCGTGGTGGCGTTCGTGCCGGGATCGCTGCTGACGCTGGCCGCCGGGGCGATCTTCGGCGTGGTGAAGGGCACCGCCTTCGTTCTCATCGCCGCTACCCTCGGCGCCTCGGCGGCCTTTCTCGTCTCGCGCTACCTGGCACGCGGCTTCGTCGAGCGGCGATTGGAGGGCAACGAGCGGTTCGCGGCGATCGACCGGGCCATCGGCTCCGAGGGGCGGAAGATCGTGTTTCTCCTGCGGCTGTCGCCGGTGTTTCCGTTCAATCTGCTGAACTACGCCCTGGGCCTGACCCGCGTTCGCTTCGCGGACTATCTGGTGGCATCGATCGGCATGCTGCCCGGCACGCTTCTATACGTCTACTACGGCAAGGTGGCGGGCGACGTCGCCCGGCTCGCGGGCGGCGCACCGGTCGAGCGCGGGGCGGCCTACTACGGCGTGCTGGGCCTCGGCCTCCTCGCAACCATCGTCGTCACGACGCTGGTCACCCGCACCGCGCGCCGCGCCCTCAAGGAGGCGACCGATGACGGTCACGACGGCCGCTGACCGCGAGGCGGTGCGCGTCGAGCCCGCCGATCGCTTCAACGAGGAGCTCGTCGCCAACGTCCATCCGAACGATTGGGTCAATCCCGAGCCCCGCGACCGGTATCACCTGGTGGTGATCGGCGCCGGTACCGGCGGGCTGGTGACCGCATCGATCGCGGCGGGGCTCGGGGCGCGGGTGGCCCTGATCGAGCGGCACCTGATGGGCGGCGATTGCCTGAACGTGGGCTGCGTCCCGTCGAAGGGCGTGATCCGAGCGGCTCGGTCCTGGCACGCGGCCAGGGAGTCGGCGCGGAGCTTCGGCGGTCCCCGGGTCGAGGGGCCTGGCGGGGGGAGTTTCGGCGACGCCATGACGCGCATGCGTCGGCTTCGCGCCGGCATCAGCCGGGTGGACGGCGCCCGGCGTTTCCGCGACCTGGGCGTCGACGTGTTCCTCGTCGAGGGGCGCTTCACCGGCCCCGACGTCGTGATGGTGGATGGCCGGCCGCTTCGTTTCCGCCGCGCCGTCATCGCGACCGGCGCCCGGGCCGCGGCACCGCCGATTCCCGGCATCGACGGGGTGCCCTACCTCACGAACGAAACGATCTTCACCCTCACCGAGCTGCCGCAGCGCCTGGTCGTGCTCGGCGCCGGGCCGATCGGCTGTGAGATGGCGCAGGCCTTCGCGCGCTTCGGCGCGGAGGTGACGCTGGTCGACCGCGGCGCGCACGTGCTCCCGCGCGAGGACGCCGATGCCGCCCTGATCGTCGAGCGGGCCATGGAGGCGCACGGCGTCCGCATCGTGCACGAGGCCACGACCGTGCGGGCCGAGCTGCGCGGGATCGAGCGAGTGGTGCATGTCGAGCGCCAGGGCCGGACCGAAGCGATCGCCGGCGACGAGCTGCTGGTGGCGGTCGGCCGGGCGCCGAACGTCGAGGGACTCGGGCTCGACGCGGCCGGCGTCGCCTTCGACCGTCACGGCGTGACCGTGGACGACCGGCTCCGAACCTCCAACCGGCGCATCTTCGCGCTCGGGGATGTCGCGTCGAAATACCAGTTCACGCACGCCGCCGACGCCCAGGCCCGACTGGTGGTCGCCAACGCGCTCTTCTTCGGGATCGGGGGCGGCAAGACGAGTCGGCTGGTCATGCCCTGGGCGACCTATACCACCCCCGAGCTGGCGCACGTGGGCATGACGGGAGCGGCCGCGGTGGCGGCCGGCCACGCGGTGCAGACGATCACGGTGCCGATGCACGACGTCGATCGGGCGGTGCTGGACGGCGAGGACGAGGGCTTCCTGCGCGTGCATCTGGCGGAGGGCAGCGACCGCATCCTCGGCGCCACCCTGGTGGCCGAGCATGCGGGCGACCTGATCGGCGAGATGGCGCTGGCCATGACGGCGCGCACCGGGCTGGGCAAGATCGGCAGCACGATCCATCCCTATCCGACGCAGGGCGAGGTGTTCCGAAAGGCTGCCGACGCATGGCGCAGGACGAAGTTGACGCCCAGGGCGAAGTGGGCGTTCCGGACCTTTTTCAGGCTGGTGACGTAGACGCCCTGCCGAAGGCCGACCCCCCGCACCATGGAACCGATCTCCCCGACGTCGCGTTACCCCCGCACTGCGCTGCTCGCGCCATCACCACCACTCGATCGGACCGTCGAAGCCGAGGATCCTGCCCCATGCGTGTGCTGATGTTCGGTTGGGAGTTCCCCCCGTTCCAGGCCGGCGGCCTTGCGACCGCCACGCTGGGTCTGGTGAAGGGGTTGCTCGACCGGGGAGTCGAGGTGACGCTGGTCGTGCCCTTCGCGCTCCAGGCGGCGTTCGACCGGCTCACCGGCTGGGGCGCGACGTCAAGGCGCTCGGCGATCCGTGGAAGCTCGAGGCCTGGCGCCGGCTCACCACCAGCGACCACTGCTATCACATGTGCACCAAGTGGTTCGCGGACGGCGACGTGCACAAGTACTTCAATCCTCACGAATCGCCATACGACGCCTTCGTGGCGTTCATGAACGCGCTGACGGACCTCGAGCGGAGCTGCGCCGATGGGCGCGCCCGCGGGCCGTGGATGGTCGCCGGGGAGATGGCGGTGGCGGGCTAGGCGGAGCCGGCCGGCACCACGCCCGAGGCTTCCGCTGGCCCCCGGGATGATGATATCCTGTGGGGTCGCGTCCTCAGGATCCCAACCTCAAGGCGGCCCATGTTCAAAGAATTCAAAGCGTTCGCGATGCGCGGGAACGTGCTGGATCTGGCGGTCGGCATCATCATCGGGGCGGCATTCGGCGCGATCGTGAAGTCGCTGGTCGACGACGTCATCATGCCGCCGGTGGGCCTGGCGCTCGGCAACGTGGACTTCTCCAATCTCTTCGTCGTCCTCAAGGAGGGCGCGAAGGCCGCCGCACCCTACACCACGCTGGCCGACGCCAAGGCCGCCGGGGCCGTCACGGTCAACATCGGACTCTTCCTCAACAGCGTCCTCCTGTTTCTGATCACCGCGTTCGCGATCTTCCTCATTATTCGCGCCGCCAACCGGCTCAAGCCCCAGGAAGCAGCCGCGGCGCCGAGCACCACGGACTGCCCCTACTGCCGCATGGCCATTCCGGTGGGCGCCACGCGCTGCCCGCAGTGCACGTCCGAGCTCCGGGCGGCCTGAATGGACCACGCCTTCACCACCACCGCGTTCACCTTCGAAGGCTACCGGGTCGTCCGGACGCTCGGTGTCGTCCGGGGGATCACGGTGCGCTCGCGCAATATCTTCGGCACCATCGGCGGGTCGCTGCAGACGCTGTTGGGCGGCAACATCACCCTGTTCACGGAACTTTGCGAGCGCGCCCGTGAAGAGGCGTTCGAGATGATGGTGCAGCACGCCGCTGAGCAGGGCGCCAACGCCATCATCGGCGTTCGCTACGACGCGACGGAGCTCATGCAGGGGGTGTCGGAGGTGCTCTGCTACGGGACGGCGGTCGTGGTCGATCGGGAGTAGGGGCGGGTGGGAGGAGGTAGGATCCGGGCCGCTGGCTTTACCGTACAAAGTACTTGATGAAATCGGGTCATGGTGCTACCCTGAACGACATGTCGAGCCCCCAGCGCATCCCCCTCCGGCCTTCGGACGACCCGACCCTCCATGACCGGGCCATGGACAACCTGCGCTTCATCCGCCAGACCATGGAACGGGCTACCGCCTTCACCGCCGTGCCCGGCTGGGGCGGTGTCGGCATGGGGGCGCTCGCGCTCGTGGCGGGTGTGGTGGCCCACACTCGCCTCACTCCCACCGAGTGGCTCGTCACCTGGCTCGCCACCGCGGTGGCGGCGCTGACCCTCGGCGGCTGGGCGATGGCCGCGAAGGCCCGCCGGGCGGGTACCGTGGTGTTCTCGTATTCCGGCCGACGGTTCGTTCTCAGTTATGTGCCCCCGCTCGTTGTGGGCGCGCTGCTGACGGGCGCTCTGGTCCGGGCCGGCCTCCTCGAGGCGCTTCCCGGCACCTGGCTCCTGCTCTACGGCACCGGCGTGGTCACGGGCGGTGCGTTCTCGGTCCGGATCGTGCCGCTCATGGGCCTCTGCTTCATGACGCTGGGTGCGCTGGCTCTGTGGGGCCCGCCCGTGTGGGGCAATCCCCTGATGGTCGTGGGCTTCGGCGGGCTGCATATCGTGTTCGGCTTGATCATCGCGCGGAGGTATGGTGGCTGACTCCAATCTCGCGCCCAAGGGCGGCGCCAAGCGGCCGCATGGGCCGGCGCCGGTCGCTCCATTGCGTGGGGAGCGGGGCGGGGCGGCGGGCGCGCCGCTCGAGCTGGACCGGCTCATCCACGAGCGGATGCGGCTGGCGATCGTGAGCGCCCTCGCGGTCAACGAGTCACTCAGCTTCAACGAGCTCAAGCGGCTGCTCGACACGACCGATGGCAACCTGAGCGTCCACGCCCGGAAGCTCGAGGAGGCCCACTACATCGTCTGCACCAAGACCTTCGAGGGACGAGTGCCACGCACCGAGTTTCGCCTGAGCGCGTCCGGACGCCGCGCGCTCGAGCGCTATCTGGACCACATGGAAGCGCTGATTCATGCGACCCGCGAGCGCTAGGGGCGCCCCTTTTTTTGGGGAGTGACTTTATGCAGCAAAGCAGGTCCCTCCATGTCGGGATCATCATGGACGGGAACGGACGCTGGGCTACCCGGCGCGGGTGCTCGCGCGGGGAAGGGCACCGGGCGGGGGCGGCTCAGGTCCGGCGCATCGTCGAGGCGGCGCCGGACCTCGGCATCGGGGTGCTCACACTGTTCGCGTTCTCGGCCGACAACTGGCGTCGCCCCAAGCCCGAAGTCGGCTGGTTGATGCGTCTGTTTCGGGAGTATCTCCGGGTCGAGACCGCGCGCTGCGTCGCGACCGGTGTCCGCCTCGAGGTGGTCGGTCGCCGCGACCGGATCGGCGCGGCCCTCCGGCGGGGCATCGAGGAGGCGCAGCGCGAGACAGCCGGTGGCGCCAAGCTCCACTTGCGGATCGCCCTGGACTATTCGGCGCGGGACGCCATCCTCCGGGCCGCTCAGTGCCTGCGCCCCGAGACGGCTCCCACGCGCGACGCCTTCGGGCGGCTCCTCGCCATTGTGGATCATGGCGCGCCGGCGCCGGAGGTGGATCTGCTGATCCGGACCGGTGGCGAACGCCGACTGAGCGATTTCCTGTTGTGGGAGGCGGCCTACGCCGAGTTGTTCTTCACCCCGCTCATGTGGCCGGAGTTCGGTCCCGAGGCGCTGGGCGAGGCGATCGCCGAATTCGGGAGTCGGGAGCGGCGATTCGGCGGCCTGCCGGAGGCGGCGACCGGCTGAGGGCCGCGTCGCCGGCCGGCGAGTTGCCAAGCGGGCCGGGGCGAATCATCCTTCGGGGCATGGATCGCCTCGACCGATACACCTGCGACGAAGCGCTGCGCCGCCTCGAGGACTTTCTCGACGGCGAGCTTTCCGCGGAGCAGGTTCGCAGGATGCAGGCCCACCTCGACAGCTGCGTGCCCTGCACGAGCCAGTTCACGTTCGAGGCATCGGTCGTGCGCGGCCTCCGGGAGCGCCTGCAGCGCACCGATCTCCCGCCGGACCTGCTGGCCCGCATCCGCCGGATGCTCGACGGCGCGGGCGGCGCCGCTTAGGACACCAGCCGCTCGACGATAGCCCCACCCGCCCGCGCGTCCGCCAGCACGTTCTCCTCCACATCCACGAGCGCGAAGCACGCGAGCGTCAACTCGGCGCCGCAGAGACTCGCTTCGCGCAGTCGGCTGCGGGCCCGCATCGCCCGCGACAGATCCGCATAGTCGAGGCGTGCCCCCGACAGATCGCTGAAACTCAGATCGGCCGCGGTCAGATCGGCGCCCCGGAAGTCGGCCCGCGGCGCGCTCACCTGCGTCAGGTCGGCACGGACGAGGCGCGCGTTGGCGAAGGACGCGTCAGCCAGCTTCGCTCCGGACCGCCGGGAATTCGACAGCTCGGCTTCGTCGAACCGGGCACCGACCGCGTCCACCGCGTTCATCCGCGCGTCGGTAAGATCGGCGCCCCGGAGGTCAGCGCCGCGCAAGTCCGAATAGCAGAGGTCCGCCCGCTCAGCTCGGCGCCCCGGAGATCGGCGCCGCTCAGCAGCATGCGGCACAGGTCGGCGTACCTGAGGTCGATGCCGCGAAGGTCGGCCCCCGGCAGCGCCGCCCCATGGAGAGCGGCCTGCGGCAAGCGGGCGCCGGCCAGCGACTCGCCGGGAACCTCGAGGATGGTCGCCCCGGTGCGCTTGTGCAGTACCAGCACCATGCTCAGCGCGCTCCGCTCATGGCCCCGCGCAACGCCTCCAACTCCTCCCGTTCGACGCCGGCCCCCTCGAGAAAGCCAGCCGGGAGTGTATCCATGCCCGCGCGCAGCGTCACGAGGTCGAGGCACGAATGCGCGTGGTGAACCACCGACTCCAGCCCGTGCGCCCGTGCCAGGTCCTCGCACGCCGCGAACACGGTGCGTCCGAGCGTCGCGCCGCTGAGATCCGCGCCCGCCAGCCGGGTGCCGGCGAGAATCGCCCGCGACAGTTCCGCATGGGTGAGGTCGGTCTCGGCGAGCACCGTCCCGTCCAGCACGGTGCTCGCGAGCGTGGCGTAGGCGAGGGTGCAGCGCCGCCAGGTGGAGTGGCTCAGGGTGGCGGCCGAGAAGTCGGCTCCCGAGCAAGCGCAATCGGTGAGCGTGGCGTGGGTGAAGTCGGCGCGAACGAACGTGCCGCTGTCGAGCACCGCGTCCCTTAACGTGGCCCCGTCGAAGGTGGCCCTGAGGGCATGCGCCTCCGAGAGCCGGGTGCGGACCAGCGTGGCGGAGAGCAGCACGGCGTCGGCCAGGCGGGCGCCGGCGAGGTTGGCGTCGGTCAGGTCGGCCATGGACAGGTCGGCGCCTTCGAGGCGGGCCTGCCGGAGATCGGCGCCGACCAGACGCGCCTTGCACAGATCGACGCCGCGCAGGTCCGCACCGCGGAGATCGGCGCTAGCCAGGTTCGCGTCGGGGAGCGACAGTCCCGCCAGGTCGGCACCGGCCAAGGCATCCGCCGGTGAGCGAAGCAGTACGGTGTCCGAGCCGGTCGCGCGGATCTCGATCACGGCCTCCTCCCGGGGTCAGGGGGACAGCAGCACGAAGCCTCTCAGTATACGGTCCCCGCCAGGCGGGTCCAGACCGGCTGGGGTGGAACCATTCCCGGCTGGATGACGTTTCGCGCGTGTCGGGACCCTACGATACTGGCCCCCCGGGGCCCCGCGAAAGGCAGCGCGCATGAGCAGAGACACGCCGGCCCTGGAGCCGATCAGGAGGGGCCGCTGATGTTCCCTGGGGGCCGCCTCAGCTGTCAGGACGTTCTCCGCCGGCTCGATGACTATCTGGACCGTGCCCTGACCGACGCCGCTCTCCGGCGGGTGGAGGCTCATCTGAGCGATTGCGTCGCGTGCGCGGCGACCGTGCGGTTCGAGTCCACGCTGATCGAAGGGATCCGCTCCCGGCTCCGGAGGATCGCCGTGCCTCCCGGGCTCCGGGAGGCGATACACACCCGCCTCACCACCGAGACCCCGAACAGTGACGGCAGGACCTACCTGCCGCCGGGAGGCCCATGATGGCCGGAACCGAAGCCGAGCGCCTGGAACAGGACGCGCGCCGGGAGCGAAACTGGAAGCGTTGGGGGCCGTACCTGGCCGAGCGGCAGTGGGGCACCGTTCGCGAGGATTACTCGGCCGACGGGAACGTCTGGGACTACTTCTCGCACGATCAATCGCGGAGCCGTGCGTATCGCTGGGGCGAGGACGGCCTGCTCGGGCTGACCGACCGCCAGGGCCGTCTCTGTTTCGGACTGGCCCTCTGGAACGGCCGCGACCCCATCCTGAAGGACCGCGCCCGGCCAGTCGCTGTCGATGGCGTGGATGTTCGGGCAGTCGAACGACCTGTTCTACTCGAACGACCGGCCGATCGCGCTGTTCAACGCCGCCGGCAGGCCGGTCAAGGGCGACATGACCGCGCAGCTGTCGTTGTGGGACGCCGGGACCGAGGTGAACGAGGAGCCCGGACTCGGGCCGAACCAGGGCCCCCGGCAGCCGACCATGGACGCGGGCGTGCCGGAGCATCAGGCCATCGCGCACGTGCGGGACCGGTTCACGTACCCGCGGACCGGCAACGTGCTTCGGGTGACGGTCACCCCGGCCGCGGATGCGATGAGCAGCAAGTGACGCGCGCGGCTCGGCAGCACTCACGGGTCATTCCCCCTTAGCGAAGGTACGACGTCATGTCGACCAATCATTACGACGTCATCATCATCGGCTCGGGCGCCGGCGGCGGCACGCTCTTCCACTGCCTGGCCCCGTCCGGCAAGCGGATCCTGCTGCTCGAGCGCGGCGATTACGTCCCCCGCGAGCCGGACAACTGGAGTACCCGGGCCGTGAATGTGGAGGGCCGCTACCAGACCACCGAGCACTGGCGCGACCAGGCGGGGAAGGATCTCCATCCACACACGAACTACTGGGTGGGCGGCAACACGAAATTCTATGGCGCGGCGCTGTTCCGGCTCC
This sequence comes from Gemmatimonadales bacterium, assembly GCA_038320055.1. Classification (GTDB taxonomy): domain Bacteria; phylum Gemmatimonadota; class Gemmatimonadetes; order Gemmatimonadales; family GWC2-71-9; genus CAVVWJ01. The sequence continues at coordinate 2,085 of JBBQDU010000067.1, read as the reverse complement.
GTCGTGAGGATTTCGGCGAGTTGCGCCATCATGGCGGGGTATCGCCCGCCTGGCCGATCGGGTACGACGAGCTCGAGCCGTACTACACCGAGACCGAGCATCTCTACCAGGTGCACGGCGAGCGGGGCGTGGACCCGTCCGAGCCCACCGCCAGCGCTCCCTACCTGCACCCGCCCGTGAGTCACGAGCCCCGCGTCCAGCAGCTGAGCGACGACCTCGCCCGCCTCGGTTGCCGGCCGTTCCACGTGCCGCTCGGCGTGATGCTCGACGAGAGCAACCGCCGGCAGAGCCGCTGCATCCGCTGCGCGACCTGCGACGGCCATCCGTGTCTGGTCCAGGCCAAGTCGGACGCGCAGGTGGTCTGCGTGGATCCGGCACTCCAGTACCCCAACGCCACGCTGCAGACGGGCGCGTACGTCAGCCGGCTGGAGGCGAGCGCGTCCGGCCGCGAGGTGACCCGGGTGGTGGTCGAGCGCGACAGCGAGCGGCAGTCCTACTCCGCCGACGTGGTCGTCGTCTCCGCCGGGGCCATCAACTCGGCGGCCCTGCTGCTCCGCTCCGTGAGCGACCAGCACCCGCGCGGTCTGGCCAATGGCTCCGACGTGGTGGGCCGGCACTACATGGGGCACATCAACTCGGTGCTGATGGCGCTCTCGAAGTGCCCCAACCCAACCGTGTTCCAGAAGACGATGGCGGTGAACGACTTCTACTTCGGCTCGCCAGAGTGGCCGTTCCCCATGGGTCACATCTCGTTCGTCGGGAAACTCGACGGCGACACGCTGTCGGCCGGGGCGCCTGCGATCGCGCCGGGCTGGACGCTCGAGCTGATGGGCAAGCATTCGCTCGATTTCTGGCTGACCTCGGAGGATCTGCCCGATCCGGCCAACCGCGTCACACTCGATCGCGAGGGCCGGATCGTGCTGGCCTACGCGCCCAACAACGGCGAAGGCCACGCACGACTCACCAAGAAACTCGAGCACCTGATGCAGCAGCAGACCAAGTGCACCGTGCATGGCGACGCCTGCCACCAGGGCCTGTTTGCACGGAATCTGTTCCTGGGCCAGCGCATCCCGCTGGCGGGGGTCGCGCACCAGAACGGGACCATCCGGTTCGGCCGGGATCCGAAGACGTCCGCGCTGGACGTGAACTGCCGGGCGCACGAAGTAGAGAATCTCTACGTGGTGGACGGGAGCTTCTTCCCGTCGAGTGGAGCGGTCAATCCGGCGCTCACGATCATGGCCAATGCCATGCGGGTCGGCGATCGGATCCTGGAGCAGATCGGCGGCTCAGGCCGGGAGTCGGCATTGGCAGGTCAGCCCGCCGGAGCGACGGCATGAACGCACTCGTCCCGCTGTGGCTGCAGGGCGGGCGCGCGCTACCGCGGCGCGATCTGGGGCCGCGGCTCTGGCGGATCGTGGTCCTCCTGCTGCTGGTCGGCGCGCCGGCTCTCCGGGCGCAGACGCCCCAGCCCTGGTCGGGCCGGGGCGCCACGCCCCGCCAGCCCGCGGGCGCGGTGGTCCAGGGCCCGGCCGAGCCAGCCTCCACGACGGCGGGCCCTGAGGCCGTCGCTGCGCAGGCCGTCGCCATGGTGGGCCTCACGGTGTCGGACATGAATCGGTCGATCGCGTTCTACACCCGCGTCCTGGACTTCACCAAGGTCACGGACGACGAGGTAGCCGGTGAGCCGTACGAGAAGCTGGGCGGGGTATTCGGTGTCCGCCTCAGGGTGGTCCGCCTCCGCCTGGGTGGTGAGTATCTGCAGCTCACGGAGTATCTGGCCTAGCCCGGCCGGCCCGCGCCGGCCGACGCGCGCAGCAACGACCGCTGGTTCCAGCACGTCGCCATCATCGTGCGGGACATGGACAGCGCCTATGCCCGACTGCGCCTGTTCAAGGTCCGCCATGCGTCCTCCGGCCCGCAGCTGCTCCCGGCCAGCATTCCGAACGCCGCAGGCATCCGCGCGTTCTATTTCCGCGATCCCGACGGGCATCCGCTCGAAGTGCTCCAGTTTCCGCCCGACAAGGGCGTCCCCAGGTGGCATGTCCCCAGTGATCGCCTGTTCCTGGGCATCGACCACACCGCGAT
>JBBQDU010000066.1:0-12177 GCA_038320055.1 Gemmatimonadales bacterium | reverse complement strand
CACTGGAGTCGGGGGCATGATGCCGGCGCATCCTCGTCGTGCGGCGGGCACGTTTGCACACCCCGCACCGTAGCCATAGGTTCACGCTCCGAGGCCCGCACGAACCACCTCGCCTCGGTCTTCCTCGAACAGATGGAGGTTTCATGCGCCGCATCGCGCTGGGCTTGGGCGCGCTGGTTGTCGTCGGCTGCAACAAGCCGAAGCCGAACCGGTTACCGACATCATGGACGAAGTCCCCGCCGAGCCGGCCCCCCTCGCGCTCACGGAGGTCGCGGGCACGTGGGACATGCGCGTGATGCCCGAACAGGGCGACAGCACGCTCATGACCTTCACGATGATCGCGACCGCCGACCCGTCGGGCTGGAAGTTCAACTTTCCCAAACGGCCGCCCGTCCCGGCCAGTGCCACCGCGTCCGGCGCCAGCCTCGTCCTCGAGGCGGGTCCGTACGAGAGCGTCTTTCGGAGGGACGTCAAGGTGACGACGTACACCGTCGCGAGGCTCCAGGGCGGGAAGCTGGTGGGCGCGACGGCCGCGCGGTACGCGACCAGCAAGCCCGATTCCGTGGTCCAGCTTCGCCTCGAGGGTACGCGCGTCCCATGACCCGCAGCCGGGCGGCGGTGCCGTGACCGACACCTCCTCCCGGCGGACCGCCGCACTGACCGCGTCGGCGCTCGTCGCTTTCGCCGCCAATTCCCTGCTGTGCCGGATGGCGCTCGGCGGAGACCGGATCGATCCGATCTCGTTCACGACCCTGCGTCTCGTGAGTGGTGCGCTGGTACTCGCCGTCCTCGCCCGACGCGGCACGACTCGGGAAGCGACACGACGTCCGGCGGGCTCCTGGGGCTCCGGCGTCGCGCTGTTCGCCTACGCGATGGCGTTTTCCCTGGCCTATCAAACGCTCAGCACCGGCATGGGCGCCCTCATTCTCTTCGGGGCGGTGCAGGTGACGATGCTGGGCGCCGCGCTCGCGGCGGGCGAAGCGCTGGGCGCCCTGCAGTGGGTGGGCTCGGCGGCGGCGGCGGGCGGTCTGGTCTACCTGGTGCTGCCGGGCATCGCGGCACCCGACCCCATCGGTGCCCTGCTCATGGGTGCCGCGGGCGTCGCGTGGGGCGTGTACTCGATTCGCGGCCGGGGCGTGTCCCGGCCGGTGCGGATGACCGCCGGCAACTTTCTGCGGGCCGCGCCCCTGACCCTCGTCGTGAGCGCGGCGGCGCTGTCGTCCGCGCACCTGGCGCCCTCCGGCATCCTGCTCGCCCTCACCTCGGGCATCATCACGTCGGGGCTGGGTTACGTACTCTGGTATAGCGCGCTGCGGAGCCTGACGACCACGCAGGCCGCCGTGGTGCAGCTGCTCGTGCCGGTGCTGGCGGCCTTCGGCGGCGTCGCCCTCCTGTCGGAGCGCGTGTCCGTGCGGCTGGTGGCCGCCAGCTCGCTCATTCTGGGCGGTGTGGCGCTCGCGGTATGGAGGCGCTCGCCGGCTCCCCCGGCGCCGGGCCGCGGCACGTCGTGAGCGGCCCGGCGTCCGACGCGCCGGTGCCGTTTCGTGCTGCCCGGGCACGGTATACTACGAGACGATCCAGTCCCGGCCCCGACTCGCCCGATCACGGGAGACGCCCCCGCGATGTTCCACAAACAGAATCCACCCGCCGGCTCACGCCCGGGCACGCTGGCCATCCCGCCCGACTCGCCGCCGCCCGAGATCCACGTCTACGAGTACACCCGCGAGACGCTGGTTGAACGTCCCATCGGGGACGTCGAGGAGCTCGCGCCGTTCGTGGAGAGCGAGAAGACGACGTGGGTGGACGTCCGGGGCCTGGGCGACGAGGCGGTCCTCCGGCGGCTGGCGCAGCTCTTCGGCATCGATCCGCTCGCGCTGGAGGACGCGGTCAACGTGCCGCAACGGGCCAAGTCGGAATCCCGCGAGCGGCACCAGGTCGTGGTGGCCCGCCTGCCCCTGGTGAACGATCACGGAGACATCGACTCGCCGCAGGTCTGTTTCCTGATCGACCGTCACCACCTCATCACGTTTCAGGAGCACTTTCTCGGGGCGTTCGATCCCGTGCGCGAGCGGTTGCGGACCGGCCTCGGTCCGATGCGATCGATGGGCCCGGACTACCTGGCATACGCCCTCATCGACACCATCATCGACCGCTACTACCCGGTGGCGGAGGGGCTCTCGCACGAGCTCGAGGATCTCGAGGACCTGATCACCGACGGCGGCAGCCCCGAGGCGCTCGGGCGCCTGCACCAGATCCGGCGTCAGCTGGTGGTCCTCCGCCGCATCGGGTGGCCGCAGCGGGAGGCGATCACCAGCCTGATCCGGGATCGAACCCCCTTCATCAGCGACGAGGTCCGGTCCTACCTGCGCGATACACAGGATCACGTCGCCCAGATCATGGAGCTGATCGATTCCTGCCGTGAGATGGCCGTCAGCCTCATGGACATGCACATCTCCGCGGTCAGCCAGCGGACGAACGAGGTGATGAAGGTGCTGACCATCATCGCCAGCATCTTCATTCCCCTGACGTTCATCGCGGGCATCTACGGCATGAACTTCGAGTACATGCCGGAGCTTCACCGCCAGGACGCCTATCCGATGGTGATCGCCACGATGGTGGCGGTGGCGGTGATCATGATCGTCTTCTTCTGGTATCGGGGCTGGATCGGCGGGCGCCGGCGACCGCAGCCCGAGCGGCCCGATGCTCATGGTCGTCCGGGGCGGCTACGCTGAGGGTCGATCGACGCCCGCGCGAGCCGCGTGGCGACCGGTTGCAGGAACTCGATTCCGACCTATGTTGCGAACAGCGCCACAACTCATCGAGGCCGCCAAGGCTCCCCTCGTCAATTACGGTCTCAAGTACTTCGACCTGGCCACCATGAATCGGCACCTCGGCATCTAACCCCGGGACTGTTGCGCATTGACCAACGCGCTGTTGCGACGAGGAGAGGCGAACCGCCGGCTCTGGAGCATCGTCGGGTTTCTGCTCGTCATGGGCGTCGGCGCCCTCGACGGGCTCACGGGGTACGAGCTCGCGTTCTCGTCGTTCTACCTGCTGCCCATCGCGGTCGTAACGTGGTTCGGCGGGCGACGACTCGGCATCGTTGCCTCCCTCGCTTCCGCGGTCTGCTGGCTCGCCGCCGACACCCTCACGGGCCACCCCTATTCGCATCCCTCCCTTCCGTACTGGAACACGCTGATCCGACTCAGCGCCTTCCTGGTCGTGGCGCTGCTGATCGCGGCGCTCCGGACCGCGCATGACCACGAAATGGCGCTGGCCCGCACCGACGATCTGACCGGCGCCGTCAACGCCCGGTTCTTTTCCGAGCGCATCGATATGGAACTCGTCCGCGCCCAGCGGAGCGGACGGCCGTTCACGGTGGCGTACCTCGACCTCGACAACTTCAAGACCGTCAACGACCGCGAGGGCCATGGAGTGGGAGACGCCGTGCTCTGCACGACCGTCGAGCACGCCAGGCGCCGGCTGAGGAAGACCGACGTGGTCGCGAGACTGGGCGGTGACGAGTTCGCCTTCCTGCTTCCCGAAACCGGACCCGACGCGGCCCAGGCGGCGATTCCGAAGGTGCAGCGATCGCTGCTGGAAGCGATGCGGTCGAACGGATGGCCGGTCACCTTCTCCATCGGGGTGCTGACCTGCGTCGAGATCCCGCATACGATCGACGAATTGATCCGGCAGGCCGACGAGGTGATGTACGCCGTGAAGAACAGCGGCAAGAACGCCATCAGGTATTCCGTGGCGAGAGCCGCTCCACTGTTCGAGCCCCTGCCCAGTTCCGCCGCAGCGCGCCGAGGATGACGGGAAGGCCGCGGACCACGCAGAGCGTCACCGTCAGCCAGGCCGCCGTGTGGAGCCACCCGGTCAACGGCGCTTCCAGCGCGCGCTGCGTCGTGCCCTCGGGAAACCCCGCGCTCGCCCGTGCCAGCGCGAGGCCGCAGAAGGTCGTGACCTTGGCGACCGAGTAGCCGGTTCGCATCCAGGTCGAGCCGATGAGAAAACGGGCCAGTGGAGTTCCCGCCTGATCGAAGGGTGCCGTACCCTGCCCCACCCCCATGCTTCGAACGGCGTCCGTGAGGGTGCTTCGCGCGACGACGATCAACGGGATCGCCGCGGGAATCATTCCCAGATCGGCGAAGCACACCCACAACACCAGCTCGTACGTGCGATCCGCCGCGATGTCGAGGACGCTGCCGAACAGGCTGCTCCGACCCGTCCGGCGAGCCACCACGCCATCGACCGTATCGAGCAGGAGCCCCAGGAGGAGGATCACCACGGCGGCCAGACGCACCGCGGGGGTTCCCCGGTAGAGCATCACCACGCTCGCCAGCAGCAGAGGGAATCGCGAGAGGGTGATCCAGTTGGCCAGCATGCCCGCCTCCGGTGGTTTCCCTCAGGATAGGCCGGGGGCGTCCTCCCCGCGTGACCTGGCGCGCGGCGGCCCTCCACAGGCGCCCGCGCGCTCGAGCAACAGGTCGCGCTCCGGCGTGTTCTCGGTGAGCGATGCCGCGCGCTCGAACTCCGCGCGGGCCTCGTCCAGGCGGGCGAGCTTCTCGAGGAAGTCGCCGCGGACGCTGGGCAACAGGTGATAGTGTCGGAGGGTCGGCTCGGCGAGCAGCGCGTCGGCGACGGTGAGGCCGGCGATGAGGCGGGCCGATTCGATCCGCCAGACCGCGTCGACGATGCGATGGACGTGCTCGCTCGGCTCGGCGCTCAGCGACGGCCTCCGTCGGGCAAGGAACGCTCTACCGCCGGCCGGCCGTCTGTTCGCGGGTCCGCTGCTCCTGCGCCCGCAGTTCGGGCGTGAACTCGGCTCCGAAATCCTCCGCCTCGAACACCTGACGGATCTCGATTTCGGCGTCGCCCTCGAGCGGGTTCGGGCAGCGCTTGACCCATTCGATCGCCTCCTCCTTGGACTTCACCTGAATGATCCAGAAACCGGCGATGAGCTCCTTGGTCTCGGCGAACGGGCCATCGATCACGGTGCGCTGTTTCCCGGAAAACTTCACACGCGCACCCTTGGAGCTGGCCTGGAGCCCCTCGCCGGCCAGCATCACGCCGGCCTTGGCCAGCTCCTCGGTGTACTTGCCCATCGCCGCCAGCAGCTGCTCGCTCGGCATCACGCCGGCTTCGGTGTTCCGATCGGCCTTGAGCAGGATCATGAAGCGCATCGTATTGTCTCCTCGAGATTTATGGGTTGGTGCCGTCCCTCTTGGTCGGCCCGGCCCCGCGGGGCTTCTACCGACACGACGAAGGAGGCATGGCGAAATCGACATCCCCGGCACGCGGCGCCGTCCAGCGGTCCAGTTACTATGTGTGGCGTGGCATCCCCCATTCGCAACGACGCGCGTTCCCTTCGCTGGTCCGCGAAGCGGACTCTCCTGACCGTTGGGGCAGCGACCATCGCCCTGGCGCTGTCGATCGACCAGGGCCGCCGGCAGCGCATCGGTCAGGATTTTCACGTCTTCTGGCAGGCCGGGCGCAATTTTGCCACGGGCCATCCGCTCTACCACGACTACCTGCCCGGCGCCCGGCCGCTCAAGTACCCGCCGTTCGCGGCGCTGGTGTTTCAGCCGCTCGGCCTGTTTCCCCTGCCGGTGGCGGCCGGGCTCTTTTCCTTCCTCAATCTGATTCTGTGGGTCGTCGCGGTACGGCTGACGCGGGACATCGTGGCCGCGGCCCTGCCGGACCGCGAGCCGGGGCCCGTTCCGCTGGGGCTTGCCGTGGTCTTCACCGCGCAGTTCTTCCTCGACAACTTTCACCACGCGCAGATGAACGGGGTGATCCTCGTCCTCGTCCTGCTCGGTGTCCGCGCCTATCAGCGCGGCCGCGATCGGTGGTCGGCAGCCGCGATCGTGGCGGCCACCGCCATCAAGATCACGCCCGTCTTCTTTGCCGCCTGGCTGGTGCTCAGGGGACGGCGCCGTGCCGCGCTCGCCGTTCCGGTGCTAGCGCTCGCCGCGGTGGCCGTGCCGCTGGTGCTCCGCGGTCCCGCGACCGGCGCGGCCGAGCTGACGGAGTATTACCACACGTTTCTGGAAGGTCATCAGCACGGGGATATCGGCACCTACACCGCCGGGCAGAACGTGGCGGCGTTCGTAAGCCGCATGACGCGGCCGGGCGGCGGCGACGGCCGGCGCTCCTACCGGTATCTCCCGGTATCCGAGACGACCGCCCAGCACGTGTATCAGGCGCTCTGGGTGACCGTGCTGCTGCTGTTTCTCGGGAAGCTCGTCCAGCTCCGCCGCCGCGGCGCGCCGCCGGGGGGCCTGGAGTTCAGCCTGGTATTTCTCACGGCGCTGCTCCTGTCGCCCATCACGTTCACGACGCACCTCGTGAGCCTCTTGTTCGTGTACGCGGCCTTCCTGTCCCTCCGGCCTGAGACGCTGTCCCGCGGCGGCCGCGCGGTCGCCGCCCTGGCGCTGGCCGGCATGTCCGTGACCGGGCTCAGCGGCCGGGATCTGGTTGGCGACACGGTCTACCTGTCCGTCGCCGGCTACAGCATCTTCGTCTGGACTATGCTCCTGCTCTTCGGGGCGGCCCTCGTCCTCGCCGGACGTCAGACTCCCGCGACCAAATTCACAGCCTGAGGCCCGGGTGAACACGACGCGACTCGAAGCGTTCAGCGATGGCGTCCTCGCCATCGTCATCACGATCATGGTGCTGGAAATGAAGGTTCCGCACGGGACGGACCTCGCGGATCTCGCCCCGCTGCTCCCCGTGTTTCTCAGCTACGTTCTCAGCTTCGCCAACATCGGCATCTACTGGAACAATCACCACCATATGCTGCACGCGGCGAAGCAGGTCAGCGGGCCGGTGCTGTGGGCCAACCTCCACCTGCTCTTCTGGCTCTCCCTGGTGCCGTTCACGACCGGCTGGATGGGGGAGAACCACTTCGCGTCCGTTCCCACGGCGCTCTACGGCGTCGTGCTGCTGATGGCCGCGTTCGCCTTTGTCTTTCTGCAGCAGGCCCTAGTGGCGACCGACGGACCCGCCTCGCCGCTGGCGCGTGCGGTCGGTGCGGATCGGAAGGGACTGCTCTCGCGGGTGCTTTACGCGATCGCCATCCCCGCGGCGTTCGTGCGCCCCTGGATCGCGGGCGCCCTCTACGTGCTGGTGGCGGTGCTGTGGCTGGTGCCCGATCGGCGCATCGAGCGGGTGCTGGTCGGCGGGAAAGCGGCCGAAGCTCCGGTGCGAGAGGGCAACTGAGCCATGGTCACCGGCGGCCGGCTTCGCCTCGGTCTCGCCCTGGTGCTATGGCCGACGGCCATCGCCGCGCAGGCCGGGGGCGGCATCCCCACCGACACCGCCGCACTCCAACGGCTCCTCGTCGCCGAGGACGCGCGGGGAACCGGGTCAGTCGGCCTGGCCCCGCTCCTGACCGCGCTGGTTGGGCACGATACCCTGCTCCGCCGGGTGGCCGTTCGCGGCCTGGGGCGTGCTCAGCAACCCGAGCTCGGACGCCGGCTGCTCCCGTACCTCACGGATCCGTTGCCGTCGGTGCGCGCCGAGGCGGCGACCGCGATAGTTCAATCCGTGCGAGGCATCCGGCGCGGCGAAATCTCCGACGGCGTCCGCTTCGGCACCCGCGGGGCGGCGGCGGCACTCATGCGTGCGCTGGCCAGGGAGAGGGATCCGTCCGTGGTGGATGCGCTCGCGCAGTCGCTGGGACGACTGTCGCTTCCCGATTCGGCCGCGGCGCGCGCCGCAGAAGCAACGATCCTGAAACGGTTCGTGCGCCGACAGAGCCCGGGCCTCGTCCACGGGCTCTATACGCTGGCCCGGGCAGGCCGGGCGACCGGCACTCTGACGCCGGCGAGCGTCATCTCGCTCCGGCGGGCGGCGCTCGCGTCCGCCGACACCGTAGTCCGCCGGCTGGCGCTGCTGACGCTCGCGACGGCGAAGGGGCTCGACAGCGCCACCGCGGTGCGCGCCGCGCGGGATCGCGACGACGAGACGCGCCGCATGGCGCTCCGCGGCACCGGCGCCCTCTCCCCCTCTCTTCGAGCCACACTCGTCCGCGCGGCGGCGGTCGACCCGAGCACGATCGTTCGCATCGAGGCGATCGCAGCGGCGCGCCTGGGTGACGGGCCGCCCGACTGCACGCCGATCCTCGCCGCGATGCACGACCCCGAGCCGTATGTCGTCCTCACGGCCATCGACTCGGCGGGGAGCGGGTGCGCGGATCGGGACGGCGCCACCGCACAACTGCGCCGGTTCCTGAACGTGCCGACGACGGGCGGCCCTCCCGACCACCGCTGGCAGCCCGGTGCGCACACGCTACTGGCACTCGCACGGCTCGACAGCGCGGCGGCGCTCGCGGCGCTGCCGCCGCTCGCCGAGTCGGAGCGCGCCGAGGTCCGGGCGCACGCCGCGCGAGCGGCCGCGGTCCTTGGGGCGACACCGGTGCTCCTCCGCCTCGCGCGCGACGAGAATCGCAACGTGCAGGAAGCGGCCGTCGCGGGCCTCGCCGGGACGGTGGGACACGCGGCCGACAGCGTCTATCTGCGCCTGCTCGGCTCGAGCGGCTACCAGGTCGCGCTTGCGGCCGCGCAGGCGCTCGAGGGAACGACGCACCCGGAAGCGCTGGCCACGCTGCTCGACGCGCTCGACCGCCTGAGCCGCTCCCGGCGCGAGAACGCGCGCGATCCTCGGGTCGCGATGCTCGAGCGCGTCGACGAGTTGGGATCCCCCGCGAGTGCGGCTCGGCTTCGGCCGTATCTCGCCGACTACGACACCACCGTGGCGTCGCTCGCCGCCGTAACTCTCGCCCGCTGGACCGGGTCGGTGGTCGACGCGCACGCGGTTCCGCTGCCGATCCAGCCCGAGCCGCTGGCCGACGTCTTTCTCCGCCGGGACGTCCGCCTCCGGGTGACCATGGCGCCGTCGAGCGGTGGCGGCAACTTCACGGTGCGGCTCTTTCCCGACGAGACGCCGGCCACGGTGGCGCGGGTGCTGCGCCTCGTCCGGATGGGATTCTACGATGGCAAGGTCTTCCAGCGTGTCGAGCCCAACTTCGTGATCCAGGGCGGCGGCCCCGACGCCAACGAGTACGTCGGCGACGCCGCCTTCATGCGTGACGAGCTGACGCCGCGGACCCATGCGCGCGGCACCATCGGCATTTCGGCCCGGGGCCGGGACACGGGCGACGGCCAGTGGTTCGTCAACCTCGTCGACAATCCGGTGCTCGACCACGAGTTCACCGTGTTCGGGCGGATCGACGGTGGACAGCCGATGGCGGAAGCGATTCTCGAGGGCGATCGAATCGGGCGGGTGGTGGTGCTGGACGAGCGCTAGCGCCGAATCTGATACGCCAGCTTCACGAAGAAGCCGTCGTTCCGCCGCCGGAGCCGCGACCAGTTGAACTCCGCGTCCGTCTCGAGCGAGCTGCCATAGCCGAGGAAGGCGACGGTTCCAGGCGTCGGCTCGAACGAGGCGAGCAGATCCAGCCGGAGGCCGTTGAACTCCGTCGCCGGCTGCACCGCGCCGCCCAGCAGCAGCGGTGCGCCGCTGGCCGGATCGATGAGCGCCGCCCGGCGCTCGGAGCGGTATTCGCCGATCGCGCGGAAGAACAGCGCCCGCCGGGGCTGATACTCGACCTTGAGCCGGGGGATGGTCGAGCGCGCGAACTCGCCCCCGCCGAGACGGGAAAGCCGGAAGGCGGTGCCCGTCAGCGCCACGCGTACGGTCGAGGCGGGACGCATGGCCAGCTGGACCGTCGCCAGCGAGCCACTTCCCGTCAGGCCCTCCTCGAAGATGGCCGCCCGCCCCCGGCGATACGACGCGCTGGCCTCGAACTGCCGCCACGTCGGCGTGGTCACGCCGGTCTGCCAGACGACGCCGGAGAAGTCGTCGGCGGGTCGGTAGGCCGGTCCATCGGTCGTCCCGATCGTGTAGCCGGCGTAGCTGGCGTCCTGGAACTTCACGAAGTCGCGCTCCAGGTGACCGTTCAGCTCCCACCCGCCGCGCAGCTGGAACGTGGCATCCACCTGCTCGTCACCCTCGAGTCCCTCCTTGAACCCGAAATCGTCGTAGCGCCAGGTCCGCTCGGGGCCGAAGAAGACCGTGAGGTTCTCGAGCCGCGCGCCGCGGGCGCCATACAGCGTCAATCGGTTGTAGGCATGGCCGTCTACCACGCCGCTTCTCAGCCGGTTGACGAAGCCTGCCTGGTCGTCGAAGCCTTCGCCGATGCCCTTCAAGAGGTAATTGAATCCCCACGACCGGCCGGTCCGGTCGTACTCGGCCTGCCAGAGCGGCGCAGCGCGGCTCCCGGCGTCGTCGCGCGTGAACGACGCCCCGTATTGGAATTGCGCGAAGTAGAGCCCCCAGACGTAGCGGAAGTCGCCCGCGAGGACCCGGTTATGCGCGCCGCCGAGGTCTCGATTGGTGAAGGTGACGCCGGCGATGGAGTTTCGGCCGAAGTCGCGGCGTAGACGGGTGACGTTGAACCACGCATCGCCCGCCCCGGTCTCGTCGACCGCGGTCAGGTGCGCGAGGCCGAGCTGGCCGAACTTGCCCGTGAGCTTGGCGCCGGCCTTCGGGTTCACGATGCGGCGCGTGTACACCAGGGTCTGCGGCGAGCCGAACAGCTCGATCCCCTCGAGGAAGAACGGCCGCTTCTCCGGGAAGAAGAGGGCGAAGCGCTCGTTCACCGTCACCTGGCCCTCGTCGCTCTCGACCTGGCTGAAGTCCGGGTTGAGGGTCGCGTCGAGTGCGTAGCTGGTGAAGCCGAGGCGGAGGTTGAGGCCCGCGTCGGGATTGACGTCTTCCCTGGCAAAGCTTCCCGTCGCCCCGTCGCGCGCGCCGTCGGCGGTGGCGGTGACGAACGGCTGCGCTTCGACCGCGACGCCGCGCTGGAGGTCGTGCAGTCCGCCGATCGCGCCCTCCTGACCGATGAAGCTGGCGTTGGCGCGGCGGACGTCGGTCCAGGTGTCGGTGTAGCCGGTGCGCTGGACGACGCGGGTGACGTTGAATCCCCAGGTCTGCGAATCGCCCGTCGGGTAGCGAAGGCTCTTGAAGGGAATCCGGATCTCCACCTCGTAGCCGCGCTCGGTAATCCGTCCCTTCGACTCCCAGGTGAAATCGGGATTCTTGTCGACGCTGCCCGGGATCAGGCTGCTGACCTGGCCGGCGCCCTCGCTCCGCACCCCGTCGCTCTGCGCGCCCAGCGGGTTCACGCCGAAGAAGAAAGTTCGGCGGCGGTCGTGGAAAGTGTCGAGATCGAGGACGATTTGATCGTCGCTGTCGATGTTGTCCCGGTCCGCGACGGTGGCGCGGATGGCGGCCGGTTGGCGGTCGTGCGCGATGACCCCGAAGTAGATGGCGTCCGGCGCGTACCAGACCAGGATCTCGGTCCGCTCTTCGGCGGGCCGTCCATCCACTGGCTGATACTGCCAGAACCCGCCGAGACGCGCGGCCCGGGACCATACCGGCTCGTCGAGCACGCCGTCGATCCGGGCCTCGGCCTCCAATCGCGGGATGTCCGCGGTGGGAGAGCCCTTGCCCTCGAGGATGGCGTCCGAAGCGACGCCCTGAACCAGCAGGAGCAGCGCGAGCACGCTCGACGGTATGGAGTTGGAGTGGGTGGTGCGGACGCAGGACACCGGTACTCGCAATGTACGCAAAGCCAGCGGCAGCGGTTTCCGGCCGCTGGCGGCGGTGCTGGCGCTGGACGCCGGCCAGTTCCGCGAATCGCTGCCGTGGGGGTGGGTCGTGAGCGGCGGTCGCGAGGTGCTGGCGCCGCAATACGCGCCGTTGGCGGGGGCGGTGGTGGTGGATGCCGACGGCGCGGTGCGGGTCGTCGCGCCCGACCGCGTCGCCGCCGAGCGTGAGCGCGCTGTGGCGCGGGAAGCATTCCAGAGTTACCCGATGCTGCTCCAGGACGGTGCCGTGCCGGCGCCGCTCGTCAGGTCCGGGCTCGGCGTCGATCTCGAGCATCGGGACGCGCGGCTCGCCCTCGGCACCCTGGCCGACGGCCGGGTCGTGGTCGCGATCACCCGGTTCGACGTCCTCGGCGGGGCGCTCGGGCGAATCCCGTTCGGCTTGACCGCGCCAGAGATGGCCGCGGTAATGGGCGCGCTCGGCTGTCGCCAGGCGCTCTTGCTCGACGGCGGCATCTCCGGTCAGTTGCTCGTGCGGCAGGCGGGAGGCGGGGTTCGCACT
>JBBQDU010000065.1:0-12283 GCA_038320055.1 Gemmatimonadales bacterium | reverse complement strand
ACCAGCCCCGGGGCGAGCGCCCAGACGTAGAGCTCGCGGTAGTCGCGCGTCTCGCTGATCTTGACCTCCTGCCGCTCGATGGGGTCGATCGCCTCCAGAATCCGAGTGAGCGTCTCGGGGTCCGTGGCCCGGAAGTACCGGCCACCGCTCCGCTCCGAGATGCGTTTGAGAATCGCCTCGTCGCCCGAGGTGAGCCGGTCCGGGGTGCGGCCGCCCTCCCGCCAGATGAACTGCCGGTCCGGCGCCGTCGTGTCGGCCGCGCTCACACCGATGGTGTGGATCCGGACCCCGATGGCGCGAGCGGCCTCGGCCGCCTTGAGCGGCGACACCTTGCCGGTGTTGTTGGCACCGTCGGTGATGAGGACCACGACGCTAGCCTTCGACGGCAGGTCCTTGAGCTGGGTGAGGCACATGGTCAGCGCCGTGCCGATCGCGGTGCCGTCGGGCAGCATGCCGATCTCGATGCGGCCCAGCATCCGGTCCAGCAGGTCGATGTCCGGCGTGAGCGGGGCCTGCAGGAAGGCACGGCCCGCGAAGATGACGAGGCCGAGCAGGTCGCCGTCGCGGTCGTGCGCAAAGTCGCCCAGGGTCTTTCGCGCGACCATCAGCCGGTTGCCGGGCTTGAAGTCGCCCGCCTTCATGCTGCTCGAGATGTCGAGCGCGATCATGATGTTCCGCGACTTGCTCCGGATCTGCCGCACCTCGTGCGGGACCTGCGGGCGCGCGAGCGCCACGACCAGCAGCGCGAGCCCGAGCGCCCGGAGCGCGTCGGGCAGCCACGGCCACCGGCTCCGCCGCGTGACCGGCGCGCCCTCGAGAAAGGCGAGCCCGGGGAAGCCGATCCGCGCCTCCGGGCGCCGGCGCCGCGCGCGCCACTGCGTCCACGCCCACCAGGCGGGGACGAGCAGCAGCAGCAGGTAGGCCGGGTCAGCGAACCGCATCGCTCGCCTCGGACGCCGGGGCCCGGTCGCCCCAGAGCGCCAGCAACTCGCGCGCGTGCGTCGTGAACGCACCCGCGGCCGCCGGATCGGGCCGCCTCCGAGCGAACTTGACCAGGTCGGCCTCGCCGAACAGCGCCTCGGAGCGATGGCGCCGCCCGCCGTCGGCCAGGTGCGGTGGCAGCGCCCGGAGCAGCTCGCTTGTGGTGCGCTCGCGCGCGCGAAGCGCCTCGGCGGACTCGAGATAGTCGCGGAGGGCGTCGGCGACTGCGTCGTAGTGCCGGGCGACATCGCGACCGGCCGCCCAGCCCTCGCGCTCGATCTCCGCCAGCCGCTCGAGCGCCACCATGAACGGATCCGGCCCCGGCGGACTCACGTCGACCGTGGCCAGCGCCGGGGCGAGCACGAGCGCCGGTCCCGCTCGGCGGCGAAACGCCCAGACCGCGAGCGCGAGCGCCGCGGCGACGACGGCGAGCATCCGCGGATCGGGGCCCGGCGACTCCTCGATCTCCCTGATGTCCCGCAGTCTCGGTCCGCCACCGGCGGCCAGGACCGGGACGATCTCGATCGGCACGGGAGCGGTCCGCATGGTGCCGTGCAGGATGACGGCGCCGCGGCGGAAATCGATCGCGAACGCCGGAATCGTCTGCGGCCCCGGGCGGTAGAAGGCGAGGCGCACGCGTGCCTCGAGCAGCCGGTTGCCGAGCGGGCGCATCGAATCCACCGACAGGAGCCGGGCGCCGCCGCCCAGCGCAGTCTCCGGATGCGGGACCTGCTCCAGCAGCGCGTCGCCCTCGTACTGGCGAAGGACGAGACGAATGCCGACCGGATCGCCGACGGTGATGCGGCCGGTGTCGGGCACCGCCTCGAACGTCTGGGCGCGTGCCGCCGTGGCCCCCGCGAAAGTCAGGACGCACGAGAGGATCAGCTCCAGTCGCGTGCGCCCGTGCCGGCGGCGGTGTCCGGCGCCGGTCACGGCGTGCGCTCCGCGATCCCCGCTCCCAGGAACCCCTCCTCCGCCCGCCGCCACGCATCCAGCAACGCTCTCGCGGCCCCCAGCACCTCTGCCGCCTCGGCCGGTCCGGGCCGCCACTGGGCGAACTTCACGAGGTCCGCCGCCTCGAAGACCTCCTCGAATCGGCGCCCCGCGGCTCCCTCGACCAGCGCCGGCGGCACCGCCCACCGAAGCTCCGAGGTGGTTCGCTCCCGCGCCGGGACGCCGTGCGCCTCGAGATAGTCGCGGAGCACATCCGCCAGCGCCTCGTAGTGGCGTGCGACGTCGCGCGAGCTCCAGCCGGCACTCTCGATGGCCGCCAGCCCCGCGAGCGCGGTTCCATACGGATCGGGCGGAGCCTCGGCCAGGGGAGCCGGATCGGCCGCGGCGGGCGGCGAGACCGGCGGCCGGTGCCGCGCGCGCCACGCGAGCCACCCCGCCGCCGCCAGCGCGCCGAGTCCAAGCAGCAGCGCGAGGGGATGGGGATCCGCCGCATCGGCCGGCTCCTTGATGTCCCTGAGCCTCGCCGAGGTGCCGGCCTGGAGCACGGGAACCACCTCGACCGACGCGGTGTCGCTCGAGAACGTGCCCCGGGAGAGTCCCTTGACGGAGCGCATAAAGGGCAGCTGGAAGATCGGCACCTGCTGGCGCCCCGGCCGGTAGAAGGCCAACCGGGCGCGGCCGAGAAAGATCCGGTCCGGCTGCCGCTGCAGCTTTTCGACGGACAGGATCCGGATCCAGTCGGGTGGGGTGTTCGCCGGCCGGGGCACGGTGTCGAAGAGCAGGTCTCTCTCGTCGAGGCGGACGCGAAAGTCGATAATCACGGTGTCGCCGACCGTCGCGCTGTCGGTCACGGGCGTGACGTCCCAGTGCTGGCCGTGGACCTGGGCCTCGAGCGGCCGCGCCAGCGTGCCGGCGAGCACGGCGAGGATCCAGCCCGCTCGCGCGCGGATCAGGCGGATATGCCCGGCGCCGCTCAGCGCCACAGCAGGCGCTCTCTCCGGCGGAAGAACGTCAGCAGCGGTTCCGCATACGAGCGCCCCGTCTCCAGCCGAAGCAGGTCGGCGCCCCGTTCGCGGAGCGTCCGCTCCAGCCCGCGGTCGAACTCCTCGGTGCGCCGGGCGAAGTACGCTCGTACGGACGCGTCACCGGTGTCGATCCGCCGCCAGGCGTCGGTCTCGGGATCCCAGAGCGTCACGAGGCCGGCCGCCGGCAGTTCCCGCTCCCGCGGATCGAGCAGCTGCAGTCCGACCATGTCGTGCCGTCGCGCCAGCCGGCCGAGGGCATTCTCGTAGCCGGTGCTCATGAAGTCGGAGAGCAGGAAGATGATCGCGCGCCGGCGCACCGTGGACTCGACCTCCGCGAGGGCGAGTCCCAGATCGGTGCCGGTGCCCCGGGGCTCGAACGCGAGCAGATCGCTGACGAAGCGGAGTACGTGGCGGCGGCCCTTGGCGGGCTCCAGCCGGTATTCGATCCGGTCGGTGAAGAACACCGCGCCGACCCGGTCGTTGTTCCGGGCCGCCGCCAGCGCGAGCACCGCGGCCACTTCAGCGCCAAGCTCGTGCTTGGTGCGGCGCCGGCTCCCGAATCCGCCCGACGCGCTCAGGTCCACGATGAAGAGCACCGACAGCTCGCGCTCCTCGAGATACCGCTTGACGTAGGCGGCGCCGAGCCGGGCGGTCACGTTCCAGTCGATGGTGCGGATGTCGTCGCCGGGCTGGTACTCGCGGACCTCGGCGAATTCCACGCCCCGGCCGCGGAACGCGCTCGAGTACTCGCCCGCCACGATGTCGCGTACGAGGTGGCGGGTGGTGATCTCGATTCGCCGGACCTCGCGCGTGACCTCCTCGGGCGTCATGGCACCGGCACCGCCTCGAAGATCCGGCCGAGCAGGTCGTCGGGGCCCACGCCTTCGGCGTCGGCCCGGTAGGTTAGGATGACGCGGTGCCGGAGCACGTCGTGGCCCAGCGCCTTGATATCGTCGGGTGTGACGTAGGCGCGCCCGCGCATGAAGGCGTGCGCCTTGGCCGCGCGCAGCAGGAAGATGGCCGCGCGCGGCGACGCGCCGAACTCGACGAGCGGCGCCAGCTCGCCCAGTCCCGCGTCGCCCGGTCGGCGGGTCGCCCCGACGAGGTCCAGCACGTACTCCTTGATCCGCTCGTCCGCGTACACGGACTGCACCAGCCGGCGCGCCGTGATCACGCGCTCGGGGTCGAGCAGCCGGCTGGCCTCCGGCTCGTGCGTCGAGGTCATCCGATCGAGCACCTCGCGCTCCTCCCGCCGCTCCGGGTAGGTGACGATGAGCTTGAACATGAAGCGGTCCACCTGCGCCTCGGGCAGCGGATAGGTCCCCTCGTGCTCGATCGGGTTCTGAGTGGCCAGGACCAGGAACAGCTCGGGCAGCGGAAAGGTCCGGCCCCCGATCGTCACCTGCTTCTCCTGCATCGCCTCGAGCAGGGCGCTCTGTACCTTGGCGGGCGCGCGGTTGATCTCGTCGGCCAGCAGGAGGTTGGTGAAGATCGGCCCCTTCTGCACCGTGAAGTCGCCGCTCCGCTGGTTGTAGATCATGGTCCCGATGAGGTCTGCGGGCAGCAGGTCGGGGGTGAACTGAATGCGGTGGAACTGGGCGGCGATCGTACCCGCCAGGGTTCGGATCGACAGCGTCTTGGCGAGGCCGGGCACGCCCTCGAGCAGCACGTGGCCGTCGGCCAGGAGACCGATCAGGAGCCGTTCCAGCATGGCGCGCTGGCCCACGATCACGCGGCCCAGCTCGGTCATCAGTTCGCCCACCAGGCGGCTCTCGTGCTCGATGAGGGCGGCATCCGGCAAACCGGAAGCCGCGCGGGGGTCGGCCGCGAAGTGTTCGGGGAGAGTCGTCATGGGGAAGGAATCTACTACGGCCACTCGTCGAGCGGCGCGGGTGCGCTGGGCAGCAATCTCGGATCCATTTGTTCGATGGATGGAGGACGTCCGGCCGGCGGCGGCGCTCCACCGCCGCGCCCCAGCGATAGCGACCCCCTTCGTACCGGGCACCCGAATACCAGAAGGTCACCGCGTCGGTGAACGGATCGTACTCGAAGGTGGTCCGGTACACGATGTCCTGCAGCGGCGGCGTCCGGCCCTTCACCAGCACCGGCGCGGCAACGGCGGACCAGCGGATACCGTCGCCGCTCCGGGCCAGATAGACCGCCGGGGTGGCACAACCGCCGTCCGTTTTGACGTTGTACACCGCCCAGAACGCGCCCTGGCTCGGCAGCCACTGCACGTCGATGTGCCAGGGCCACAACCCGTCCTGCACCAGCTCGGCGGGGGCCGGATCGCCCCAGTGCACTCCATCCGTGGAGCGGCGCACATCAAGCGTGGTGGCCGCCGCGCCGCACCCCGCCGCGCCCGCGTCCACCGCGAACATCCACCAGTCCCCCTGGTCGCGCCGCACCACGCTCGGCGAGACGATCCGATGATTCGACGCCCGCAGCACCTCCACCGGCGCCGACCAGGTGCGGCCGTCCCGGGTCCGGACGAGCCGGATGATGTTGTCCGTGGTGACTTGCCGGTAGTAGAGCCACAGTTCCCCGAGCTCGGGCACGGCGACGAGATCGGGATCGGACAGGTAGCCCGCGTCGGGCAGCACCACGGGATTGTGGGCGCCTTCGCCCGGCGCCCACACGTCGCGCAGGGACGCGCCGAACATGGACGGGTTCTCGTAGGTCGCATCGCCGAACGGGTACGGCGTGATGACGAGGTGGAACGGCCGCCCGAACGCGCTTGCCGGCATCGCCACGAAGTCGGGGTGGACCACCTGCCGCGAGCCCTCGTAGGTGTCGAAATCCAGCGGGATCAGCTCGTCGAACGGGAGCGCGTCGGGGGGCTCGGCGATGGCGGTGAAGACCGCCGGATCGAGGCCCTGGAGCATCGCGAGCGCGCGGCGCCGGCCCTGGCTCTTGCCGAGCTGCCACCGGGCGCGGGCCTGTCCGAGCGCGTCGGTTTCGCCGCCGACCCGAAGCAGGCGATCGTCGCCGTCGGCGAGCCACGTGATGCGCGCACCCCGCGACGGCTGGCCGTCGGCATCGAGCACGGTCACGACCATCGGCGCCGGCAGGAGCGTGCCCACCCGCGCCACCTGGCCGTCGCCGTCTGCGACGCGAACCTGAGCCGGCAAGCGGGGGCCGTGGTCCCCGCAGGCCGCAGCCGGTGCGACGACCAGCAAGGCGCCGAGGGCGGCGCGGGGAGGGACGAATGGCATGCGCTGGGCCGGTGGTGGAGGTGCCATGTGTGACGCCGGATCGGCCGCCGGACGCACGCGCCGGACTCCGAGTTTCGCCTCGAAACCGGCCTTGGGCACGGCCCGTCAGGGGAAGGATCGGACGTCCCATCTCACCTCGAGGCCCCATGGTCAGACCGCTCGTGCTCGCCACCGCCAGCGCCGCTCTCGCCACCAGCGCCGCAGTCCTCGCGCGCCCACTGCCCCCCGAGCCGCTCGCCGTCTTCCGCGGCGACCTCGCGCACACGGGCGTCTACGATGCGCCGGCGCTCCCCCACTTCGGCGGGGTGGAGTGGCGCGTCCAGACCGGCGGGCCCGTGCAGGCAACGCCCGCGATCGTCGGGGGCGTGGTGTACGTCGGGAGCGGCGACGGCAACCTCTACGCGCTCGATGCCCGCACGGGTGCGGAGCGATGGCGGTATGCCGCGGGTCGAGCCGTCACCTCGTCGCCGGCGGTGAGCGGCGGGCTGGTCTTCGCCGGCAGCCGCGATGGCGCCTACGTCGCGGTCGAGGCCGCCACCGGACAGCGGCGGTGGCGCCTCGAGACCGGTCCCGACGCCCCGCTCGCGTGGGGCTTTGAGAGCGGCGACCTCTATACGTCCTCTCCAGCGATCGCTGACGGTCTCGCCATCCTGGGCGGCAGCGACGGAGCCGTCTACGCCGTCGCGGCCGGCACCGGCGCCGTGCGATGGCGGTTTCGGACCGGTGGCCGCGTGCGCTCGTCGCCCGCGGTGGCCGGCGGCCGCGTGTACGTCGGCAGTATGGACGGCGTGCTCTACGCGCTCGACCTCCGCAGCGGACGGGAGCTGTGGCGGTTCGAGACCGAAGGGCACACGCTCGATTCGCGCGCATTCGGTTTCGACCGTCGCAGCATCCAGTCGTCGCCGGCGGTGTCCGATGGACGGGTGTACGTCGGCTCGCGGGACGGCCACCTCTACGCGGTCGACGCCGAGACGGGCCGGCTGGCGTGGACCGCGGATCACGAGATGTCGTGGGTCAATTCGTCGCCTGCGGTGGCGGGAGGTCTGGTGTTCGCGGGCAGCTCCGACAACCATTTCGTCCAGGCGGTGGACGCGCGGACCGGCCGGGAGCGGTGGCGGGTGGCGACGGATCGCCTGGTCTGGTCCTCACCCGCCGTGGCGGGCAACCTCGTCTACGTGGGCGACGCCGGCGGAACCCTCTACGCGCTCGACCGCGCCACCGGCGCGGAGCGCTGGCGCCATCGCACCGGGCGGCGGATCTATTCGTCGCCCGTCCTAGCGGACGGCCGGCTCTACGTCGGCAACGACGACGGGGCCGTCTACGCGATCCGGGGCGGCGCGGCCGACCTCCGCCGTGCCGTGTTCTGGGACAGGGCGTTCGCGCGAGCCAACCGCCTCGGCAACCACGCCGAGATCCGCGACTATCTGGCCGACCGCGGCTACAGGGTGCTGGATGCCGGCGAGCTTGCCCGATTCCTCCGCGAGCGCCTGGTAGACCGGTTGCCGAGCGTGGTGGTGTTCGCCATGGACCACCTGCCGGCCGTGGTCGCGCCGGTGGCCGCCGACACCGTGCTCTTTCGCCGCTACCTGGATGCCGGGGGCAAGGTCGTGTGGCTCGGGACACCTCCGCTGGTCTGGCCGAAGGACGTGGCGACCGGCGAGGTCGAGTACCGGATGGTTGATCGCGCGGCCGGCACGCGGCTCCTGGGCGTCAACCACGCGGCCGGCAACTTCGACACCTACGGAGCGCGGGTGACGACGGCCGGACGGCGCTGGGGCATATCGGGCTGGTGGGATGCGAGCTGGTCGGTGGATACGGCGGCGGTGAGCGAGGTGCTAGGCCTGGACGAGCGCGGGTTGGCCGCGGCCTGGGTCGAGCGCTATGGAGGCCCCGCGGGTACCGGCTTCGTGCGGATCAATGGCGCGGGCGCCAACGGCGGGCCCGGCCCCAACTACGCGGAGATCCAGGCGGTGGCGGAGTACCGGCCCGCGCGCGGCGCGGACCGGCGGTCCCCCCGCTCCCGCCTCAACTCGGGCCGTTGAAGGCCGGATCGCTCGCCCGCGTTCGCAGCTCCGTCTCGGTGCCACGGTACCACCCGCCCCGGAACTCGAAGTGCCGCTCGTCCAGAATCCGCGTGCTCAACGCGTCGGTCCCCTGCTGCTGCACCTGCCAGAGCAGCACCTTGGCGCCCATCTCGGCCGCTGTCTCCCAGATCCCGGCCACGAGCGGCGGATAGAGCTCGGCGAACTCCGGCCTGAGCCTGGCTTCCCGGGGGATGAACTCCATTCCCACCTCCAACGCGATGACGGTCGCACGTCCGTGTCGAGCCGACGAGAGCCATGATAATGCAGCCCGCTCCCCGGAGCCACCAGGGGTGCCCGGTGGGGCCCGCCCCTCCCGGCCGGGCCCCGACGCCCCCACTATTCGAGTCGCCTGCGACCGAGCCTGAGCTGCGATGCGCATTGTCGTGACATTCGACACGCCCTACGACGGGTGGGATCACCCGGACCACGAGCGCCAGATGGCGACGGAGGTCGCGGCGTGGAAACACGATGAGCCCGAGATGGAGTACCAGATCGCCGACGCGCTTCGCATCAAGGGCCATGAGGTGACCCTGGTCGGCGTGCGCAACGACCTGCAGTACCTGGTGCGGAGCCTCGAGGAGATCCGGCCCGACCTGGTCTTCAATGGCGTCGAAGCGTTTCACGGGAACGCCGGCCTGGAATATCTGATTCCGGGCATGCTGGAGGCCGAGGGGTTCCGCTATACCGGCTCGCCGCCGCTCGCGCTGCTGGTGTCGCGCAACAAGGCGATGAGCAAGAAGGTCCTGGCCTTTCACGGCATCCGGGTCCCGGGCTTCGTGACCTGCCGTCCCGGCGAGACCCTCACGGTGCCCGCCGACATCCGCTTCCCGCTGATCGTGAAGCCGCTCCAGACGGACGCCTCGGCCGGCATCGCGCAGGCGTCGGTCGTGCAGGACCCGGTGGCGCTCGCCGAGCGGACGACCATGATCCACGAGCGCTTCGACCAGCCCGCCATCGCGGAGGAATTCGTCGACGGCCGCGAGCTGTACGTGAGCCTGATCGGCAACGGCGATGACCTCGACATCCTGCCGATCACGGAGATGGTCTTCGACAAGCGCCGCACCAAGCCCGAAGAGCGCATCGCCACCCAGTTCGCCAAGTGGGACGAGGACTACCGCAGCCGAAAGGGAATCCGGAACGTGTTCGCGCGGCCGCTTGCCCGTGCGACCCGCAAGCGCATCGAGGAGATCTGCCGGACCGCGTTCCGCGCCCTGTGGCTTCGCGATTACGCCCGGCTCGATATCCGGCTCGCGGCCGACGGAGAGGTCTGGTTTCTGGAGGCCAACGCCAACCCCTTCATCAGCTACGGCCACGACATGGCGAACGCCGCCGGCAAGGCTGGAATGGACTATTACGAGTTCGTTCAGCGGCTGGTGGACGAGGCGATGGCGCGGCATGGCAACGCGTAGGAAGCGCGCCCCCGCGCCGCGAGCGGAACGCCGCTGTGTGTGCGGGCACGCGATCAAGAAGTACTGGTCCTACTGTCCCGACTGCGGCCGAGCCCTCCGGTGGAAGGACGTGGGGCAGGTCACCGGTGCCGAGTGCTACCGCTGCGGGTGGGTGGTGTCGGACCGGTTTTCGTATTGCCCCTGGTGCGCCGCCGACATCTACGAGGAGGGCGCGTCGAGCGAGACGCCGCTCAAGGCGCCGCGCGGCTTCCGCATGGACGCGCGCTGCGATTGGGGATGCGGGGGCGGGGTGCAATACCCGATGCGGTTCTGCCCGTGGGACGGGCGCCCGCAGTCCTGGAACGAGGAGGATCTGTTCGAGGGCGAGTGTCCCCACTGCAATCGCGGCGTCGACGACCGGATGAACTTCTGCCCTTGGTGCGGCCAGGATGCCACCGGCCGTGACCTGATCCCGCGCGCGTTGACGCGCGTGCGCCGGCTGCTCCTCGTCTCCCGCATTCGGGACTGGGGCTACCGCGTCCTGCTTCGGCCCGGGATCTCGGGGGTGGACCCGCGCTACCCCAAGGCGGTCGAGATCGAGCAGCGCTACGTGGTGGGCAAGTCGCGGCAGGACGAAATCCCGTGGACCATGCTCGTCGGCCTCCTCACCCACGAACTCGGCCACAGCTTCCTCTACCACCACTGGGACTGGACCCGGACCCGTCGCTTCCGCCGCGCCTTCGGCGAGGTCGACAAGGCCTACCGCGACATGGACAACTCCTGGGTCTATTTCCAGCGCCGGCGCATCGCCATCGCACCGCGGGACTTCGTCAGCACCTACGCCGCCAAGCATCCGCAGGAGGATTTCGCCGAAACCTTCCGCTTCTACGTCACCCGCCGCGGCCGCCTCCGCGACCTGTTCGCCGAGTTCGGGCAGAAGCGGAAGGGCGTGATCCTCTACGAGAAGTTCATGGTCCTGCACGACTTCGTGCGGGCGTTGCGGGGGTGGGGCTGAGCGCTCGATAGCTCGGTCGGGGCGGGCATGAGTCCGGGCGGTTGGGGGGTGCACGGGAGCCCCCGCTCGCTCCCGGAAACCAGGCTGGAGCGGGCGCTCAGTCCTCGCCGAGCACTTCCATGGCGGCGTTCCTCCCGTTGATCCCGATGACGCTGCCCCCCGGGTGCGTGCCCGCCCCGCAGAGATAGACGCCGGCCATCGGCGTCCGGGCCTCCAACCGCCGGTCCCACATATACTGCGGCAGGATTTCTCCCTGGAAGATGTGCCCTCCCGTGAGCCCCACACGCCGCTCGATGTCGGGCGGGCCCAAGACCTCCATCGCCGTGATCGCGCCCGGCAGGTTGCTGCAGAACCGCGCGATCGAGCTCACCACCGTCCGCCCCACGTCCTCCCGCCGGCTGTCCCAGTCGCCCTCCCGAAACCGGTTCGGCACGTACTGGGCGAACACGCTCAGCGTGTGGACCCCTTCGGGCGCCACGCTCGGGTCGAACACGGTCTGCAAGTAGAGCTCGTTCCAGGTGCGCGGCGGCAGGAGGCCATCGTTGGCCATGCGGTGAAAGCTGCGCCACTCCTCCTTCGTGAGCGGCGTGTTCACCTGGCCGGTGTGGTGGGGCTCGCTCGTGCCGGGGCGGGCGGTGAAGTTCGGCAGCTCGGTGAGCGTCATGTTCACCTTGGCCGTCACTCCTTCGATCGGAACCGCCCGCACCCGCTCGGCCCAGCCCGCGTCGGCCCCGCCATCGAGCAGGGCCAGGGTGCGGTGCGGATCGGCATTGGAGACGATTCGCGGCGCCCGGATTCGCTCGCCCGACTCGAGCTCGACCCCCTCGCCGGGAACGATCCTAGACACGGGCACGCCCGCGGCGACCGTGACGCCGGCCTCGCGCGCCACGTCGCACAGCAGGAACGACACCATCCCCATCCCGCCCTCGACGTATCCCCACGTGCCCGCCTGCCCATCCATGCGACCGGAGGCGTGGTGGAAGTAGACCGAGGCGGTCCCTGCGTCGTACGGGCTGGCGTTGGTCCCGATCACCCCCTGGCCGAGGTAGGCGACCTGCAGCCGCTCGTCGGTGAGATAGCGCTCCACCATCTCGCCCATCGACCACTCGAAGAGCAGGCCCCGCGCGTCCTCGTCGCCCGCCAGACGGCGCTCGATCGCCTCCCGGCTGGGCGAGCGGCCGATCCAGATGTCCGCCTCGCTGTCGGGCCGGAGCGCGTCGCGGAGCCGGTCCTTGACCGCCTTCATCGCCCGCCAGCCCCGAACGTCCTGCGGCGCGAATCGGCGCACTTCCTCCGCGCAGCGCTCGTCGTCCTCCCAGAGCTGCACGCTGCTGCCGTCCTCGAACGGCACGAACATGCCCCCCTCGGCCGGCGTCCATCGAAACCCGTGGGCTTTGAGATCCAGCTCGCGCATCACCAGGGGATGGAGCAGGCCCACGACGTAGGCGCACGGCGACATCCGGACGCCGGGCCACGGCTCCTCGAGCGTGCACGCGCCGCCGACCTGGTCGCGTGCCTCGAGCATGAGCACGCGCTTGCCGGCCCTGGCCAGATACGCCGCGCAGGCGAGCCCGTTGTGCCCGGCGCCCACCACAATCACGTCCCACGGCCGCGCGGCCAG
>JBBQDU010000064.1:0-12763 GCA_038320055.1 Gemmatimonadales bacterium | reverse complement strand
GAGCCGCCTCAATGCCGACGCGCTGGCCGTCCGGATCGGTGCGCACACGATCGCCGACGTATCGTCGCGGCCGGTGAGCGGGATCCAGGCGTGGCTGCACGACCTCGCGCTGACTCCGACCGAGCAGGGGATCGCCACCCTCGTTCTCGATCAACTCGATGCGCGGCTCCGGTTCCTTGGCGACGTCGGGCTCGGCTACCTCTCCCTCGACCGGCAGACCCGCACCCTCTCCGGCGGCGAGGCGCAGCGGATCGCGCTGGCCAATGCGCTCGGCTCGCGCCTGGTGGACACGCTCTACG
Source organism: Gemmatimonadales bacterium (assembly GCA_038320055.1). GTDB lineage: Bacteria > Gemmatimonadota > Gemmatimonadetes > Gemmatimonadales > GWC2-71-9 > CAVVWJ01. The sequence goes on along the minus strand of JBBQDU010000064.1, from coordinate 12,464 downwards.
TGCTGGACGAGCCGTCGGTCGGCCTGCACCCGCGGGATACCGACCGGCTCCTCGGCCTGCTGCGCCGGCTCCGGGACGCGGGCAACACGGTGGTGGTCGTCGAGCACGATCTCGCCGCCATCCGCGAGGCCGACTTCATGCTCGAGCTCGGCCCGGGCTCGGGCGACCGCGGCGGCCGCGTCGTCCACGCCGGCCCGGTCGAGACGGCGATGGACTCGCTCACCGGACAGTACCTCACCGGCGAGAAGCGCATCGCCGTGCCGAGCGCGCGGCGGCCCCTGGGGCCGCGCTGGCTCCGGATTCGCGGCGCCACCCTTCATAACCTGCAGGGCGTGGATGCCGACATCCCCCTCGGCACGCTGACCGCAATCACCGGTGTCAGCGGCTCCGGCAAGAGCTCGCTCCTCTACGACGTGGTGTACCGGAACCTCGAGGCGCGGCTCCACGGCGAGCACTCGGCCAAGAGTCATCTGGGTGAGCCGGTGGGCCGGGTGGCGTCCCTCACCGGGTGGGAGCTGCTCAAGGACGTGCTGCTGGTGGACCAGTCGCCGATCGGCCGCTCACCCCGCTCGAATCCGATCACCTACATCAAGGCGTTCGACGAGATCCGCGAGCTGTTCGCGGCCCAGCCGCTGGCCCGCGAGCGGAAGTATTCCGCCGCCACCTTCTCGTTCAACCTGCCCGGCGGCCGCTGCGAGGCGTGCGACGGCGCGGGCCACGTGCAGGTGGAGATGGTCTTCCTGGCCGACGTGTTCGTCCCCTGCGAGGTCTGCGCCGGTACCCGGTACCGGCGCGATGTCCTCGACGTCCGCATTCAGCACCAGTCGATTCACGACGTCCTCCAGTGGACGGTGGACGAGGCGATCACCCGCTTCCGGCACCAGCCGAGGCTCGGCGCCGCGCTCTGGCAGCTCCAGCAGGTGGGGCTCGGCTATCTGCGACTGGGCCAGCCGGCCACCACGCTCTCGGGCGGCGAGGCGCAACGGCTCAAGATCGCGCGGGAGCTGGCCCAGGCCGGGAAGCGCGAGGGCCGGAAGCTCTACATTCTCGACGAGCCGACGACGGGACTCCACCTCGACGACGTGCGCGTGCTGCTCCAGGTGCTCGACCGGCTGGTGGACGCCGGCCATACGGTGGTGGTGATCGAACACCACATGGACGTCGTCAAGCGCGCCGACTGGATCGTCGATCTGGGCCCCGAGGCGGGCGATGCCGGCGGGCGCGTCGTCGCGCAGGGCACGCCGGAGGACGTGGCGGCGGTCGAGGCGTCCCATACCGGCCGGTATCTCCGGCCGCTCCTGGGCCACGCCGCCCCGGCGACGGCGCTCGCGGGATGATGCGGACCTGGCCGGGCATCGTGACTCGGTGGTTGCACGATCGCGACCACATACGGACCGCAATCGCGACCCCCGGTGACCGGGCGGATCGACTCTTCGAAGCGCCATTCGAAAAGTTCGATCCCCCCGCACCGGAGACGGAACTCATGCGCATCGTGCCGTGCCTGCTGGTAGCCCTATTGGGATCCACCCTTCCCGCCTGCGACAACGCGCTCGACGGCCTCGCCCCGGCCTCACCGGACCGCGCCGCGTCCCCGGCCGGCTTCGTCACCCAGCAGCCGGCGCAGGCTCGCGCCGTCCTGCCGCAGGCAACCATCAAGCCGATCCTCACCGTCGGGGATCCGATCCCCGGCCAGGAGTCGAACCCCGATCCGGAGCAGCGCGTCTGGGCGCCGATTCCCGACGGGCTCGGCGCGTACCAGGAAAGGGATCACCTCGTGGTGTTCGCCAACCATGAGATCTCGAGCTCCGGCGTGGACGGCCAGTTCGCGTACGCGAAGGTCTCTCGGCTCCAGCTCGATCCAGCGACGCTCTCCGTGACGGGCGGCTCCTATCCCGTCACCGGCAAGACCGCCGGCTTCCTGTTTCAGCGGCTCTGCTCCGCCACGTTCGCCGGAGCCTCCGAGGGGCTGGGCCAGGGCTGGTTCCTGACGGGCGAGGAGTCCGCGAGCGGTGGAGCGGAAGGCATCCAGCTCGCGGTGAAGCACGACGGAAGCGAGACGCGCAAGCTGCCGTGGCTCGGCCGGTTCGCGCACGAGAACTACATCGCCGTGCCCGGCATTCCGGGCAAGGTCGTCCTCGTCGGCACCGACGACACCAGTCCGGCCGGCTTCGGCACCCCGCTCCGGTCGGAGCTGTATCTCTACGTCGCGGACGATGCCGCCGCCGTCCTGGCGGGCACGGGCAAGCTCTACGTATTCGCGTCGGCCGCGAAGGCCAACGCGGGGTATCTCGCGCCCGGCGCGCCGATCGCCGGCCGCTTCGTGGAGGTGACCGAGCCCGCGCTCCTGTCGGCGGCCGAGCTGCAGACCAGGGTCGATGCGCTGGGCGCGTTCAAGTTCGTCCGGCTGGAGGATGCGGACTACGAGCGGCATCCCGGCGCACCGGGGAGCAGGCCGTCGGTCTACTTCGTCGATACCGGCAACGTCAACGCCCGCTGCGGCACCGACCCGTGCGACCTGTACGGCTCGATCTACCGCATTGATCTCGACCCCGCCGATCCGACCCGTAACGCCAGACTCGTGTTGCTGGCCCGGTCGCGAGGCGTGGAGGCCGGCGATTGGGCCTCGCCCGACAACATCGCCCTGAGCGGCCACAGCCTGATGCTCCAGGAGGATCCGGCCTACGCGGGCTTCAACCGCCCGGAGCGCATCTGGAATTTCCAGCTGCGACGCGATGGCGCCCTGGGCACGCCACGTGCCGTGGTCGAGCTCGAGACCCGGAAGCTGACGGGGAACACGTGTTCGGACGCCGATGGCACCTGCTGGGAATCGAGCGGCATCATCGATGCCTCCGCCTGGCTCGGCGCGGGCACCTGGCTGTTCGACGTGCAGGCGCACACGCTGCCGTTCTCGTATCGGGACGGGACGAACGAGGTGCGCCTGACGAGAGAGGGCGGACAACTGCTCTACCTGCGCCTTCCGGGCAGCTGAACACCGCCATCGGGGGAGGCGACACCGCGCCTCCCTCGAGATCACGCCGTCTCCGCCAGCCCCCGCGCCGCCCGTCGTACCCGGTCCCATGCCGCGGCCACATGCTCGCGCCCGGTGGCGCGCTGCCCGACCACCAGCCGGATGACGTACCGCCCGCCCAGGCGGGTGTGGGTGAGGTAGCATTCCCGCCCGGCGTTGACCGTCGCCATCAGCCGCGCGTTGAGCGCGTCGATCTCCTCCTCAGAGCGCCCAGCCGGCACCCAGCGAAAGCAGACCAGGCCGAACGGCACCGGCGCCGCCACCTCGAACTCCGGCTCCGCCGCGACCCATCCCGCGAACTCCTGCGCCAGCGCCACGTGCCGGCGGATCAGGGCACGGAGTCCCTCCACCCCGTAGCTCCGAAGCACGAACCACAGCTTGAGCGCGCGGAAGCGGCGGCCCAGCGGGATGCCCCAGTCGCGGAAGTTGACCACGGCCGCGTCCTGGGCGGTGCGCAGGTACTCGGGAGTGGTCTGGAAGGTGCCGAGCAGCGCCGACGGATCGCGCACGAAGTACGCGGTGCAGTCGAAGTTGGTCAACAGCCACTTGTGGGGATTGAGGACGATGCTGTCCGCCTCCTCCATGCCGTCGAACAGCGTCCGGAGCTCGGGCACGATGGCGGCGGACCCCGCGTAGGCGGCGTCCACGTGCAGCCACGCGCCGTAGCGCCGGCACAGCTCCGCGATCGGCCGCAGGGGATCGACCGCCGTGGACGACGTGGTCCCCACCGTCGCCACCACGCACGCCGGCCGGATCCCCGCGGCACGATCGGCCTCGAGCATCCGCGCCAGCGCGTCCGGACGGAGCGCATAGCGCTCGTCGGTGTCGACGTGCCTCAGCATGTCCAGCCCGTAGCCCGCGAGCTTCACCGCCTTGTCGATCGACGAGTGCGCCTCGTGCGAGGCGTACACCGCGAGCGGTGTGCCCACGGCGGCGAGTCCCTCGGCGCCCGCCTTGCCCCCCGTCGCCCGCTCGCGCGCGGTCAGGAGCGCGACCAGCGTCGCCGTCGACGCGGTGTCCTGGATGACGCCGACGTACTCGGCCGGCAGGTCCAGCATCTGCCGCAGCCAGTCCATCACCACCTGCTCCAGCTCGGTCGCCGCGGGCGACGTCGCCCAGGACATTCCCTGCGCGCCGATGGTGGCGGTCAGCATCTCGCCCAGGATCGAGGGCGGGCTGTTGTTGCACGGGAAGTACGCGAACCACCCGGGATGATTCCAGTGCGTCATGCCCGGGACGATCAGGCGGCGGAAGTCGTCGAACAGGGCCTCGAACGGCTCGCCATCGGCGGGCGGGGCATCGGGCACCTGGCGGCGGAGGTCGCCGGGCGCCACGGCGGGCGTGATGGGGAGCGTGCCGACGTCGCGGAGGTAGTCGGCCATCCAGTCGGCCAGCGCGTGCGCGTGGCGGCGGAATTCGTCGGGATGCATAGCGCCAAAGCGAATGCCCGCCGGATGCGGCGTCAAGTCGGTCGACCCGTCCGGCGGGGGACGCTTATCTTGCAAGCATGGGCATCGCCGCGAGCAGGACGGGCCTGGCCTACGATCCGGAGCTGGCCTGCAGGCATCTGGCCCAGGCGGATCCCAGGCTCGGCGAACTGATGGCCCGTGCCGGCCCGTTCACCATGCGGCCCGTGCCCGCCCAGAGCCTGTTCGCGGCGCTGCTCGAGGCGATCGTCTATCAGCAGTTGTCGGGGCGGGCCGCGGAGACCATTCTGGGCCGCGTCGTCGCGCTGTACCGGCCACGCCGCTGTCCGCGCCCGCAGGACATCCTCCTCACGCCGCCCGCGCAGCTGCGCGCCGCGGGGCTCTCGGCGGCCAAGACGCTCGCGGTGCGGGACCTGGCCGCGCGCACCCTGGACGGCACCGTGCCGCCGATGGCCCGCGTGCGGCGGATGACGGACGAGGAGATCGTCGCGCGGCTGACGGCGGTCCGGGGCGTGGGCCGCTGGACGGTCGAGATGCTGCTCCTGTTCCGGCTGGGGCGGCCGGACGTGCTGCCGCTCGGCGATCTGGGCGTGCGGAAGGGGTTCGCCCGGGCGTTCAGCCGGCGCGTGCTCTCCGACCCGCTGGTGCTGAGCCGTCGCGCCGAGCGCTGGCGCCCGTACCGGTCGGTGGCGAGCTGGTATCTGTGGCGCGCGCTCGATGACGAGCGTGCCTGATCCGAAGGAGCGAGTGATGAGCGAGCCCACCCCGGCGATCGTCCACGAACCCGAGCTGCCCGCGGTCGAGCTGCTGTGCGAGCGCCTCGGCGAGCTGGACCTCCCGATCGGTCCCGATACCGCCCGCGAGATCCTCCGCGCCGTCCTTGCTCTGGAAGCACCCCGGATGGAGGCGCACGTGCGCGAGGCGCTGCAGACCTCCATCGAGACCGTTCGGGTCGCCGCCCAGGCCGCGCTCGGCGTCCTCACGAGCACCGCCCCGGTGGAGACGCGCCCGCCGGCGACCATGCCGCACAAGCCGGTGCTCGATCCGGCGCCGAAGCGGGCCGCGGCCGCTCCCGCGCCGCCGGCCGAGCTCCCTGAGCCGCCCGCTCGCACCGATCCGCAGCCAGCCCCCAGTCGCCGGCCGCCCGCCGAGCGGCCATTCGAGTCGGGATCCGAGGACGATTTCGGCGAGGAGAAGCGGCCCGTTTTCCGGCGGCCGCGCGGAAGGTGACCAACGGCCGCCGCTCGACCTGGACCAACCCCAGCGTGCTCAGAAAGGCGAGAAATGTCTCACATCGATGAATGCATCCCCGGCCAGCAGGCGAAGATCCTGCGGTCGGGCGTGGCGAGGGTGGTGGGCAAGACGGGGACCATCGTCGAGGTGTCCCGGATCCGCCGTCCGGCCACCTCGCCCCTCAAGGACGAGGTGACGGTGGACGTGCCGGGTCACGGGGAGATCGCCCTCGCACCGGCGGACCTGGAGCTCGTGAAGGGATAAGGCGCGGTTCAGAACTCGCGCTTCTTCATTTCCTTGAACAGGCGCCGGGTCTCCGGATCCTCTTCGCCATGCCGCTGGCGGAGAGTGGCGTCGAACTGAACCGACCGATCGCCCTTGGGCTGAACGGTCTTGGCCGCGTTCTTCTTGGCGAGCGCGGCGATCCGCTGATCTTCCCTCTTGGACATGAATCCTCTCTGGGACGGGGGCCTGCACCGATCCCGGAAAAGTAGCGACATGTGCTGGCGGAATGGAACGGGAGCGGCGGAGTGCGGGCCGCCCATCGCTCTGGCCGTTGCGTGCGGGTCTCGGAAACAAGTCGGGGCAACGGCTCTGGTGAGCTATTGCCCCGACCTTTGGATCTGTCTCTCGACTCCGTCCGTTCAGCTCCCGAGGAGGGACTCGAACCCCCGACCCGGTGATTAACAGTCACCTGCTCTACCAACTGAGCTACTCGGGAAGGACTGCACCGCATGTGTCCGATCACAGTCACGCCGGGCCGAAAACTAGTGTGCGAGCCGGGGCCAGGCAACGGCCGGTGCCGAACTGTTCACCAGCGCCGGTTTCTGCACTCCCCGGCCTCGGCGGCGCCCCCCGCCGAAGTGTCCGGCGCTGCCACAGTTAGCAAATCCCGTCAGAATTCCGCGCCCGACCCCCAGAATGAGCAAACGTTCACTTGACATCCGCCGTGGGAAAGCCACCTGCTTTGCGATACAAAGTTAGGCGGAAAGATTGCTGTAAGTTCTTGTTGAAAAAGATGTTACACAACTACTGATAGTATTTTTTGCCCACCTTCTTACCTTGAGTGCATGGCGTTGCTTCCCATGATTGGACACCAGGAGACCCGGGCTCGCCTGGCGCAGGCGATGAGGACCGGCCGGCTCCCCCAGGTCCTGCTCGTGTCGGGTCCGGCCGGGGTCGGCAAGCAGCGCCTGGCCCTCTGGCTGGCCCAGTTGGCCTACTGCGAGCGGGTCGAGGCCGAGCCCTGCGGGGCGTGCCGCGCCTGCCGGCTGGTGCTGGGATTGGCCCATGCGGACCTCCACTGGTTCGCGCCGATTCCCCGCCCCAAGGCGGCGGATCCGGACAAGGCGGTCGAGGAGGCGGCCCAGGCGCTGGGCGAGCTCATGGAGGAGCGGCGGTCCACACCGCTTTACGGGAGGCCCGACGGGATGGCCAGCCATTCGATGGCCTCCGTCCGACTGCTCCACCGGCACGCGGCGCTGACGTCGGTCGAAGGCGGACGCCGGATCTTCATCCTGGGCGACGCGGAGCGGCTGGTGCCCCAGGAGTCGAGTCAGGAGGCGGCCAACGCGCTGCTCAAGCTGCTCGAGGAGCCGCCCGCCGGCAGCCTGTTCGTGCTGACCACGGTGGACCCGCGCCGGCTGCTTCCGACCATGCGCTCCCGGGCGGTCCCGGTGCGGGTGAACCGGTTGAGCGACGAAGAGGTGCGGGCATTCCTGAAGTCGCACGTCCACCCGCCGCTCGAGCCCGCGGCGCTCGAGGAGCGGGTGGCGCTGGCCGCCGGGTCGATCGGCGATGCGTTCGCGGCCGGGGACGACGCCGGCAAGGCGTACCGCGCCGCCGGAGAGCTGCTCGAGGCGGTGGTGGCGGGCTCGGCGGCCAGCTACGAGCGGGCGCTCCGGCAGGCCCCGTTCTCCGCCCGCGGCGAATTCACCGCGATGCTCGACGCACTGGCCGACACGCTCGGCGAGGCGGCACGGGGCGCCCTGGGCCACCCGACGCGGCGCCCGGTCCCCCCGGCGCTCCTCCGCCGGGCCGATCCGGCCCCGCTGCTCCTGGCCATGGAGCGCGTGGCAGAGGCGCGGGAGGCCGCGTACGGCAATGTGAACCCGCAGATCCTGATCGCCGTGCTGGGCGAGGAACTGGCGGAAGTGCTATGAAGCTGTCGCACCTGGACGAGGCCGGTCGCGCCCGTATGGTCGACGTGGGCGGCAAGCCCCCGTCGGAGCGGACGGCGGTGGCCGAAGGGCTGGTTCGGATGTCCAGGGAGGCCTTCGACCAGATCGCGGCCCACGCGGTGGTCAAGGGCGACGTGCTGGCGGTGGCCGAGGTCGCCGGGGTCATGGCGGCCAAGCGGACGGGGGAGCTGATCCCCCTCTGCCACCCGCTGGGGCTCGATCTGGTGCGCGTCGAGGCGCAACTGGCGCCCGAAGTCCCGGGCGTGCTGGTAACGGCCACGGCCAAGGTGACGGGACGCACCGGCGTGGAGATGGAGGCGCTCACAGCGGTGAGCGTGGCATGCCTCACAGTTTACGACATGGTAAAAGCGGTAGATAGGGAGATGGTCATCGAAAGGGTCCGACTGATCAGCAAGGCCGGGGGGACCCGGGGAGACTGGCGCCGCTCCGATCCGTAGGACTGGAGGACGCGGCCTTCTCAAAGAGCAAGGAGGTTGGCCATGAAACGACCGACCGACAAATACAACGATCCCGGCCCGCGGACGGTCCGCACCCTGCTCGTGCGGGGCGGCCTGCTGCTGGTGCTGGCCGCCGTCATCGGCACCCTGGCGGGCTGGACCGAGCGGGTGCGCGCTACCGATCACGTCGCCACGTCACCCGACGTGGGCGTGGCCGCGCGTCGGATCGGGAGCCTCGACGATCAACTCTCCGCCGCCCGGGGCGAGATGGACCTGCTCCGGCTGCAGCTCGACCGGGCGGATGCCATCATGGCCAACTCGACCAAATACCAGATTCCGGCCGATCTCGCGGCCTCGATCTATGACATCGCATTGAGTGAGGGTATCGATCCGGCGCTCGGCTTCCGCCTGGTGAAGATCGAGAGCCGCTTCAAGGCCAACGCCCGGAGCAACATGGGCGCCATCGGCTACACGCAGCTGCAGGTGGCCACCGCCAGGTTCTACGAGCGGGACGTCACCGAGCAGGCGCTCGCGAACGATCGGGAGCTGAACCTGCGGGTCGGGTTTCGCTTCCTGAACGACCTGCTGGTGAAGTTCGACCGCGACACGCATCTGGCCCTGCTCGCGTACAATCGCGGGCCGGCCCGGGTGGTGGATATCCTGGCCCAGGGCGGCGATCCCACCAACGGCTATTCCGACGCCGTGCTGGACGGCTACACGGCGCCCAGCACGCCGGCTGCCACCGGCACCGGCTGGCGCTAGCCGGGAATCTGCAGGGTGTCGCCCGCGCGCAGGGCGGCACGCACCGACATGTGGTTGGCATCCCTGAGGGCCTGGATCGAGACGCCGTAGCGTTTCGCCAGGCCCGTCAGCGTTTCCCCCCGCTGGACCTTGTGCACGCGCCGGGATGCCGCGGCGGAGGACGAGGTCCGCGACGGCGCGGACGCCCGAGCGCCGGCTGGGGGCGCCACCCGAAGGCGCTGGCCCGCGCGGATCGCGCCGGACGCGTCGATCTTGTTCCACTCGCGAAGCTGCCGGACCGTCACGCCGTACGCGTCGGCCAGGCCGGACAGGGTCTCGCCGCGGCGGACCCGATGGTAACCGCTCGCGCTGCTCGCGGCGGGCTCGACCGGGTTGGCCATGCGCCGGGCGACCGCCGTCGAGAGCGCCCCGCCGGTCGGCACGATCACCTGCTGGCCCGGGCGGAGCCGCTGGCTCCGAAGCCGCGGATTGGCCTCGGTCACGAGCCGCGTGCTCACCCCGTACCGGTGGGCGATGCCGCTCATCGTCTCTCCCCGCGCCACGATGTGCTCGATGAACGTGATGCGCCGCGCCGGGGGCAACGTCGCGTACGCGGCGGCCGTCGTGGCGCCGCGGCCGGACGGTACCCGCACCACCGACGAGATGCCGGGCGGCGTGGCAAGGCGGAGATACTGCGGGTTGAGCTCCCGGATGGCCGCGACCGTGGTGTCGGCCAGCCGGGCGACGACGTCGAGACCGGTCATGGTGGGCACGACGATCGAATCGTACGTCGGCGGCTCCGCGGTCCCGATCTCGAAACCGTAGCGCGCCGGCTCCTTGGCGATGCGCGCCGCGGCGATCAGCTTGGGGACGTAGTCCTTGGTCTCGCGCCGGAGGTATCGCGTGGAGTAGAGGCGGAAAAACGTCGCGTCGGGGGTCAGCGAGTCCGCCTGGTCGTCGTCCGGAAGGCGCCGCACCCCTCGCGACACCTTGCCCGCGCCGGCGTTGTAGGCGGCCGCCGCCAGGTACAACGAACCGAACCGGTCGTTCAGGTGCTTCAGGAATCGCGCGGCCGCCCGGGTCGCGAGATACGGATCCCGCCGCTCGTCCACCCACGAATCGACCCGCAGGCCGTAGCCCTTGGCCGTGCCCTTCATGAACTGCCACATCCCGACGGCCTTGGCCCGGCTGGTGGCCGAGTTGGAGAAGCCGCTCTCGATGAGCGCGAGATACACCAGATCGCCGGGCAGTCCCTGCTCCTGCAGCCGCTCGCGGATCATCGCCTCGTAGCGCGGCATGCGCGTGAGCCAGATGCCCATGCCCTCCCGGCCCCGTCCCTGGAAGAAGTCCAGGTAGTACTGCACGCGATCGTGGTCGTTGTAGGTGTCGACGTCGATGTCCCAGCGCACCGGCTCCGGAGCGATCGGCCCCTCGAGGTCGTCGTCCGCGGGGCGGGCGTCGTCGAGTGCCTCCAGCAGGGCCTCGTCCGCGGCGCTGTCGGCGGCGATCCGAAGCTCCGCCGCGCGCTCCTCGGGGGGCACCAGCGAATCGAGCGCGGGCGCGGGGGGCAGCACGTACGCTTCGGTGTCGGTGGAGGCAGCGGGGTCGGGTTCGACCGGGCGCGGAGGACGGTGGCCGGCACAGCCAACCGTGAGGACCAGGGCCAGCATAAGCGAGGGGCGCGACATCACGGCACTCCGGGTTGAGCGGAGGTCACGGCACTCCGGACCGCTTGCGGACCGCGAGCCGGTTCGGGGACCATTCGGGAAGGCAAACCGCGGGAGCCGGGGCAGACTGAGGGAGGCGTCGAACCGGCCGGCCGGCCTATCGCATGAAGAGGCGGTTGCCGAGGATACGGTTGGTAGCGTTCAGCACGGCTAGTGCCGCGCCGCGGGAGGCGTCGTTTTCGGTCAGATAGGACCCGACCACCCGGTGCGTCCGTCCATCGGCCTGCACGGCCATCGACACGATGATGACACTTGCATCGAATGCCCGCACCGCTTTCACCCCCAACAGCTCGAAGCTCATGTCGCCCTGCACCGCCTGGGTCAGCGCGTCTACGCACGCCTGAGCCGCGCAGCGAAGCTCTCCCGCCTGGGACCCGAGACCCTCGTTCTCACCGGCAAATTGTTCCGATTCCTTCCACGTCAGGCCCACCCGCGCCCGGCATCTTCCGTTCGGCAGGCGGTCCAGGACGAACTCCGCGAAGCGGAGCCGCTCGTTGAGCGGGTTCGGTGAGGACATAGAGGTCCTTGAGGGCAAAGTCCATGCCAATCAACATCATGCAGACTCGGACCGCACCTCGGACCGGCTGCCCCGGTGGGCCGGCGCGGGGTTCACTGCAACTGCTCCGCAAGCAGGCTGGTGAGCGCATCGTCCGGGATCCGCTCGGCCTGCGCGAAGAGCGTGGCTCGGGACGCGGACGAGAGAGGGTACGTAGCCCAGACCGATCGCTGCCCGACCTCCACCGGTCGAAACGAGAAGACGAGATTCCAGTTCGGCGAGTTGGGACGACGCTCGGCGGCCGGCGACACATGCCACCGCCGGTCGTCGTGCTCGACGACTCTCCAGACCATCGGCGAGACTCCAGAGGGTGGGAACGAAGGTCGGCCAATATGGGCCGCGGCCGGGAATCAGGTCAAGAGTCCTTCCGCGCGCGCGTCGGCCGCGGTGTCCACGTCGCGCAGCGTGGGCAGCTCCCGCCACGCGACGCCGGCGGCCGCGAGCCGCGTCCTCGTCTGCTCGAGCACCTCGCTGGTGCTCCAGCGGATGCCCGTGAACACCGGCGGGAGCGGCGCGGGGCCACCGATGAGATAGTAGCCGCCGTCGGCGCTGGGTCCAAGCACGACCTCGCCCCGGGCGACGAGCGCGCCCGCTTCCCGGAGCGCCGCGACGTCGAGGCGGGGACAATCGGCACCGATGGCGATCCATCCTCTGCCGCGCGCCACCGACTGCGCGGCGGTGGCGAGCCGCGCGCCGAGATCGCCCGCGGATTGCGGACGGAGCGCCCAGTCTTCGCCAAGCCACAGGCGCATTTCCTCGGCGGCGTCCGCGGGGGAGAACCAGACGGTCGGGTCGAGGGTCGCCTCCCGTGCGGCGGCGAGAGTGCGGCTCACCATTTCCCGGTACAGGCCAAGCGCCTGCACGTCGCCGATCTCGGCGGCCAGCCGCGTCTTGACCGTGCCGAGGCGCGGCGCCTTGAGGAAGATCGCCAGCGCGGGGCTCACCGCTCGCCCGGCTCTGGCAGATACCAACGGGCCAGGCGGTCGGGCCCGATCCCCGCGAGGAACAGCGTCAGGAGGGCCACATTCCGCAGCGTGCCGCGGACCTGGCCCTCGCGCCGCCAGCGGCGGGCGTCGGCGAGAATCGGCGCCGGCAGCCGCTCGACGCGCGCCAC
>JBBQDU010000063.1:0-12812 GCA_038320055.1 Gemmatimonadales bacterium | reverse complement strand
CCACCACCCGGCGCATCTCGGCCTGGAATGTCCCCTCCCAGTCCGGCGCGTCGAACTCGTCCTCCGGTGGCAGTTCCGTCCAGACGCCGTGCATCAGCCAGAGCACGCGATCGCGATGGCGCGGTTGGCCGTTCCAGGCGCCCAGCGCCCTGTAGAACGCCGGCGGCAGGATGGTATAGAGTCGGATCGTGTTCGCCCCCATGGCGGCGAGGGTATCGATCCAGCCGTAGTAGAGCGCCGAGTCGCGGGGAAACTCCGATGGGTACCGCCCCGGGAGCGCGACGCCCAGGTTCACGCCCTGGATGTAGAACGGGCGCCACCCGGCCCGCGTCCGCACCTCGAAGCGCTCCTCCTGTGTCCGCGCCACGAACTGCAAGGTGTCCGGCCGGTGCGGCGGGCGGGCGGCAGGACGCTCCCATTCCGGCGAGAGCCGGTCGAGGAGGGAGCGCAAGTCGGTATTGCCATGATTGAGCGCAAGGGCGCGTCGCCCGCTCCCGACGGCCAGCGCCGTGTCGTCTAGGCGCGCCGCCGCTCGCGCGCGGCCTTCCCACGCGTCCGCGTTCCCCGGATTCCGCCGAACCAGCGACGCGAAGATCGAATCGGCCGTGGACACACGACCGAGCCGCAGCGACGTGAAGCCGAGGCCCACCCCGGCATCGGCATTCTTGGGACAAGAGCGGAGGGCCCTGCGGAACGAGGTGTCGGCGACCTGCAATGAATCCGTGCGGTAGGCCCGCCATCCGACGGCGGCGGCCGCCCCGCCGGCCCGGCACGGCGTCTGGCCGGCGGCGACGGAGGGAAGCAGGGTGCAAAGGAGCGCGAGGGCACGGCGCCGGAGCGAGGTGTTTAACCGGAGCGAGGTGCTTAAATTAAAGGGCATGTCTACCGATGAACTTCCCCAGACGGTGGCTCCCGAGCAAGCGGCCAGCGAGCAACCGAAGGACCCTCGCGGGCTCGGGCGGGCGCTGATCGACACGTTTGGCAAGGGGTGGGCCACGTCGAACGTCGAATTGCTCGCCTCGGTGTTCGAGCCGAACGCGGTCTTCGTCGAAACCCCGTTCTCCCGCCCGATCACCGGTGCCGATGCCATCCGCCGCTGGTGGCGAGACGTTCCGTTCAGCCAGTCGGAGATCAGCTTCTCTTCGGGCGAGATCTACGCCGCGGGCCCATGGTTCTCCACCGAGTTCAAGTGCGTCTTTCGCCGGAAGCGAACCGGCGAGTGGGTGGATGCTCGCGGGGCCATCTTCTGTGAGACGGCAGATGGCCTCATTACCGAGATGCGGATGTACTGGCACCGGTGGAACGGCGGCCGCGAGATGAGCAAGCCCTAGCCGGTGCCCTCGCGAGGACAGTCGCCCCTCCCGGCGTGCCCGAAAGAGGACACTCGGGAACTGCCGCTCGAACCTAAGTGTTGATAGGATAAGTCAGTAGGCTATGGCACAAGGTTGGCATGGTACGGTAGCGGCCTGTCCGGCCGACAACCCTGTGTCCGTAATGAGTTTCCACGTTGGCCGCAGTTTCGGGAGGCGCCATGATCACGGCCCTGCTCGTCCCCATGTTTCTCTTCGGTACGCCCCCCGAGGCAGCCGTCCGGGCAGGGCATCCTGCCGGCGGCGACGACCCCGCCATCCAGATCTGGATCAGCGACAACCGGCGCTTCCTCCCCGGCGACCGTGCCAAGGTGCAGGTACGGGCCCGTGAGGATGGATACCTCGTCGTATTCCACGCGGATCCCGACGGCCATCTGCGGGTGCTGTTCCCGATCGACCCCAACGACGACAGCTTCGTGCGCGGCGGCAAGAAGTACGAGGTGCGCGGGCGGAGCGGTCGCGAATCGTTTACGGCGGACAACGGCAAGGGGCGGGGAACGGTGTACGCCGCTCTCTCGCATGATCCGTTCCGCTTCGACCAGTTCGTGCTCGGCGATCACTGGGACTACCGGCAGCTCGCCCCGCAGCGATTGCCGGCCGACCCCGAACAGGAGCTGAACGACCTGGTCCGCCGGATGGTCGACGGCAGCTTCGATTACGACATCCTGACCTATGACGTGCTGGAGCGGGTGGTGTACGCCAGCGACTACGGCAGCTCTGCGTACGACTACTCGTACGGATGCGGCTATTCCGCTTATGGCTGCGGCCGTTCGCATTACGGCTCGCCCTACAGCCTGTCCGTGGGCCTGTTCTTCGGCCGCCCGTCGTACCGGTACAATTACTACGATCCGTACCGCTACGCGGCCTACGATCCGTTCTACGATCCCTTCTTCTACGACCCGTACTACTATCGTCCCTACTCGTACCGGCCCGTATACCTCGCCCCCGTCCGCGGCTACGGGTACCCGTACTACAACTATCCCTATGCCGGCTACTACACCAACGGCCATCGGGGCTGGGACCGTCCCTACACACCGTACCGCTTCCGCCCGGCCGACGGGACCTATACCGGCTATCGAGATCGCCGGTACGATCTGCGCCGCTCGGTGAATACGGTATACCTGCCGCCCACCGTGCGCGGGCGCGAGCCGGACAACGCGACGCCCCTGCGCCGCGTCACGACGGAACCCTCGGGAGTCGCCGCGGGCGACGCGACGCCCCGTCGTACGACGGAGCGCACCGCCGATCGGTCCGGGTCCAGCCGGCTGAGCCGGCCGAACATCGATGCGCGGCGTGCCCGTGAGCCGGAAGAGAGTCCGAGCGCCGGCCCGGGGACGCGCGACGCCCGCGAGCAGGCCCGCGACCGCCGCGATCTGCCGACCGAGGTGAAGCCCCAGGCCCGATCGGGCGACGGTCCCCGGCGCGCGGTGGAGCGGCCGGAGGAAGCGCGCGCTGGCGAAGCGCGGCCCTCTGATCGACCCGAGCCAAGCCGTGCCGAGCCCGTGCGGTCGGATCGTGAGCCGCAGGCGCAGCCGGAGCCGCGGCGCGCCGAGCCCTCGCGTTCGGATCCCCAACCGCAAGCGCGCCCGTCGCCGCCTCCGGCCGACCGCGGTGGGAGCCGCGGCACCTATTCACCGCCATCGCGGTCGGATGGCGGTTCGGCGCCGGGCGGTGGTGGTAGAGGCGGGGCGCGGCGGCGCTGACACCGCCAGTCCGGGAACGCAAAGGGGGCATGCCAAGCGGCATGCCCCCTTTGCTTCGCCTGCTTTGTCGGTCCGGCTCAGCCCGGCCGGTGTCGGCGGGCATAGTCGAGCCCCCATTCCATCAATTCGGCGCTTCGCAGTCCCACGCGCATCGCGTGGCCCACGGCGTCCTCCTCCTCCATTCCTTCGTCGAGCATGAGGTAGGGGATCAGCGCCCCGCCGACCCGATTCCCGCTGCCGCAATGCACGAACACCTGCTCGTCGCCCGCCGCCCGCAAGACCGTGAGGACACGCTCCAGCGTCGCGTCGTCGAGCGTTCCCGGCCCGACCGGTACGTTCACGTACCGCATGCCCAAGGCCTCCGTGGTCGCTTGCTCATCGAGCGGCCGCGGCTCCATCGTCTCGCGGAGGTCGAGGACGACGGCGCCTCCGGCCTCCTTGTACGCGGCGAGCTGGGCGGCCGACGGCTGGCCGCCGGTGGCGAGGCTGGGAAGGAGCTGACAGGCGTTCGGCACGCCTTCGAGGGCCTGTACCGGAGTGCTCATGAATGACTCCCCGTCGGTAGCCCGCCACGGTAGATGACGACCTTGGCGCGCTCGAGCGTGATAAGCCCGCCGCCGATCATGTTGTCGAGCTCGGGCAGGATGGCATCGATCTTTTCTGCGCTGTCCACGCATTCCACGATCAGCGGCAGATCGAGCGACAGCCGGAGCACCTTTTCGCTGTGGATCCCGGCGCTTGCGCCGAATCCCATGATGCCGCGAAGTACCGTGGCGCCGGCGAAGCCGCGCTCCCGGAGCAGCAGGACGATCGCCTCGTACAGCGGCCTGCCGTGGTGCTTGTCCCGCTCGCCGATGTGGATGCGCATCAGCGTGCGCTCGCCGGTCAGGCCATGCATGAGGAGGTCCGCGCCGATGGCTCCGCGGCGCTCATGGGGGGCTCACCTACACCCGTCCTTGCAGCACGACGAGCTCCCGGGCCGCGATGAAGCCGAGGAAGGTGGCGAGGATCGAGAGGCCGACGCTGAGGCCGGCGTAGACCGCGGCCCGGGTCCACTCCCCATCCTCGAGCAGGGCGACGGTCTCGTAGCTGAACGTGGAAAAGGTGGTGTACCCTCCGCAGAAGCCCAGGGTGAGAAACGCCCGGAGCTCGGGGGTGAGGGTCGGTGTATCGACGCCATAGCGCAGGATGGCGCCGAGGAGGAAGGAGCCGGTGACGTTGACGAGCAGCGTTCCGACCGGAAAGGTGCCGGCGGTGAGTCGCTGCACGGCGCCGCCCACCAGATAGCGGCTGACCCCTCCGACCGCGCTCCCGATGGCGATGTACCAGAGCATCATGGAAGGTATACATTTCCCACGTGCTCCGCCTCGCGATCGCCCAGATGCGCCCCCGGAAGGGCGCCTACGAGGAGAACCTCGGCCGGCTCGGCGCCGTCTTCCGCGAGGCCGCGGCCGCGCCCGAGCCGCCCGAGCTGATCGTGGCGCCCGAGACCGCGCTCACCGGGTACTTTCTCGAGGGCGGCGTGCGCGATCTCGCCGTCGACGCCGACCGGCTCTTCCAGGACCTCACCTGCCAGCATCGCGATGCCGGGGCCCCGGCACTGGACGTCGCACTGGGCTTCTACGAGGTCCATCAGAACCGACTCTTCAATTCCGGCCTCTACGCCACCCTCGGCGGCCCCGACGCCGGCATTCGCCATATCCACCGGAAGGTCTTCCTCCCGACCTACGGCGTGTTCGACGAGGAGCGATTCGTCGAGGCGGGACGGGGGGTCCAGTCGTTCGATACCCGGTGGGGACGTGCGGCGATCCTGATCTGCGAGGACGCCTGGCACTCGTTCACGCCGATGCTCGCGGCCCTGAGCGGCGCGCAGCTCATCATCATCCCGAGCGCGAGCCCGGCGCGGGGGGTGGCGTCGAGCGAGGAGGCGCCCGGGCGGCCGGCGAGCCTCGCGCGGTGGAGCCGGCTGATACAGGGCATCGCGGGCGAGCACGGCGTCTATGTCGCCCTGGCGCAACTGGTGGGGTTCGAGGGCGGGAAGGCGTTTCCGGGCGGCAGCCTCGTCGCGAGCCCGCGTGGCGAGCTGCTGGCCGAAGGGCCGGTGTTCGAGGAGGCGCTGCTCCAGGTGACCCTCGATTTCGAGGAGATCACGCGCGCGCGCACCGATCTGCCGCTGCTGGCGGATCTCGAGATGCGGCTGCCCCACCTGCTCGGCTCGCTGCACGAGGCCCGGCGGCAGTCGCGGCCGGGCGGATCGACAGGCGGCGCGCCCGTTCTTTCTGCGGCCGAGCCGGCGGGCCCGAGTCGGCGCCCGCCGATAGTGCCGCGGCCCTCCCTGTCTCCTCCATCGATGCGCGCCCACCCCGCGCACGATCCGCTCGCCATCGATCCCGAGCTGACCCGGCGCTGGCTGGTCGAGTTCCTGCGGGACGAGGTCCAGCGCCATCGCGGGTTCGAGCGAGTGATCATCGGGCTCTCCGGCGGCGTCGACAGCTCGCTCGTGGCCCATCTCGCGGCGGACGCGCTCGGCCCCGACAACGTCACCGGGATCCGCATGCCCTACCGGACGTCGAGTCCCGAGAGCCTGGAGCATGCGCAGCTGGTCGCCGACGGGCTCGGCATCCGGACGATGACGGTGGACATCAGCGCCGCGGTGGACGGGCTCGCGGCGGCGATGCACGAGCGGCCGACGCCCGCCCGCCTGGGCAACATGATGGCGCGCACCCGGATGATCACCCTGTTCGACGTCAGCGCCGCTCAGCGGGCGCTGCCGTTGGGCACCGGCAACAAGACCGAGCGGCTGCTCGGCTATTTCACCTGGCACGCGGACGATTCGCCGCCGGTGAACGCGATCGGCGACCTGTTCAAGACGCAGATCTGGGCGCTCGCGCGCTACGTTGGCGTACCGGACGTGATCGTCTCGAAGCCCGCCAGCGCCGATCTCATCACGGGTCAGACCGACGAAGGCGACTTCGGGATCAGCTACCCGCGCGCCGATGCGATCCTCCACTGGATCCTGCTCGGCTACCGGGCCCCGGAGATCGCGGCGCTCGGCTTCACGGAGGACGAGATCGAGCTGGTCCGGAAGCGGCTGGACTCCACCCACTGGAAGCGCCGGCTCCCGACCGTCGCGATGCTGAGCGCGACGGCCATCGGCGAGTACTACCTCCGGCCGGTGGATTACTAGCGACCGACGCCGGTTCCTCCTCCGCCATCTCCGTCCCTCACGAGGGCTATCGCATGCCCGACGCACGCCCGATGAGCCATTCCGTCGGTACCATCACCACCTTCGTCATGCCGCACATGCAGAACGTCCTGGGTGACCTGTTCGGCGGCGAGCTGATGGCGCTGGTAGACCAGGCGGCGGCCGTGGCCGCCATCCGGCACGCGGGCGGGCCGGCGGTGACGGCGAGCATCGACCGGGTGGACTTCCGGGAGCGGATCAAGGTCGGGTCGCTGGTGAGCTGCGAGGCGACCGTCGATTTCGTGGGCAACAGCTCGATGGACATCTCGGTCGAGACCTATGCGGAGCGGGTGAGCACCGGCGAGCGTCGCCATACACACTCGGCCCACGTGGTGTTCGTGGCGATCGACGAGCACGGCAAGCCCAAGCGGGTGCCGCGCCTGGTGCCCGAGACCGAGGAGGAGCACGCCCGCTACGCGCGCGCCGAGGCGCACCGGCTGCGCCAGCGCCCCGCGTGAGCGTCCGGGCAGCGGCGGTGTGTTGAGCGGGGGTGGCGTCAGGACCGCGGCCCACCTCGGCGCCGCGCGGGCGCTCGAGGAGGCGGGAATCGCGACGGCGCGCTACGTGGCGACGTCGATGGGCGCGGTGATCGCGGCGGCCCTCGCCGACGGCGGCGCCGACGGGCCACTCGTCGACGTGCTGTGCGCCACCTGTGCGCTTCCGGTATACTTTCCACCGGTGGCGTTGACCGGCCGTCGCTGCGCCGACGGCGGTCTTCGCGGGGTGCTCCCGCTGGAGGCGGCAGCCCGGGTGGCAGTCGAGCCCGTCGTCGCTGTGGACGTGGGGCCCGGACTCGACACCCCTCCCGGTGACGCGCCGAGGGTGCCGCCGGTGGTCCGGGCGCACGACGAGGCGATGGGTGCCTTGATGGCGGCCCACACCGCGGCGCTGCTGGAGGTGTGGCGGGCCGATCCCCAGCGCCCGCGGCTCCTCTACGTCCGGCCGGCGGTGGAACGGAACTCGACCTTCCAGGTGGATCGAATGCGACAGTACGCGGAGGACGGCTACGAGGCCATGCGATCGCACTTGACCGGCACCCCGTTCGGGTCAGATTGAGCGGCATGAAAGCCTCCGAAGCGATGGTCGCGGACCCCCACGTGGCCGTGGCCGGTGCGATGGCCAGTGAAGTGGCCATCATGCTCAAGACGCGGAACATCTCCGTCGTCCCCGTCGTGGACGACCATCGCACGCGCCGCTTTCTCGGCACCCTGAGCGACCGTGACCTGGTCACCCGCTGCCTGGCCGAAGGCAAGCACCCGTGGCACACGCGGTCGGACTCCCTGATGCGCACCACCACGCCGGTCGTGGGCCCCGACCAGGAACTCGAGGGCTACCAGGTTCGTATGGACCTGGACCCGAACGAGTCGCACCTCCGGCCGACGATCACGGTGGTGGACGCCGAGGGGATCGTGGTCGGATTCATCAGCCACCCGGAGCAGATTCCGGGGGTCGAGATCGTGTGGGGATAGGGAGGTAAGCACCATGGCCGACTTCAAGCTCTTTTCGCTCGCCGAAGCGGAGCGCACGCTGCCACTGGTGCAGCGCATCGTGCAGGATCTCACCACCGAGTATCCGGCCTGGCGGGCGGCAGTCGGGCGGTTCGAGATCCTGACGGGCGGCGCCCGCGCCGACTGGGGGGAGACGCAGGAGCTGGTGGCGGCGCGGGACATCGTCACGGTGCACGCCGAGAAGATCAATCGCTACCTGCAGGAGCTCGAGACGATCGGCTGCGTGTTCAAGGGGTTCGATGCCGGGCTGGTGGACTTCTACTCGCTGCGGGAGGATCGGCCGATCTTCCTCTGCTGGCGGCTGGGCGAGGACCGCATCACGCACTGGCACGAGATCGACTCCGGGTTCTCCGGGCGCCACCCGATCGATGCGGCCATCCTCTCGGAGGTGAGCGGGTGATTCGGCTCTGGCTGTTTCTCCACCTGCTCGGCTTCACCATGTGGCTGGGCGGAGGGCTCGCCTCGATGGTGGTGGGGATTGCCGCGAAGCGCGAACCGCGTTCGGGCCTCGGCGCGGTGGCGCGGGCGCAGTCCGCGGCGTGGAAGGCGATCATCGCCCCGGGAGCGCTCCTGGCGGTGCTCTCCGGCCTGGTGCTCACCTTCACGGTGGCGGGGCGGACGGGAGAGCTGGTGGGGTTCAACCCGTGGCTGCTGGTGATGCAGGGCGCGGGGCTGGTGGGTGCGCTGGTGGTATTGCTCATCGGCCTCCCGACCGCGGCCAAGCTCGCGCGGCTGGACCCGGAAGGGCCGGGCGCGGCCTACTTTGACGAGCTCAGAACGCGGCAGAAGGTCGTGGCGTCGGTGGCGGGCACGCTGGCGCTCGTGGCCATGCTGGCGGGGGCGATGCTCCGCGGGTAGACCTGGCCCTCCTCATCCGGTCTGCCACGCCGCCGCCAGATCGTCCCACGCGGGGTTGGTTCGCTCGATCAGCGCGATTTTCCTGCGTCGCGTCCATCGCTTCAACTGCTGTTCCCTCAGCATGGCCTCCCTGGCTTCGCCCGCGGTTTCCACGTGTACCAGCCTCGGTGCCGGGTAGGGAAAGACATACCGGTAGGGATCGCTGCCTTCGCGGTGCTCGACCAGCCGCCGGACCAGGTTGTTGGTGATGCCGACGTAGATGTCGCGCCGATCGCTGGCGAGGATGTAGACGTAAAACGCGCGGGGCATGCCCAAGCATGGGACGGGCCCGTCAACGCGGTCGCAAGCGGGAGGAAGGCCCCTTTACGGCGAACGTGGCCCCGGCGGCGCGGCGAGCTCGGGGCGCGGGCTCCGGGCCGCCCGCGACCCCTCGCCGGAACGCCTTCCCGTTGCGCAGGCCGTCCGGACGGGGCAGGCCTCGCACCGCGCGACCCGGGCCGTGCAGATCAACGCACCAAGTTCCATGATCGCCTGGTTGAACGCCCAGGCCGATCGTCCGGCGCGTCGAGGCATGATGGCGGCGCCGGTGGCCCAGAGCTTCCGCTCAGCGCCGCGGGCGGCCAGCCTGGGGTGGAACGCCCGCCGCAGCACCCGGGCGACGTTGGTATCGATGGCCGGCGTGGCGCGCTCGTAGGCGAAGCTGGCGACGGCGCCGGCGGTGTAGCGGCCCACGCCGGGCAGGCTCGCCAGGGTCGCGGGGTCGGCCGGTATGATGCCGGCGTGCTCACTCACCACCATCCGGGCCAGACGGTGCAGGTTCGCGGCCCGCCGGTAGTAGCCGAGTCCGGCCCAGCTCTCGCGCACCATCGCGGGCTCGGAGCCGGCCAGCGACTCGAGGGTGGGGTGGCGCTCGAGAAAGCGATGATAGTACGCCTCGACCCGTGCTACCTGGGTCTGCTGCAGCATGAATTCGGACACGAGCACGTGGTATGGATCGCGGGTGCGGCGCCAGGGAAGGTCGCGGCCGTGGCGGCGGAACCAGCGGAGGAGACGGCGACGGAAGTCGGCCGCGCGCCGCTGCCGGGCCGAGGGCAGGAGCCGTTCCGGCCGTCGCGACGTGGGCGACGGCGCGGCGATGTCGCGCGGACGAGGGGTAGACTTACGCGGCATGGGTGGGCAAGATAAAGGGCCTATGGCCGAATCCACCACGTTCGACATCCGCCAGATCACCGGCCGCTGGGTCCTCGACGGGGCGGGCCACGTCGGCCGGCTCAGCTTCTTCATGCTCGACATGGTGCGGGGGCTGAGCGAGGTGCGCATCTGGTGGCCGCGGATGATGATCGAGGCGTGGAACATCGGCGCGGGCAGCCTGTTCATCGTCCTGCTCATCTCCGCGTTCGCGGGCGCGGTCACCGCCCTGCAGACCGGGTACCAGTTCACTGGCGGCCTTCCGTATTACGTGACCGGCACGCTGGTGGTCTCGTCGATCGTGCTTGAGCTGGGCCCGGTACTGACTGCGCTCATCCTCGCGGGCCGGATCGGGGCCCGGTACGCCGCCGAGCTGGGCACGATGCGCGTCACCGAGCAGATCGACGCGCTCGAAAGCCTGGGCCGGTCGCCGGCGTCGCACCTCGTCATCCCGCGCGTGCTCGCGGGGCTCATCATGATCCCGGCGCTCACCGTGCTGGCCAACCTGTCAGGGATCGTGTCCGGTTGGTTATCGGTCAAGACTGTCCTGCCGGTGTCCGACGCGGACTTCGTCTACGGCGCGCAATACTACTGGCGCCAGTGGAACGCCTACTACTCCGTCATCAAGTCGTTCTTCTTCGCGGGCTCCATCACGATCATCGCCTGCTACATGGGATTCAACACGCAGCAGGGCGCCGAGGGCGTGGGGAAGAGCACCACGACGGCGGTCGTCACCAGCTCGGTCCTCATCCTGGTGCTCGACACCGTGCTCACCCGCCTCCTGCTCAATCAATGATCGAGCTCCGGAACATCCACAAGCGGTTCGGCAAGCAGGTGGTGCTCAACGGTGTGGATTTCGAGGTGCGCGAGGGCGAGACCGTGGCGCTCCTGGGCCCCTCCGGCACCGGCAAGAGCGTGCTCCTCAAGCACATCATCGGCCTCATCAAGCCCGACGTGGGCGAGATCATCGTGGACGGCAAGGACGTCGGCCGGCTCCGGCGGAAGGAGCTGAGCGAGCTCCGGTCGCAGATCGGCTACGTCTTCCAGAACGGCGCGCTGTTCGACTCGATGACCGTGTTCGAGAACGTGCGGCTCGGCATCACCGACGAGGACAAGTATGCCGACATGGACTACGTGCGCGAGCGGATCACCGAGTGCATCCGGCTGGTCAACCTGCCGCCCGACACGATCGAGAAGTTCCCGGCGCAGCTCTCGGGCGGCATGCGGAAGCGGGTCGGGATCGCCCGGGCGATCGCCGGCAGCCCCAAGTATCTGCTGTACGACGAGCCCACCTCGGGGCTCGATCCCGTCAATGCCGACATCATCGACGGCCTCGTCGAGCGGCTCGACGACGAGCTCGGCGTCACCAGCGTGATGGTGACGCACGACGTCCGCGGCGCGTTTCGCGTGGCCGACCGGCTCGCGCTGCTGAGCGAGGGCCGGATCGTCATGCAGGGTACGCCGCAGGAATTTCTGGACTCGACGAACGCCAAGGTCAGGGAGTTCCTCGAGCGCGATTTCGACAACCCCTCCTTCGCGGCCTGAGCTCACATGGATCTGCGTGTCCGGGAAGTGACCGTCGGCTCGATCGTCCTCGCCGCCATCCTCGTCTTCATCTTCGGCACGATGTGGCTGAGCGGACGGCGGGTCTCGTCGGGCAACACGGTGCGGATCCAGTTCGCCAACGTGAGCGGGCTCAAGCGCGCGTCGCCCGTGCGGGTATCGGGCGTCAACGTCGGCAAGGTCGAGTCGATCGAGTTCGTGGACGTCGGCAAGGTGCTGGTGGTCGCCAGCCTGCCGCCCAAGATCCGCCCGCGGACGGACGCCTCGGCGCAGATCGTGTCGGTGACGCTGGTGGGCGACTACGCGGTCGACTTCGATCCCGGCAGCGGGCAGGCGCTGCCGGAGGGGCGGGTCATCGCGGGCACGCAGGACCTCGGGCTCAGCGGCCGCGCCGAGGGGCTGGCGGACCGGGCGGACAGCGTGCTCCTCGGCGCGCAGACCATCGTCAACCAGCGGACGGCGGACCAGCTCTACGCCACGCTCGAGGCGCTCCAGGCCACGCTCAAGGCGACCCAGAAGACCATGGCGGTCCTGAGCGACCCCAAGAGCGGGCCGACCGCGGAACTCACCCAGACGATGGTCGCGTTTCGCTCGCTGACGACGCGGCTCGACAGCACGCTCGCCAACCCCGCCCTGGCGCGCACGCTCGGCCGGGCCGACACGCTCACGGGCAACCTCGCGACGATGACGGCGCAGCTCACCACCACGAGCGCCCGGCTCGACACCGTGCTGTCGGGCGTGAGCGGGGGCCGGGGCACGATCGGGAAGTTCGCCACGGATAGCGGGTTCTACACCGACATCCGCGAGCTGTCGCAGTCGATGAAGCGCCTGATCGACGAGCTCCAGAAGCATCCGGGGAAGGTGCCGGTCACCGTCAAGCTGTTCTAGCGCGCGGCGCCGCGGCCCGTCGCGGCGTCCCGACGCCCGTCGCGGCGCCACCTGTCGACACCACTTCCGGCTCCACGTACCTTCCCCCCATGCTGTCCGTCACTTTCCTCGGCACCGGCGCCGCCTGCCCGACCATCGACCGCAACGTGGCCGGTCTGGCGCTGCAGCGCGAGGGAGAGACGATCCTGTTCGACTGCGGCGAAGGCACCCAGCGGCAGATGATGCGCTACGGGGTGGGTTTCTCCTTCACCGAAGTGTTCTTCAGTCACTTCCACGCCGACCACATGCTGGGCATCACCGGGCTGCTCCGGACCATGGGGCTCCAGGACCGCACCGCGCCGGTCACCCTGTACGGGCCGCAGGGTGCCTCGCGCATCCTCGGCGCTGCCCTGCGCCTCGGCATCGAGCGGAACAAGTTCCCGGTCGAGGTGGTGGAAATCCGCGCGGGCGACCGCCTGCGGCGCGACGACTACGACGTGGTGGTCTTCGA
>JBBQDU010000062.1:0-13181 GCA_038320055.1 Gemmatimonadales bacterium | reverse complement strand
GTGGGGAGTGGCATTCTCACGTTTCTGCAGGTGCGCGGTGAGCGCGGCGCCGCCCTGATTCAGCGGATGTTCGCGGACTCGCGGCCCTTCCGGCTGATCGTCGACGAAGTCGAGAAGACGCTGTGCTACGTGGATCTCGAGGTGGCCCGCGCGTACGCCGAGCTGGTGCCCGACGCCGGAGCTCGCGACGCCATCTTCCCGCTCATCGAGGAGGAGTATCACCGCACGGTGGAGGCCGTGCTCCGGATCAGTGGCGGGACGGAGCTGGCCGAGCGGTTCCCCCGGTTCCGGCGGAAGCTCGCGCGCCGGCTGCCGACGATGAACCAGATCTCACGCCAGCAGGTCGAGCTGCTGCGACGCTTCCGGGAGAGTGGGAGCGACAAGTCCCAGGAGGAGTTACTGTCGGCGCTGCTGCTGTCGATTAACTGCACCGCCACCGGCTTCGGGGCGACGGGATAGCACCCGCGGGGGCCCGCGCCCGGTTCAGCGCACGGCGGCCTGGCTCCGCTCCTGCTCGGCGCTCACGCGGAGTTGCCCGCAGGCCGCATCGATGTCCAGGCCCCGGCTTCGCCGGACCGTCGCCTCGACGCCCTGGTTCCGAAGTCGTGCGGCGAACGACCGGATGCGTTCGGCCGTGGTGGGAGTGAGGTCCGGCGCGCCGCCCGGGTGGAGCGGCAGAATGTTCACCAGGGCGCCCAGCCCCCGCGCCAGCTTGGCCAGCCGGTCCGCGTCCGCATCGCGGTCGTTCACACCGCCGATCATCACGTATTCGAGCGTGACCCGCCGCCGGAACACCGCCGCCGCTCGCAGCACCTGGTCCAGGCCGTATTTCTTCTCGATCGGCATAATCCCGAGGCGTTGCGCCGGGGTGGTCGCATGGAGCGAGATGGCGAGGCGGAACTGCTCGGGCCGCCGTCCCAGTGCTTCGAGCCCGGGCAGGATGCCGACCGTCGAGACCGTGATGTGCCGCGCCCCGATCCCGAAACCGTCCGGCGAGTTGAGCACCGTCAAGGTCGTGTCCACGGCGGGCCAGTTGAGCAACGGCTCTCCCATCCCCATGAACACCACGTTGGTCGGGATGTCGGCCGGATCGCGAAGCACGATTTCCCGGACCTGTCCGGCGATCTCGAACGCCGACAGGTTCCGTCGAAAGCCCATCCGCCCCGTGGCGCAGAACGAGCAGCGGAGGGCGCAGCCCCCCTGCGACGAGATGCAGAGCGTCCGGCGCCGGCCGCTCGGGATCAGGACGCTTTCGATCGCTTCGCCGTCCGGCAGCCGCCAGAGATACTTGCGGGTCCCGTCGGACGAGGATTGGACGATCTCCGCGGCCAGCCGCGGCAGGGGGAAGGCAGCGTCGAGCTCGGCCCTGAGCGCGAGCGGGAGTTCGGTGGCATCCGCCCACGCCGCCACCGGTGCCTGCCACAGTCGACGGAACACCTGCGACACGCGGTAGCCAGGCAGCCCGCGCTCCGCTGCCCAGCGCGCCAGAAGGTCGCGCGCGGCGGCGGGGGTCTGGTCGAGCAACCGGATGGGCGGAATAGGAGCCGCGGGCGGGGAGACGCTCATGAGGCTGGAAGGTAACTCGATCGCCGGTGAAGGAGCTAAATGCCTCCCATTTCTCGCATTGCGAGGCCCTCCGCCGCCGGTTACGTTTGTCCCATGCGCCGCCAGGTCGCGCCATGCTCCTAACCGAGCTTCTCTCGCCGGACCGGGTGCTGATTCCGCTCCCGGCCGGCGATCGTCATGCTGCGATCGCGGCGCTCACCCGGCGCCTGGCCGAGAGCGCGGGGGCCGGGTACGACGAGGTCCTGAATGCCGTCCTGGAGCGCGAATCCGTCCTGAGCACGGGGGTCGGCTTCGGCGTCGCTATCCCGCACGCCAGATCGGCTGCGGTCCGGGATCTGACGATGGTGGCCGGGGTGACCGCGACGCCCGTGCCGTTCGACGCCATCGATGGCGAGCCGGTACGTCTCTTCTTCCTCATCGTGGGCCCGGAAGCGTCGGCCGGCCTGCACGTCAAGATCCTGAGTCGAATCGCCCGCCTGGTGCGCCGGGACTCCGTGCGCCAGCAACTGCTCGAGGCCGCCACCGCCGATGCGTTCTACAACGTCCTCCTCGACGCCGAAGCGCGTTGATCACGTGCAGTCTCCCCGGCCGGTAGGCCTGGGCGTGAGCGCCACCGCGCTTCGCACGCATCGCGCGGGCGAGCTGACCCGGGTCCACGCCGGCCAGCACGTCCGCCTGGGCGGGTGGGTGCACCGGCGTCGTGACCTGGGCGGGCTGGTGTTCATCGACCTGCGGGATCGCGCCGGACTGGTGCAGCTCTCGTGCAATCCGGAGTGGACGCCACCCGAGGTCATGGAGCGGGCCGCGGCGGCCGGCGCGGAGACGGTGGTGCTCGTCGTCGGCACCGTGGCGATGCGGCCGGAGCCGTCGCGGGACACGGACCTCGCCTCGCGCGAGGTCGAAGTGCACGTCACCGACATGGAGATCGTCGGCCCGGCCCAGACGCCCGCCATTCCGGTGGCGCGGAAGGACCGCGACGAGCTCCCCGCCGAAGAGCTGCGCCTCAAGCATCGGGTGCTCGATCTCCGGCGGCCGGAGCTGCAGCGCAACCTCATGCTCCGGCACCGGCTGCTGCAGCGCGCCCGGCGCACGCTCACCGACCTCGAGTTCCTCGAGATCGAGACGCCGATCCTCACCAAGCCCACCCCGGAAGGCGCGCGCGACTATCTGGTGCCGAGCCGGGTGCACCCCGGCGAGTTCTACGCGCTGCCGCAGTCGCCGCAGATCTACAAGCAGCTGCTCATGGTGGCCGGATACGATCGCTACTTTCAGATCGCGCGCTGCTTCCGGGACGAGGACCTGCGTGCCGACCGCCAGCCGGAGTTCACCCAGATCGACCTAGAGGCATCGTTTGTCGGCGTCGAGGACATCCAGCACGTCGTCGAGCGAGTGCTCGTAGACCTCTGGGCCGAGGCCGGTGCGGAGGTGGTGCGGCCGTTCCCGCGGCTGGCTTGGGGCGACGCCATGGAGCGCTACGGCATCGACAAGCCGGACCTCCGCTACGCGTTCGAGCTCCGCGACCTCACGCCGCTGATCGGCCCGGACGCGGCGCCGTTCCTGGCGGACGCCCGCGCCGCCGGCGGGCGGCTCCGCGGGCTGGTCGTCCCCGGCGGTGCGTCCTTCACGCGGAAGGACATCGATGCGCTCACCGCCGTGGCCCGGGAGGCGAAGGCGGGGGGCCTGATCTGGGCGCGCCGCACGCCCGCCGGATGGGAAGGGCAGGGCACCAAGGCGGTCGGGGCGGCGCTGCTCGAAGCGCTCGGCGGCGCCGAGGGCGACCTGCTGCTGGCTGTGGCGGGGCCCGATGCCATCACCTCCCCGGCGCTGCACGCCGTCCGTGGCGCGGTCGCCGGCCGGCCGGACGTCCATCCGGTCACGGCGCATGCCTTCGTCTGGATCACGGACTTCCCGCTGTTCGAGCGTGATGCCGAGACGGGCCGACACCTGCCGGCACACCACCCGTTCACGGCGCCGCATCCGGACGACGGCGAGGTGCTCGAACGCGATCCTGGCAGGGCGCGGGCACTTCATTACGACGCCGTCTACAATGGCAACGAGCTCGGGAGCGGCTCGATCCGCATTACCGACCCGGCGGTGCAGCGCCGCATCTTCGAGCTGTTGGGCATCCCGGAGCCGGAGATCCGCCGTCGGTTCGGCTTTCTCCTCGACGGACTGGCCGCCGGCGCACCGCCGCACGGCGGGTTCGCGCTCGGCGTCGACCGGATCGTGATGCTGCTGGCCGGTGCCACGTCGCTCCGCGACGTGATCGCGTTTCCGAAAACCACCGCCGCGCGTGCGCTCTTCGAGGGCGCCCCGACCGAGGTGGGGCCGGACGATCTGCGGGCGCTGCACCTGAAACTGGTGGACGATTAGCCATGGCCGACGAGAGCCATCATCGCATTTCGGCGGAAGGGGCGGACCCGCTGCTCTTCGCGGGCGTCAACGATGCGAACCTGCTCGAGCTGCAGCGGACGCTCGGGGTCCGGGTGTCCTTCCGGGGCGACATGGTCAATCTGACCGGCACCTCGGAGCAGCTGGAGCGCGCGACGCCGGTCGTCCATGGCCTGCTCGATCTGGCCCGCATGGGCGAGCCGGTCTCGCCCGACGATGTGTCGCGTCTCGCGGCCGAGGGGCCGCCGGCGGAGATGCCGGCCCAGTCGAGCGACGGCAAGATCGTGCTGCCCGGCCTCCGCCGGGCCATCGTACCCAAGACCCAGGGCCAGCGGGACTACCTGCAGGCCATCGGCAGCCACGACATCGTGGTGGGCATCGGTCCCGCCGGCACCGGCAAGACCTATCTCGCGGTGGCCAAGGCGGTCGAGGCGCTGGCCCGGAAGCGGGTCAAGCGCATCATCCTGGCGCGGCCCGCGGTGGAGGCGGGCGAATCGCTCGGCTTTCTGCCCGGCGATCTCCAGGCCAAGGTCGACCCCTATCTCCGGCCGCTCTACGACGCGCTCGAGGACATGATGCCGCACGACCGGGTGCAGCGCGCGCTCGAGACGCGGACCATCGAGATCGCCCCGCTGGCCTACATGCGGGGCCGGACGCTGGCCGACGCGTTCATCATCCTGGACGAGGCGCAGAACGCCACCGGTGCGCAGATGAAGATGTTCCTCACCCGCCTCGGCGTGAGCAGCACGACCGTGGTGACGGGTGACAAGACGCAGATCGACCTGCCGCGCCGGGAGGACAGTGGGCTGGTGCAGGTGGAGCGCGTCCTGGCGGGCATCGACGGCATCGCGTTCTGCTACCTGCACGAGGCCGATGTGGTGCGCCATCGGCTGGTGCGCGAGATCATCAAGGCGTATGCGGAGGATCAGAACGGTTGATGGCCCGCCGCGAGGCGACACACACGCTCTTCGGGAAACCGCTGTCCGACCGGATCAAGTACCACGTCATCCGGTGGGTCCCCCTCCTGGTGACGGCGCTCATCACCTACGCGCTGTTCCCGCCGCCCGCCGCCGTGCTCTCGCGGGTTCCGGAAGTGGGCCGCCGCGCCGAGCGCACCGTGGTGGCGCCGTTCCCCTACCAGGTCCGCAAGACGACGGACGAGATGGCGCGCGAGGGCGAAGCGCGCGCGGTGACGGTTCAGCCGGTCTACCGCTTCAGCCCCACGGCCTACGATTCCGCGCTGGCCGCCGCCCGCGATTTCTTCGGCGATCTGGAGCGCGCCAGCGCGCAGAGTCCGGAGCTGATGGCCGCCGTCGCGGCGACGCGGGCCCATCTGGGCCCGGACGAGACCCGCTACCTGGCGGACCCCGCCCGGCGTCACGCCATGCAGGAGCTGGTGACGCACTTCCTCGGCGAGACCCTCTCGCGCGGCGTGGCCGACGCGGGCGTCATCCGCGGCGAGGCGAGCCGCCAGCTCACGCTTCGGCGCAACGACGCCGAGCAGGTCGTGGCGCGCGATTCAATCCTCACGTTCGCCGATCTGATGGAGCAGGCGGAGGTGGCCGGGATCGTCGTCGAGGATCCGGTCGGACAGCGCACGCTCCGTCGCGTGGTGGGCGCGTTCTATCATCCGACCATCGTTCCCGATCCAACGCTGACGACGGCCCGCCGGGAGCGACTCAGGGCCAGCGTCGAGCCGGTCCGGTATGGCGTGCGCCCCGGCGAGCGCATCATCATTGCGGGACAGAGCATCACCGAGGAGGTCAGGGCCAAGCTCACCGCCCTGCAGGATGAGCTGCAGCGGCGCGGGGCGGGAGGCTTCTGGACGCCCGGGGCGGTGGGCGGGCTGCTGTACAACGCCGTCGTGCTCGGCGTCTTCTGGCTGCTGATGGTGTTCTACCGGCGGGAGACCTACGCCGAAACCCGCGAGATGTGGTTCTTCGGCGGCCTGTTTTCGCTCGTCGTGCTCATCACCGCCGGTACGACCCAGCTTCTGCCGATCCGCCCCGAGATGGTGCCGGTCCCTTTCGCGGCCATCCTGGTCACGCTGCTCTACAACGGGCGCATCGGCGTCTTCGCGGCGCTCACCCTCGCCGTCCTGCTGGATGGCCAATGGGCGCTTCGGGAGAGCGGCATTCTCTTCTTCGGCCTGGTGGGCGGCGTCGCCGGCGCCATCGGCATCCGGGCGGTCCGGCGGCGGCGGCACCTCTACGTCACGGTGGCGGTGGTGGCCGCGGCCAGCGTCCTCGCGTCCATCACCGTGGGGCTCCTCCAGGGATGGGCCTCCATCACGATCGTCGCGAGCGCGCTGCTCGGTTCGCTCATGGCGCTCGCCAGCGCCGCGCTGGCCATGCTGGTCATGCCGCTCGCCGAGTCCGCCACGCGGATCACGACCGATCTCACGCTGCTCGAGCTGTCCGATCTCGGCCGGCCGCTGCTGCGGCGACTCGCGCTCGAGGCCCCGGGCACCTGGGCTCACAGCCTGGCCATGGCCAACCTGTGCGAGTCGGCTTGCAATATCATCGGCGCCAACGGGCTCCTGGCGCGGGTCGGCTGCTATTACCACGACGTCGGGAAGCTGACCGCCCCCGGGTTCTTTGTCGAGAATCAGGGCGGTGGTCCGAATCCCCACGATCAGCTCCCGCCGGTCGAGTCCGCGCGCATCATCCGCCAGCACGTGCTCGACGGCATCGCGTTGGCTGAGGCGGCGGGCTTGCCGCCGATCGTGAAGGCATTCATCCCCGAGCATCACGGGACAACTGAGATTTCGTACTTCCTGGTGCGGGCCCGACGCATCTCGGGCAACGGCGTGCCGGATCCCGCGGATTACCGCTATCCGGGGCCACGCCCCCAGCGGGCCGAGACGGCCGTGGCGATGCTCGCCGACTCGGCCGAGGCCGCCGTGCGCGTGCTTCCCGAGCACACGCCCGACCGGGTGCGGGAGGCGATCGAGCTCCTGGTCCAGCAGAAGCTGTCGTCCGGCCAGCTCGACGACGCGCCCCTCACCCTGCGGGACGTCGACCGAGTCAAGCGCGAGTTCGCCCGCGTCATGTCGGGCACCTATCACAAGCGCATCGGCTATCCCCGCGCCGGCGGCGGGATCACCCGGGAGATTCGGCCTGCCGAGCGGCCATGAGGTGGCGGTCCACGGACGCCGGATGCCGCTCTCTGTCCCGCTGGTTCGCCGCACGGTCGAAGCCGTGCTGCGCGGCGAGCGGCGCGCCGCCCTCATCTCGGTCACGTTCCTCGGGCGCGATGCCATGCGGAAGCTGAACGCGGAGCACAAGGGCCGCAATCAGCCCACCGATGTGCTGAGTTTCGCGCTGGATGGCCCAGGCCACCGCACCGTCGGGGATGTGTACGTGTGCTCCTGGGTGGCGGAGCGCGAGGCGCGAAGCCGGGGCATCCCGGTTCGGCAGGAACTGATCCGGCTCGTCGTGCACGGCACCCTTCACGCGCTCGGCCACGAGCACCCCGAGGACGAGCGCCGTACCTCGTCGGCCATGTGGCGGCGGCAGGAGCGTTACGTGGACGCGCTCGCGTGAGGGGGGCCGCGTGATGGCGATGCTCCAGCTGTTCATCGCCCCGCTGGTGGCGGCGGTGCTCACGCTCTGGGCGGGGTGGCTGGCGCTCGCCGCCGAGTCGGACGCCGATCTGCCGCGGGCCCTCGGCGGCGAGTTCTCCAACGACGTCGGCGCCTGGGGCACGCTGTCGCGCAATCTGCACGTGGCGCACCTGGCGCTGCTGGTGCTCGCGGGGGCGTCGGCCGGCGGCGCGGTGGCCTGGTGGGCGCGCTCGCCGTCCGCGGGCTTGCTCCGCCTCACGCTCGCCGTCGGGTTGGTCTGGGTGCTCGGCGACCTGCTGCCGCGTCTCCTCGCCGCGGTCGCGCCGGAGCTTACCGGCCCGGCCCGGCGGGCCGCCGCCGCCACTCTGGCACCCTTCCGGCCGCTGCTCCGCCTGGCGGCCTGGGCGGACCGACGGGCCCGGACGGGACCCGCCACCAGCGCCACCCGCCATCATGGCGCGGCGGAGCGCGACATGCTGCTCGGCGTGTTCTCGCTGGCCGATACCTCGGTGGCCGAAGTGATGACACCCCGCATCGACATTATCGCCGTGGATTCCTCCGCCGATCGGGACGAGGTGACGGAGACGCTCCGGAACTCCGAGCACGCGCGGCTCCTCGTCTGCGACGGGCATCCGGACGCGGTGGCCGGTGTCATCTACGCCAAGGACATCCTGGCCGCGAGTATCGAGGACGAGACGCCGTGGCAGTCGCTGATCCGGCCGGCGGCCTTCGTGCCCGAGGGCAAGCCCCTCGACCGCCAGCTGCGGGACTTCCAGCGCGGCCCGAGCCATCTCGCCGTGGTCGTGGACGAGTTCGGCGGAACGGCGGGCCTCGTCACGCTCGAGGACATCCTCGAGCAGATCGTGGGCGAGATCCAAGACGAGCGGGACACCGACGAGGTGCCGCCGATCCAGGTAGTAGCCGACGATCAGCTGCGCGTCGAGGGGGGCGTGGCCCTCTCGGAGCTCGAGGGCGTGCTGGGACACAGCTTCGAGCGGGAGGACGTGAGCACCGTGGGCGGGCTGGTGCTGGCCGAATTCGGGCGGGTACCCCGGGCGGGGGAGACGATCGATCTGGACGGCTACCGACTGGTCGTCGATCAGGTGATCCGGCGGCGGGTCCGGCGCGTGGCCGTCTATCGCCCGGCGGTCGAGGCCCCGCTCGGCGGAGCGGAGCGGGCGCTGCCGTGATCTGGATGGCGGTGGTGATCGGGCTCATCGTCGCGGCGTTCGGGGCCACCGCCGGCGCGGCGCTCATTACCGTGAGCCGGACCGAGCTGACCCGAGCGGTAAGCCGGCGGCTCCGAGGCGGAACTCCGTCGCTCACCTGGCTCACGCAGGTGGACGACCTCCTCACCGCCGCCTCGGCGACGACCTCGCTCGGGGTGCTGGTGGTCGGCGCCACGGTGCCCGCGCTCGCCGGTTCGGGCGCGCCGCGCGTCGTGGTGGCGCTGGCGATTCTGGGAGTGCCACTCGTGCTGCTCGCGGCCTATCTGGTTCCGCGCTGGCTGACGCAGCCGCGGGCGGAGACCGTGGCCGATCGCGTGATCCCGCTGCTCCGGCCGTGGGCGCGCGTCGTCGGTCTCCTCCTGCCGTCGCGCGTCGCCACGCGGCCGACCGACCTGCGCTCGATCTGGCGGGAGGGCGCGGCCGTCGGCCTCCGCGCGGACGACGAGCTGCTGCTGGTGGGTGGCGTGATGGCGTTCAGCGTGCGGCCGGTCCGCGAGGTGATGACGCCGCGGACGGACATCGTCGCCATCGACGAGGACGCCGCGCTCGAAGATATCCGCATGGTGTTCGCGCAGAGCGGGTACAGCCGCATCCCGGTGTTCCGCGAAAGCCTCGACGACATCATCGGCATGCTGCACGCCTTCGACCTCTTTCGCCTCGCCCCCGGCGACCCCCTTCCCGTCCGCCCCGTCGCGCTGACGCCCGCCAGCCGGAGCTGCGGCGACCTGCTGCTCGATATGCAGCGGGAGCGCCGGCACCTGGCGATCGTGCTGGACGAGTTCGGCGGCACGCTGGGGATCGCGACCCTCGAGGACCTCCTCGAGGAGCTGGTCGGCGAGATCTTCGACGAGCACGACGACCAGGTACGGCCCGCGCCGGCCGACGGCCCGGTTCTGGTCGAGACCGACGGCAACCTATCTGCCGAAGCCATCGAGGAGCGCTTCGGCGTGACGCTCCCCGACGGTCGCTCGACGACGGTCGCGGGCCTCCTGGCCGAGTGGGCGGGGCGGATCCCCAACCCCGGCGAGCGCTTCAGCGTCCGTGGGCTCGAGTTCGACGTGCTCGAGGCCTCGCCCACGCGCATCGAGCGTCTGGTCATCCGCTCGCGCACCGCGCCGGCCGTCACCCTCCTGCCGAGCGGCGGATGACGTCCGCCGCGGACCGGGTCGAGCGCATGGTGGACCTGGTGCGAACCGGGGAGATCACCGTGTTCGTCCGGCGCGCCCACGACTTCGAGCCGGCCGACCTCGCCGACGTCCTCTCGGCGCTGGACGAGCAGGACCGCCTCACCGCCGTGCAGGCGCTTCCCCCCGCGCTCTCGAGCCAGGCACTCGCCGAGATGCCGGAGGACGAGCACGCCGAGGCGACCTTGGCGGCGCTGGCGCCCGAGCGGGCCGCCGAGATCGTCGAGGAGCTCGAGGACGACGATGCCGCCGACATCCTTGGCGACCTCGAGCCGGCCCAGCAGGAGCGCATCCTTGCCACCCTCGAGCACCGGGCCGAGGTCGATCGGCTGCTCCGCTATGACGAGGAGACCGCCGGCGGGCGCATGACGACGTCCACGGTGACCGTGCTCGACTCGGCCACCGCGACGGAAGCGCTCGAGGAGATCCGCCGGCAGGCGGAAGAAGTCGAGCACTTCTACCAGGTGTTCGTGGTGGACGGGAACGAACGCCTCGTGGGCCTCCTACCGTTCCAGGACCTCGTGGTGAGCCGGCCGGAGCGCGTGATTCGCGACTTCATGGCCCCGGCCGACATCACGGTGACGCCGGAGCTGGACCAGGAGGAGGTGGCGCGCCTGATGGCGCGCTACAACCTCCCGAGCGTCGCGGTCGTGGACGGCGACCGTCGGCTCCTGGGGCGGATCACCTTCGACGACGTCATCGACGTGGTGGAGGCGGAGACCACCGAGGACCTCCTCAAGTTCGGCGGCGTGCTGACGAGCGAAGAGCTCGCCGCCGGCTGGCGCGAGGCGGTGCAGAGCCGGCTGCCGTGGCTCTCCATCAATTTGCTGACGGCTTTCATGGCGGGAGGCGTGGTCTACCTCTTTCGGAGCACCGTGCAGCGGACGGTCGCGCTGGCGGTGTGGATGCCGATCATCGCCGGAATGGGGGGAAACGCGGGGACGCAGGCGCTGGCCGTCACCGTGCGGCGACTGGCGCTCGGCCTTATTCCGCCCCACCTGTTCGCGCGCGTGGTGGGGAAGGAGGTCGTGGTGGGGGCCGTGAACGGCCTCGCCATCGGCGTCGTCGTGGGCGTGGTGGCGGCCTTCATGGGCGATGACCCCCGGCTCGGCGTGGTCGTCTTCCTGGCCATGACGGGCAACCTGCTGGTCGCGGGCTTCGCCGGCGGGTTCATCCCGGTCATCCTCGAACGGTTCGACATCGATCCGGCCATCGCCTCGTCGATCTTCGTGACCACCTTCACGGATGTCTGCGGGTTCCTCCTGCTGCTCGGCCTGGCGGGATGGTTGCTGCTCTGACGAGGTGCTCGTGCGGGCGCTGATCGTCCTCGGCCGTCTGCTTCCGTTCGTGTTGGCGTTTATGCTGGACCGCCGGCGCTTCCTGGTCGTCGGGCGGCCCCGTCGGCGGGACGCCGAGTATCATCGGCGGCGGGCAGAGCGGCTCACCCGCACGCTGGCCGACCTCGGGCCGACGTTCATCAAGCTCGCGCAGGTCTTCGCCGCCCGTGCGGACATCCTGCCCGAACCCTATCTCAGCGCCATCAGCACGTTGACCGATCAGGTTCCTCCGCTGGCCGCCGGCGTGGCCGAGCGGGTGGTGCGCGAGGAGCTTGGCCGCGACGTGGGCCAGGTGTTCGAGCGCTTCGATCCCGTCCCGCTCGCGGCGGCGTCGCTCGGGCAGGTGCACCGGGCGTTGTACGCGGGACGCGAAGTGGTGGTGAAGGTGCTCCGGCCTGGCGTCGAGGAGATCGTCGGTGAAGATCTCGACGTGTCCTTCCGGATTCTGTTCGTGCTCAATCTCCTGTTTCCCAACCATCACACCCGCGCCATCACCGCCATCGTCAGCGAGTTTTCCAAACGGATCCGGGACGAGCTGGATTTCCGCGAGGAGGCGCGCAACGCGGCGACCCTGCGGCGCAATTTCCAGAGCGAGCCGCGGGTGGTCGTGCCCGAGGTGGTGACCGAGCTGGTCGGGCGCCGGGTGCTGGTGCTGGAGTACCTGGAGGGGACGCGGATCGACCGGCTGCAGGATCGGCTCGCGTCGGGCGAGCTGGATCTGACGCGGCTGGTCGAAACCGTGGTGGACGCCTACATCAAGATGATGCTGGAGGACGGCGTCTTCCACGCCGACCCCCACGCCGGCAACCTCCTCGTGGATCCCGAGGGCCGGCTGGTGCTGCTGGACTTCGGCATGGTGCTGCAGGTGGAGCGCGAGACGCGCCGGCGCCTCGTCGAAACCGCGCTCGCGGCGGCACGGCAGGACGTCGACGGCGTGATCAACGGTTTCTACGAGCTGGGCATCCTGGATCCGGATGTGGATCGGGGCACCGTGCGCGACGCGGCACAGAGCCTCATGGCGGTGTCGCTCCGGGACGACGTGTCTCCCCGCCAGATCCAGCGACTCGTCGAGCAGGTGCTCCAGACTTTCTACGAGTGGCCGCTGATGCTGCCGTCGAACCTGGTGTATTTCGGGCGCGCGGGCGTGCTCGTCGAGGGCATCGGGCTCCGCTACGATCCCAACTTCAACGCCCTGGCGATGGCGCGGCCGGTGCTGGCCCGATCCGCCACGCGATTGCTGCACGGATTCCTGGAGCAGGATCCGCAGACGCGGTTCACCGACTGGACCCAGGAGGCGCTGACGACCGTGCGCACCCTGCGGGATCTGGTCCGCCGCGTCGAGCGGGACGAGCTCCGGGTCCGGTCGCATCCGCGGGACGTGCTCGAGCTGCAGCGCTTTCTGGCGCAGCAGGTGCGCCGGGCGCTGCTGGCGCTCTTCGCCTTCACGATCGCCATCATCACCAGCGTCATTTACGTGGCCACCCGGCGGATCGAGGCACTCGTGGTCGGACTGCTGATCGCGTTCGGCCTGTTCCTCGTCATCTTCCTGCTGCCGACCCATCTCTTTCAGAATCCGCTCCGGTTCCGCCGAGGCTGGCCACACCGATGAGCGCGGGGCCATAGCGGTCCTTCCACCACCGCAGGCTGTCGGTCGAGAGCTCGTGCACGATCCCCGCGATCCGGTCGACCTGCGCCAGGAGCAGGCGCACCCGATCGACGCCTCTGGCATCTCCCTGGGCATCGAAGTCATCGCGCAGCAACTGCAGAGGGCCGCTCACCGTGTTGAGTGGCGTTCCGATCTCGTGCGCGAAGACCGCCGCCGTCTCGTGCATCAGCGCCACGCGATCGAGGCCGCGGGCGCGCTCCTCCAGGGTGAGGAGCATCGCTCGCGCGGCGCTCTCCCGCTCGC
>JBBQDU010000061.1:0-13194 GCA_038320055.1 Gemmatimonadales bacterium | reverse complement strand
CGGACCTCCTGGAGCGCCTTGCGCAGGTCGGCGGCGTCCAGATCCTGCTCGCTCAACAGCGTGCGCAAGGTGGTCGCCTTCTCCTCCGCGAGCGCCAGCAGGAGGTGCTCGGTCGAGATGTAGGCATCCCCCAGCTTCGACGCCTGGGCGTCGGCCCGGTCGAAGACCCGCTGCAACTCGCGGCTGAACGACGGCTCCGCCGTGCCGCCTTCCTGCCTCGGGAAGCGGTCGAGCTCGCGCTCCACGGCCGCCGTCAGCGCGCTGACGTTCACGCCGAGCTTCTGGAGGAGCGGCTGCACGACCCCCTCCGGCTGCGCCAGCAGGGCGGCGAGCAGGTGGCCGTCGTTCACGACGGGGTTGCCGCGGCGCCGGGCGATGTCGCCCGCGTCGCGGAAGGCCTCCTGGCCTTTGAGGGTCAAACGTTCAGGTCGGATCATCGGCAATCCCTAGTCCTCGATTTGCACTCATTTTGGCAGCGCCGGGGCCGGTCCACAGGCAAAGCAATGCGAGGGGCGGCCCGCCGGGCCGTCCCTCTCATTGCTGGCTGGTGACTCTCTTCTGCGCGATCATCTTCCGGGTGAACCGTTCGCCATCCACCGTCAACTGATAATTGTATACGCCTGGCGTCGCTTCACCTCGGCCATCCAGATACTTCCCGTCCCAATAGGCGTGGTACTGACCGCAGCGAAGCCGCAGACTGTCCAACCGCTCGGCCGAAGCCGGCCGAGCACCAGCGCCATTCGTCAGGACGGGCACCGCCACCACCTGCACCAGTACGTTGTAGATCTTCAGGCTGACGACCGGCTGGTGACCCCTCGCGCACACCTCCTGGGAGATCAGAAACGGAATCGTCGTGGTCGGAAAGAACGGGTTGGGGTAGTTCTCCTTCAGCTCGATGCGAGGCGGCGCAACGTTCGCCTGCGCAGCCACCGGGGTTCCGACGCCCACCAGCAACACGAGCCACCACCCCGGTCGCACCAGACGGACCATGGGCGCTCCTCGGCAAACCAGTTGTGGTACGGTGGGCACCTCCACGCTGACGGGCTGAAGACGGGTGCAATTGCCATCCGAAACATGGCGGCGGAAAAGCCGGGGTGTCAAGCGTTCCGGAGCCGCCGCCCTTCGCCGACGCGCACGGTAATGCCTTTGGCGTCCGCCCATTCCAGCAGCGGGATCATGAATTTCCGGCTGATGCCCAGGCGGTCCCGGACGGCGCCCGGCGCGACGAGAGCGCCGTTCCGGCCCAGCTCGGTCAGGGTCGCGGCGAACCGGTCGAGGGCAGTCCGGGCGTAGTAGCGCTCCCGCTCGACCGCCTCGACGCGACCGGTCCGGGCCGCCAACCGCAGGATCACCGGGATGTCCTGCCGGCCCGTCTGGCTCTGCAGCTCCGCCAGAGACGGTGGACTGAGGGCCGCCTCTTCCAGTATCCGGATCACACGATCAATCTCGGCGTCGCCGCCCTCGACCCGGGGCACGAAGCCCGAGAGCACGGCGACCCCGCCGGCCAGGCGCATCTGTCCGCTCTCCGTGACGTCGGCCAGGGCGCGCTCGACCAGGGCATCGGGAGCACGCAGACCATGGCGGAGCGTTTCGAGCGGAAGTCCCCGCTCACTGGGGTTGGCGCGATGGAACGCCTTGGCCGCCGCGAGGGCCCGAGACCCGAGGGTCCGAAGCGTGGCATCGCCAACCCACAGGTCGCCCGCCGGCCGGACGGAGCCATCCGCCCGGGCCACGGCCGCCGCTTCGGCGGCGGGAAGGCCGAGCAGTAGCGGCAGCTCGGCCGCGGCCACGCCCATGGGGCGCCGCTCGAGGATCGCCGGCAGCCGCTCGGCGGGACGCGTGGAGGCAAGCCCCGCCGGCCACAGCGCCCGGCGAGGAGGTGGGTACGGGTCGAGCACCCGGCCGCCGCCGATGGTCGCTATCGGGCTGTAGCTCCGTACCACGAATCGGTCGTTCATCCGCGCAACGACCGGCGTCTCGAGCGACAATCGCGCCAGCCCCAGCGCGCCCGGCTCGATGGGGGCGCGTGTGTGTACCCTGGCCATCACCTCCGCCGTGCCGAGGAGCACGCGGACCCTGCTCCGCACCATGAGCGGGCGGGGCGCGTCGGGCTGCAGCGCGATCTCGGCGTCGAGTGCTTGGGTGGCACGCCAGGGTGCGTCGGCGGCCACCAGCCATGCCCCTCGCTCTGCGTCCTCGCGCTGGATGCCGGCGAGCCCGACGGCGGTGCGCGCGCCGGGCTCGCTCTCCGCGAGCGTCCGGCCGTAGCTCTCGATGGAGCGGACGCGCGCGGGGAGGCCGGACGGAAGCAGCCGTGCCGCATCGCCGACGGCGATCCGGCCCGACCAGGCGGTGCCGGTCACGACGGTGCCGACGCCCGCCACTGAAAAGGCACGGTCCACGGGCAGCCGGAAGAGATCGGCACCGCGCCGCGGCGCCGGCGTTCCGGCGTGGGCCGCGAGCCGGGCGCGCAGCTCCTCCAGGCCGAGCCCGCTCCGCGCCGAGACGGCCAGGGGAGCCTCGAAGGCGACCGGCGAGGCAGCGAGACGCTCCGCCACGTCGGCCAGCACCAGCTCCAGCCAGTCCGCCTCGACCAGGTCGGCCTTCGAGACGACGGGAATACCCCCCGCCACGCCGAGGTGCTCGAGCACCGCGAGGTGCTCCATCGTCTGGGGCATCATCCCCTCGTCCGCGGCGACGACCAGCAGGGCCAGGTCGATGCCCGACGCACCGGCCACCATCGTGCGCACGAAATCCTCGTGGCCGGGCACGTCGACGACCCCTGCCACGACGCCACCACCCAGGTCGAGCGGCGCGAAATTGAGATCGATGGTGATGCCGCGACGGCGCTCCTCGGCCAGCCGATCCATCGGCCGCCCGGTGAGGGCACGCACCAGCGCGGATTTCCCGTGGTCGATGTGCCCCGCGGTGCCGACGATCATGCGGCGACCCATGGGCGCTGAAGCCAGAACGCGAGCGCGGGCAGCTCGGCGCCCTCGGCCAGGTGGTACCGCACGTAGCGCGAGAGCAGGCGCCGATGAGCCGCGGCGTGGCGCGCATCGATCCTGGGGAGCGCGGCGTCGGCGTCGAGCAGCGCCTTGAGGTCCGCTCGTGCCGCGGCGGGCAGCCGAGTCGCACCGTGCTCGGCGGCACACGCCGGGCACAGCGCGCCGCCGTCCCCGGTGCTGAAGGCGAGCACGCCCCCCTCCTCGAGCCGGGCGCCGTCGCGGACGCAGGCGTCGAGGGAGGGCGCGAAGCCCAGCACGGAGACCAGCCGCCAGAGTGCCCGGATGCCGAGCGCATCCAGATCGACCACCGCGGCGACCTCGAGTACGTGCAACGCCTCGCGAAACGCGTCGTAACTCTCGGGGTGCGGATCGGGCGGCGCAAAGCGGAGCATCACCTCGGCCAGCGCCGAGGCCGTAGCATAGCGCGACAGATCCGCGGCCAGTCCGACGTGCAGGTGCTGGAGATCGAACGTCGTGAGCGCGTGCAGCTCCCGATTCTCCTTCGCGAGATACTGTGCCTGCCCTTCGCTCAGGTGCTGGAGGGCGGCGCCGAAGCGGCTCTTGGGCCTGAGCGCCCCCTTGGCCATGGCGCTCTGCACCCCGTGCTCGCGGGTGGCGAGCCGCACGATCTTGGAGGTTTCGCTGTAGCGGAGCGCCGACAGGACGATCGCGGGGGTAATGACGAGGGCCATCGTTCAAAGATACTGCGGTCGATCAACGGCCCGAGTTGGAGGTCAGGTGCAGCAGGGCCGACCGGCCCAGGTCGACCTCGCAGGGACAGTCGGGACAGTGCTGGCGGTTCGGCGGATGGGGGCACTGGGCGCACTGGCGCACGAGGAGGTCGGCGCGCTCGAGGTCCTCCGCGATTCCCTGCAAAGCACTCACTCGGCCCGCCAGGTCGCGTCGCATCTCCGCGAAGAGGGCGCTGAGTTTCTCGCTGGCCTCGCGGCCGGTCTCCGAGGAGGAGCGAGCGGAGGTCAGCGCCTTGATGAGCTTGAGCGGGAAGCCCAGCCGCGAGAGTCGGATGGCCACCTCGGCGCGCGCGAGGTCGAACGACGAGTATATCCGGGTTCCGCCCGGCGTCCGGGTGGGCCGCACCAGCCCCTCTTCCTCATAGAACAGGAGGGTCCGGGTGGTGGTGCCCAGCAGTCGGGCCGCGTCCCCCGTCTTGACCTGACCCCGCTTCCGCGGGCGCATGTGACGGCTGGCATGCAGGTAGCCATGGGCTCGATCGAGGATGGCTTTCGCTTCCTCCGGCAGGTTGTGGCGAATCCACATGATCGACGCTTCGACCGCGGGGGGCCGAGGACGCAGGCGGCCCGTGCCCGGAGCAGCGGCTGCCGGCGACCGACGATCCGTGCCCGTTCGCCCCAGCGCTTCATCCAACGCACGGTCCACGGCCAGCTCCACCTCGCTAGGCGGGCACGACGTGCGTGTGCGCCCCGAGCACCGGATCGATGGCGGCGTCGTGAAACTCCGAGCCGAACACGTCGATGGGATAGGCGCAGAAGAGACCGAAGCCGTGGCGCGTGAGCAGCCGGTTCCAGAATGCCTCCAACCGGATCGCGGCCGGCCGCTGCCCGGCGGACCAGAGCAGCCCGACCATCTCGCCAAACGCGCGCAGGCCGGTGAGCCCCGGCGTCGCCAGCAGCGTCCGTACAGCCCCGCCGACCGTGGCGTCGAAGCGGTCCCACGCCGGCTGGCCGTCGGCCATGATCTGCGCCAGCTGAGACGGCGCATCCAGAAAGACCAATTGGCCGTCGGCAATCGCGGCGCGGGTTTGGAATCGCCCCTTCCTCAGGCGACGAAGCAGCGCATCCCGGCGCTTGCCGGTGGTCACCACCAGCACCCCCTGACCCCGGTTCAAGCCCTCGCGAAGGTACTGGGCCGCATTGTCGACGAGCGACCGCTCGTCCTGCCCGTAGAGCTGCGCAAAATGCTCATGGGGCTCGGCCGATCTGAGAAGCTGCGCGCACGAGGACACAGAGTCCTCTCCGTTGTAGAGGGGGGCCTCTACAACGTAAGGATGACGACCACCACCGGCAAATGACCGGGCCGTCCCCGCCGCCTCACTCGGGCGGAATCTGCGCCACCGCCGAGCCGGATGGGCACTCGCCGAGCACGATCGTGGCGAGCTGTGCCAGGGATACGTCGAACACGTGTGCCGTCCCCGGTTGGCCCCCCGAGCAGGGCCCGGTTTCGATGCCGTAGATGCGACCCTTGCTGTCCGCGGCCACGGTCGAGTTGCCGGACGCGAACCCGATGCCCTCGCCCGCCCCGCGGACCACCTTGTTACTGTCGAGGCTGAACTCCATGACCCCCTCGCTGAACGAGCTCACGAAGAGCCGACCGTCGGCGTCGGCCGCCACGTTGCCGGGCCCGGTGCCGAAGCCCGCGTAGCTGGCGATCTCGGTCCGGCTCAGGGGATCGACCACCGACAGGCGTCCCTCGCCCGAGAAGTAGTTCCCGGTGCTCATCACGTACAGCAACCCGTCCGATCCCACGTCGGCGAAGCCGGCATTCCCCTCCCCGGTCAGGGGTATGGAGTCGATGCCGGCGGCGCGGGCGTTCGTCGCCGGATCGAGGACGGTCAGCCAGGACGGCCCGGCCGCGCTGAACGTCTCGTCGAGGTTGCCGTTGAGGACGAACACTTTTCCTCGGGTGTGGATCAGCCCCTGCGGATACACGCCGACCGCCACTTCCGAGTTGGCGCCGGTCAGGTAATTCACGCGCGAGACCGTATTGAGGTTCGGGTTCCCGACGTAGGCGATCGAGTCGTCCACGATGGTTGAGCCCGTCGCCCCGGAGTTGTCGGGCAGCGGGACCCGCCGGATGACGGTGCCCGCGCGCAGGTCGACCACGGCCACGGCATTGTCGAGCCCCAGCGGGACGATGCCGATCGCCTGCCGCGCCGACACGCCGACCGGCGTCGGCGTGGTGCCGCCCAAGGGCACCTGGACGACGGAATTGGGGGCATCGACCGGGATGATGCTCAAGGTGTTGGCGGTGCTGTTGACGACCAGCAGAACCTCCTGTGGATCGGGCAGCGGCGCGTTGGTGTCGGCGCAGCCGAGCAGCGCGGCGAGGACCAGGGCCAGAGGAGCGGACCGGCGGATGTGCATCATGGCAATACCACGCTGAAGGTGAGGGAAACGCTCCGACCGGGGGTCGGATATGCGGCGAGAAACTCGGCGCGGCGATCGGTGAGATCCCGGACTTCGCCGCGAATGGCCAACCC
Organism: Gemmatimonadales bacterium; assembly: GCA_038320055.1. Classification (GTDB taxonomy): domain Bacteria; phylum Gemmatimonadota; class Gemmatimonadetes; order Gemmatimonadales; family GWC2-71-9; genus CAVVWJ01. Next base: position 6,948 of record JBBQDU010000061.1, on the reverse strand, counting down.
CTCGCCGAGGCGGCGCTCGAGGCCCAGATCGACCAGCCCGAAGGCGGGACGAGGGTTGGTGCCCGCGCTGTTGGGGAAGCGCCGGCCGATGCGATGCCAGCGGAGGTCGGCCGTCCACGCTCCGGGCGACCAGACCGCCGCGGCGTCGTAGGTCGCGCGCGGCCGATACTGCACCTGGGCACCCCCGGGCGTGTCGTAGGTGAGGGCGCTGTAGGTGGCGCTGCCGGTCAGACGGAGGGAGGGACGGGGACGCCAGCCGAGCGTCAGCTCGCCCCCGCGCCGAACCACGTCGAAGTTTCGCGGGCTCCAGATGAACCGGAAATCGGGCGCCCAGACGATCATGTCGGCGACGCGCCCCGCGAACAGCCGCACGCCAACGCTGCTCCCGCCGGGCAGGTCGCGCCGGAGCCCGGCCTCCACCTCCCAGCGGACCCGCTCGGGCCGAAGGTCGGGATTGAGCCGGACGCCTACACCTTCCCGGAAGAAGAGATCGGCGAGCACCGGCGGCGTGACGGCACTGCCGATGGCCGAGGTGGCCGACGTGCGCCCGCGCTGCCAGCCTGCGTCCACGCGCGCGCTGGCTCGGGGCCGGGTCGAGCCGGTCCACGCGTCGAGCCTCACGGCGGGTGACAAACTCCAGGTCGTCGCGCCGCGTGCCGTGGCCAGGCGGGTGTCCAGTCGCACGCCGCCCTGGGTGAACGAGGCGTCGCTCCGCACCCCGTCCCCGGCGAACCGGTTGCCACGACCCTCGGCGGCCACCGCCATCGTCCCGGCCCAGCCCCCGAAGGCGACCGGAATTCGGTACCCCGCCTCAACCGATCCGCCCAACCCATGGGTATAGGAGTCGTACGGCGTGCCGGTCGGCGGCGCGGGGTCGATGGCTCGGGCTTCGATCCACTGCAGCGACGTGGCGATCGCGAGGCGACCCGCGGTGCGCGCGCCGAGCAGCACCGACCGGTCCGACGCGCGGGCGGATCGCGTCGGATTGGTCGTCGTGCCGGGCAGCCCGCGGTCCGCGAGCGACCCGCGTAGCACGACCTCCACGGGGCCGCTCACTGTCAGCGCCGCCGCGTACCGCGCGCCGCCCGCATTCCGTCGCAAGGCCTCTCCGCCGCCGCGCACCTCGGGCACATGATACGGAAAGTCGTCGGGCTCCCGGTCGGCTGAGCCTGTCGCGGTCAGGGGGCCGGCCGAGCCTCCCGCCCTGGCGCCGAGCGTTCCGTGGCTCCCGGCCCAAGTGGAGAGCTCGGGATGAACGTCGCGTCGGGTCTCGACAACCAGGACCCCGGCGATGGCGCGGCCTCCAGCCCGCACGGTCTGCGCCCCGGGAAGGAGGAGCACTTCCGCCACCTCGCGGCTCGAGATCCGGCTCAGGTCGGCCCGCCCCGTGAACGGGTCGTTCACCGGGAAGCCGTCCACCAGCACCAGCACTTCGTCCGGCCCGCTGCCGCGCACCTGCGGCGACGCGGGTCCGTTCCCGGCGCGCCGCACGACCACACCCTCCCAGCCGTCGAGAGCGCGGGCCAGGTCTCCGCCGCGTCGCTCCAGATCGGCGCCGGCGATGGTGATGGCGCCGGCGGCCGCAGCCACCGTGAGGCTCTCGAGCTGCACGGGCAGGGGCTCGAGCTCGACCGTGGCGGTGCGTTCGAGGCCGGGAACCAGCTCCAGCACCTCGCGGGACGGGGCGTAACCGATCCGCCGGATCCGAAGCTCGACGCGGCCCGGCGGCACGTTGCCGAATTGGAAGGCGCCATCGGCCCCGGTGACCGCGCGCAACTCCCCCGCGACGACCTCCGCCCCGGCGACCGGGCCCTGCGAGATCCCGTCGAGCACGCGGCCGCTGAGCCGCGCGGGTCCCTGCGCCAAGGCAAGGGGAACGGCGGCGAGGAGCGCGCCGACCACCAGAAGCACGGCCCTCATGACGAGCGTTCCCCCGGCCGCAGCGGAACCACCTGCGGCGATCCATCCCACCAGGTGGTCACCGCGACGGGCCACTCGAACACGCGGCTCATCATCTCCTCCCGCAGAACCTCGCGCGGCGTCCCCTCCGCGGCGAGCCGTCCCTCGCTGAGCAGGAGCATCCGGTCGGCGAAGCGGGCGGCCAGATTCAGATGATGCGTGATCATCACGCCCGCGAGTCCGCCGTCCACGAGACCCCGGACCAACTCCAGCAACTCCATCTCGTGGCGCACGTCGAGGGCCGCGGTCGGCTCGTCGAGCAGCAGCAGGGACGGCTCCTGGGCGAGCGCACGCGCCACCCGCACCCGCTGCCATTCGCCGCCGGAGAGCGTATCGATCGACCGGCCTACGAGGCTTCGCGCGTCGCAGCGCTCGAGCGCGGCGTCCACGGCCAGGCGGTCCGCAGCGCCGGGCGCGCGCAGCGGCCCGAGCCGCGCGTAGCGTCCGAGGAGAACGGCTTCCTCGACACGAAGGGGGAACGCGATCTCCTCGCGCTGGGGCACCACACCGAGCACGCGCGCGAGCTCGGCGCGCCCCCACGAGGCGAGCGGCCGGCCCTGGACGAGCACGGTGCCGTGGTCGGGGTGAACGAGACCCGAGAGCGCCCGGACGAGCGTCGTCTTGCCGCTGCCGTTCGGGCCCGCGACCGCCAGCAGCTCGCGCGCGCCCACCTGACAGCTCACGTTCGCGAGCGCCGGTTGCCGGCTCCCGGCATAGCGCACCGTCAGGCCCCTCGCCTCGAGGATCACGCCATCGTCCTCCGGAGCAGCACGGCGAAGATCGGCACGCCCACCAGGGCGGTCACGACCCCGACCGGCAGCTCGAGCGGCCGTACGACCGTGCGGGCTACGACGTCGCAGAGCACGAGAAACGCGCCGCCGACGGCGAACACCACCGGCAGGAGCGACCGGTGCAGCGGGCGGGCGACCGAGCGCACCGCGTGCGGCACCACCAGCCCGACGAAGCCGATGATCCCGCATGTGGCGACGCTCGCGGCGGTCAGGAGCGCCGTGCACCCGTAGACGATCCGGCGGACGCGATCGACATCGGCGCCCAGGTGGTGCGCCGGCTCCTCACCGAGCGCAAGGAGATCGAGACTCCGGGCGCTCAGGCCGATGACGGCGAGCGGTGCCACCGCATAGGCAGCGAACACCCCCAGGGACCGCCACGACGCGGATCCGAATCCGCCGAGCAGCCAGAGGAAGGCGTTCCGGACGCCCGCCGCGGGCGAGAGCACGAGGATGGCGCTCATGAGCGCCCCGGCGAACGACCCCACGACCACGCCCGACAGGAGCAGCACGCGCGGATCGAGGCGATGGCCGGCCACGAGACTCAGCCGGTAGACCATCCCGACCGCGGCCACCGCACCCGCGAACGCCGCCAGCGGCACCGCCCACGGCCCCGTCGCCCGCGTGGCGATGGCGAGCACCGCGCCGAGCCCAGCGCCGCCCGACAGACCGAGCAGATACGGCTCCGCCAGCGGATTCCGGATCATGGCCTGCAGGGCGGCCCCGGAGACGGCGAGGCTGCCGCCCACGGCGAACGCGAGCAGCACCCGCGGCGCGCGGAGGTCGCGGACGATGACGCCCGCGCTGGTATCCGCGTGCCAGAGGCCGTGCCACACCTGGCCGAGTGCGAGCGGCACGGTGCCCGCCGCGAGTCCCAGGAGGAGAGACGCCGCGATCACCACCGAGAGCAGCAGCACGTGAAGGCGCGTCATGCGGGCGGCCGAAGGCGGCGCGCCAGCTCGCGGATGGCGGCGGGCGCGCGCGGGCTCGGCCGGTTGAACTCCGAGCCCGCGACGGGGAGGAACCGCCGTTCGCGCACCGCCCGCACGGCCCGCCATTCGGGCCGGCCGGCGAACGAGGACGGACCCGCCGCGGCGGTCAGGATGAAATCCGGGTCGCGCGCCGCGACCGCCTCGATGCTCACCGTGCCGGAGCTGGCGGCCACGTCGGCGAAGAGATTGACGCCGCCGGCACGCTTGACGAGCTCGTCCAGGAAGCTGCCCCGTCCGATCGTCATCGGTGGCTGCTCCCAGACCAGCAGCAGCACCTTGGGGCGCACGGGCTGGGCGGGCGCGGTCGCATGGGCGAGCGCCGTGTCGAAGACCGCCATCACGCTGTCGGCACCGCGCGCGTGCCCCGTGAGGCGCCCGAGGATCCGGCCCACCCGGCCGACGTCGCTAAGCGCATCGGTGTTGAGCCGGACGGCGGGGATGTCGAGGGACCGGAGCCGCGCCGCGACGGCGGCGTTCTGGGCGGAGTTGTACAGGAGGACCAAGTCGGGACGGCTGGCGAGGACGGCTTCGACGTTCGGATTGATGCCATCGCCGAGACTGGGCACCCGGAGCGCGGCGGCCGGGTAATCGCACCACGCGGTACGGCCGATGACGGCGGGGCCGGCGCCGATGGCGAACAGCAGCTCCGTCGTGGCGGGAATGAGCGAGGCGATGCGTCGCGCGGACCCGGCGACCCGGACCGTGTCGCCCGCGTCGTCGACGATGGTCGCGCCCGCGCGCGGGGGCACGTCGGTCCGACAGCCGGTGAGGGCGATGCATGCCGCGAAGAGAACGCGTCGAGCCCTGGAGCCGAAAATGAAAACCGCCCATCCTCGGGGTCGAAGACGGGCGGTGCACGACAGCGGAGAGGCGGTCGACACGCCACCGACCCTCCCCCGAGGGTACTGCTGGTGGCGCGAACGGAGAGGTCTCCTGGCTTCGGGCCTTCGCTCGCCTTCCCGGTTGCCCAGTGGCGCTGGAGCGAAGTTCTGGCCTCGTCGAGGCCGTGCCCGTCACAGTGGCGGGGCCGCACCGGTATTGCACCGGTTTCCGAGCATCCCCGTTCGCGAACGACGATTGTGTGAAGCGGGTCAAACGTATCGGCGGGGCTCACTCGCCGCAAGAGCGGTCTCGAGCCGCCGCATGAGCGCGGTACGATCGGCGACGTACCGCTGCCATTCGTCGGCGGGCGTGTCGCCCTCGCGTCCCGCGTAGCGCGCGTCGAGCGCGGCGATCAGGTCGAGGAGCCGGTCGCGCGAGTCGGCCGGCGCGACGACCGCCGGCCGCCGGAGCAGCCGCCACGCGGCCACCGCCAGGACGAGGGCCACCGGCAGGACCAGGGCAGCCAGCACCTGCCACGCGGGCAGCAGCGACGCCCCGGCGAAGGCCACCGAGATGATTCCGCCCGCGGGCACCTGCCCCGTCCAGCGCCGGAGCGTGCGTCCCTCGATGACCTGGCTGTCCACGGGGGTCAGCGTGCCCCCGAGCACCCGCGCGTCCCGCTCCTCGACCAGCACGTTCACCGGGGCCGCATTCGGCCCCATCGCAAACTCGAGCCGACCTCGCGTGGGGACGACGGCATAGGCGAGGGACAACTGCTTCTGCCCGGGGCCCAGCGGGGCCACGACCTTGACCGAATCGCCGTCCCGGACGACCCCCTCGGCCGAAAAATCGCTCTCGCCGACTTCCATCTCGCCGGTGCCCGGCGGCAGCGTCATCGTCCACGTCGGACGCCGGGCGTCGGGGGCCACGCGGGTGAGAGTGCCGTCGTTCCGGAGCACGATCAGGTCGAGCACCGCGCGGGACCCATCCTCCCCCGCGCGCGGCACGACGATGTGCCGCGCTTCGACGGCGATCGGCGCCGTGCTCGACGTATCGTAGGCAACGAGCTGGATAGCGGTATCGGGGGGCTGGGCGGTGGTGCGAACGCGCGGCGAGAAATACTCGATGCCGCCGTGCCGCACGCTCAGGAGATAGAGCACGGCGGTGTCGGCGCGAAAGCGGAAGCGGAACCGGCCGCCGGCATCGGTGAGCACCGAGTCGATCGGGCCCTGCACGTCGCGCGCGACCCGGTGGAGCAGGACCCGGGCACCGGCGAGCGGGACGGAGTCGGCGGGGCCGGGCCTGACGACGCGCCCCGCGGCCGTGGTCTGCGCCGGCAGGATCGAGACGGGCACCGCGACGGCGGCGAAGGCAACGAGGAGAGCCGCGCGGCGCGTCATCGCGACCGCACGCGCCGCCCACCCCGACCTAGGGATTGAACTTCCCGAAGTCCTGCGGATCCATGCGCTCGAGGTACTCCTTGAGCTTGTCCGCCTCGAGGGAGGGATTCGGCGAGGGCTCGTCGGCCTCGACCCCGCTCTGGTCGAGGAGTTGATCGCTGGTGAAAATCGGGGCGCGCATGCGGAGGGCGAGCGCGATGCTGTCCGACGGCCGGGCGTCCACCTGGAAGACGTGGTCGTCGCGCCGGATCAGGAGCTCCGCGAAATAGGTGTTTTCCTTGACCGAGCTGATCACCACGCGCCGGAGATCGCCGCCGAGCCCGACGAGGATCTGCTTCAGCAAATCGTGGGTCAGCGGACGCTGCGCCTTCATGCCCTGCAGTTCCATCGCGATGGCGCTGGCCTCGGCCGGCCCGATCCAGATGGGCAGCACGCGGGCCCCCTCCTTTTCGCGAAGGATGACGACGGGGGTGTTGGTCGTCCGGTCGAGCCCCAGGTGTGCCACCATGACTTCGATCATGCTCGAAACATACCCCCCGCCCGCGGGAGCGGCCTCAGGTCCCCGCGTCCCAGCTGGCCAGGTATTCGACCTGCTCGGGCGTCAGCTCGTCGATCCCGATGGCCATGCTCTGCAGCTTGAGCCGCGCGATCTCCTGGTCCACCGCGACCGGGAGCCGGTGTACGGCCTTGGTCATCGACTTCCAGTCCTTGGCGATCAGCTCGGCCGCCAGGGCCTGATTGGCGAACGACATGTCCATCACGCTGGCCGGATGGCCTTCGGCGGCGGCCAGATTGATGAGCCGGCCCTCGCCGAGCACCATGATCCGCTTGCCCTCGACCTTGAATTCATCCACCAGGTGGCGCACCTCGCGCCGCTCGGTGCTGATCTTGGCCAGGCCCTCCAGGTCAAGCTCGACGTTGAAGTGGCCCGAGTTGGCCACGATCGCGCCGTCCTTCATGCGGGCGAAGTGCTCGGCCCGTACGACG
>JBBQDU010000060.1:0-13343 GCA_038320055.1 Gemmatimonadales bacterium | reverse complement strand
TGACGCTGGCGAGGGGACCGCGCCCCCCGGGCGCGTAGAGGTCGCTGCTGCCGGCCAGGCGGGAGGCGAGCTCGCCCACCGCGCCGGGATCGCCACGCCAGAACCGGCGGACGCCGTCGCGCCACCGGCCGTTCCACTCCGCCCACCCCGGCGGGAAGCGCCCGACCTGATACCCGTTGGGACCCAGGTCCCAGGGCTCCGCGATCAGCTTCACATCGCGGAGGATCGGATCCTCACGGATGCACTGGAAGAACGGCGCGGCGACATCGAAATCGGGGCTCAGGCGGCCAAGGACGGTCGCCAGATCGAACCGGAACCCGTCCACGTGCATTTCGTCGACCCAGTACCGCAGGCTGTCGAGTACCAGATCGAGCACCGGCCCCTGGCGGAGGTCGAGGGTGTTGCCGCAGCCGGTGTAGTCGACGTACTCCCCCGGGGCCGCCGGGTCCAGCCGGTAGTAGGACGCGTTGTCGATCCCGCGGAAGGCGAGCGTGGGTCCGCGGTGTCCGTCCTCCGCCGTGTGATTGTAGACCACGTCGAGCAGAACCTCGATGCCGGCGGCGTGGAACCGCCGGACCATGGACTTGAACTCCTCGACCTGCCGTCCGTGTCCCGCCGTCGCGAAGCGTACGTCGGGCGCGAAGAAGCCGATCGTGCCGTAGCCCCAGTAGTTGACGAGGCCAAGCCCGTGCAGACGCGGGTCGCCCGCCGTCTGGTGAACCGGAAGGAGCTGGACGGCGGTGACGCCCAGCGACTGGAGGTGCGCGAGGATGGGGTCACTGCACAACCCCAGGTAGGTACCCCGCAGCGCCTCGGGCACGTCGGGATGCCGCATCGTCATGCCCTTCACGTGGCACTCGTAGATGACCGTTCGGTCCCACGGCGTGCCGGGACGGCGGTCGTCGCCCCACGCAAACGCCGGATCGAGCACCACGCACTTGGGCATCGCACCGACGCTGTCGCGCGGATCGGCCGCGAGATCGGGTGGTTGGCCGGGCGGCGCGTCCGGATGACTCGCGAGCGCCGCGCGCCAGAGGACGGGGCCGCTCAGCGCGCGGGCATACGGATCGAGCAGCAGCTTGGCAGGGTTGAAGCAGTGACCCCGCTCGGGGTCGTACGGCCCGTGCACCCGGTAGCCGTACAGCTGACCCGCCCGGACGCCGTCGACCACCCGGCGCCAGATGCCGTCGGGCGCGCGCTGGAGGGGCAGGCGCTCGGATTCGACGGCATCCGCCGCCTCCTGGAAGAGGCAGAGCTCGACGGCGGCGGCATGGGAGGAAAAGAGGGCGAAGCTGGTGGCATCCACGTTCCACGTGGCGCCGAGCGGTGCCGGATCTCCCGGCTCGAGGCGTGACATTCGCGAAGTATAGCGGCGGCCGGAGCTACTCGATCGTCTTGTGGAACCGCGCCACGCTGAGCGCCACCAGCCCGACGGCGAACGCGGTGAGGGCCAGCGCCTCCGGCCAGAGATGCTCGAGCCCGATCCCCTTCAGCAGGACGCCGCGGAGGATGGTCAGAAAGTAGGTGAGGGGCAGCGCGGCCCCGATCCACTGCGCGAGCGGCGGCATGGCCTGGCGGGGAAACATGAAGCCGGACAGCAGGATGTTGGGCAGCAGGAAGAGGAAGCTGAGCTGCATGGCCTGCACCTGGCTCTGGACCATGGTGGACATGAGGAGGCCGAGGGCCAGGCTCGCGACGATGAACGAGAGACTCAGCAGATAGAGCAGCGGCAGGCTTCCGAGCATCGGCACCTGGAACAGCAGCCGCCCGAGCACCAGGATGACCGTGATCTGAACGTAGCCGATCAGCAGGAACGGCAGGATCTTGCCGAGCACCAGACTGGTCTTGTCGATGGGGGTGACGATGAGCTGCTCGAGCGTGCCCCGCTCGCGCTCACGCACGATGGCCATGCTGGTGATAAGGACGAGCGTGAGCGACAGCAGCACGCCGATGATTCCCGGGACGATGTACACCGCGCTTCTGAGGCCCGGGTTGTACCAGGGCCGCACCCGGATGGCTACCAGCGGCGCCGGCGCGCCCGCCGCGCGGCCGAGCGCCGCGGCGCGGGCCTGCCCCGCCTGCGTGGCCCCCGAGAGCGCCGCGGCGGACGCCAGCGGATCCGCGGCGTCCACGATGATCTGCGCTTCGGCACCGCGTCCGCGCTTGAGCTGCCGCAGGTAGTCGGGCGGGACGACCAGGGCGGCGCTCGCCCGGCCGCTCTCGATGCGGTCGGCCACCGCGGCCCGGCTGCCGACGTGCTCGATGATGTCGAAGCTGCCGCTGTTCCGGAGGACCTCCACCAGTTTCCGGCTCTCCGCCGTCCGCGACTCGTCCAGCACGACCGTCGGCAGGTGGCGCACCTCGGTCTGAATGGCATAACCGAACAGCGCGAGCTGGATCGCCGGAATGCCCAGCATCAGCCCGAGGGTCATCCGGTCGCGCCGGAGCTGCACCAGCTCCTTCCACAGCATCGCCCAGAGGGGCGAGCGCGCGAGCCGCCGTGCCAGGCTCATACCGGCGCCCCCTCGTCCCGGCGCTGCAGCTCGATGAACACGTCCTCGATGCTCGGCTGCTGGAACTGCGCCAGCACCTCGGGCACCGTGCCGACGGCGATCAGCCGTCCCCGCGAAAGAAACGCGAGGCGCTCGCACCGCTCGGCCTCGTCCATGTAGTGGGTCGTGACCAGAATCGTCGTGCCGCCCGCGGCGAGCGTGTGAATCTTCTGCCAGAAGAGCCGCCGGGACGCCGGATCGACCCCGGCCGTCGGCTCGTCGAGGAAGAGCATGTCGGGGTGATGGGCGATGGCACACGCCAGGGCGAGGCGTTGCTTCCAGCCGCCGCTGAGCGTTCCGGCCAATTGCCCGGCGCGCGCGCCCAGATCGAGATCCTCCAGCAGCTCCGCGGTCCGCCGACGGCGCTCGTCTCCCCGGAGGCCGTAGACCGACGCGTAGAATCGGATGTTCTCCGCGACCGTCAGATCGTCGTAGAGTCCGAAGCGCTGGGACATGTAGCCGATGTGCCGGCGCACCTCCTCGGCTTGGCGCGCCGCGTCGAAGCCCACGACGGTCGCCGAGCCGCCGCTCGGCTCCATCAGCCCGCAGAGCATCCGGATGGTCGTCGTCTTCCCCGAACCGTTCGGGCCGAGGAGCCCGAAGACCTCGCCGCGGTGGATACGCAAGTCGAGCCCCTCGACCGCGACGCGCGGGCCGAAGCTCTTCCGAAGGCCGGCGGCGATCACGGCGTCGTCGGATGCGGGCGCGCTCAACGGGCCGCCGGGGTCTCGAACTCGACGGTCGCGGGAAGGCCGGGCCGGAGGAGGCCGGTCGTGTCCGCCAGCGCGACCTTGACGCCGAACACCAGATCGGCCCGCTCCTGCTCGGTCAGCGCGATGCGGGGCGTGAACTCGGCTTCCGGGCTGATGGCCACGACCGTCCCGGGGATCGGCCGCTCGGGATATCCGTCGAGCCGGGCGACCACGCCCTGGCCGTGGCGAACGCGCGGCAGCAGCCGGGTCGGCACGTACACACGCACGTAGGGAGCGGCCGTCTCGCCGAGCGTCACGGCGGACTGGCCGGCCGCGAGCAGCTCACCGGGCTCGGCGTTCCGCGAGATCACCGTACCGGCCACGGGGGCGACGAGCACCAGATCCCCGGCGACGGCCTCGGTCGCCGCCAAGGAAGCGCGCGCACCGGCCAGCTCCGCGCCCGCGGCCTGCAGCCGTTCGGACCGCGTCCCCTCGCGGAGCAACTGCACCGCCTCGCGCGCGGCGTCACGCCGGCCCGCGGCACCGGCCGCCGCGGCCGCCGCGGCGTCGAGCGTCTGGCGGCTGACAACGCCGCCGGCCGCCAGCGGGCGAACTCGCTCCAGGTCGCGCTCGGTGCGCGCCGCCTCGGCTTCGGCGGCGCGGAGATCGGCCGCGGCGCGCTCGACCTCGCGGGGCCGGGCGCCGGCCCGCGCTTCCCGGAGCGCCGCCTCGAGCTCCCGCACGCGCGCTTCGCGCTGGGCGATATCCGCCCGCGTGGTGGACTGGGTGAGCAGGACCAGCGTGTCGCCGGCCGCGACCGCCTCGCCGTCGTCGATCAGCACGCGGGCCACCCGCGCCGGGACCTGCGGGGTCACGTCGAGCTCTCGGACCTCGACCGTACCGGTCGCGTGTATCGGGCCGGGCTCGGAGCGGTTGCACCCGGCAACCAGCGCGAACAACAACCACGTGCGCGATCTCATGAGCTCCTCCGGCGTGTGCGGGCAGGCCGGCCGGACGGCACGGCCAGCGCGGCCAGCGCGAACTCCGCCGCATGCCCCGCGAAGGCACGCGCGACTTCGGGCCCCGGGCCCCCGGCGGGGGCGTCGAGCAGAACCCGGATGGCGGGCCGCGCCGCGAAGAAATGCGCGATCTGCGAGACGCAGGAGATGGCCGCGAAACGGGCGTCGAGATCGGACCGAAAGACGCCTGCGCGTTGGCCCTCCTCGATGACGTCGCACAGCCGGCGGAAACCGGTGGCGGCCAGACGCTGCATCTGTTCGACCGCGTGCACTCCGTCCGATTCGGCGAGCTCGCGTACCAGGAGCCGGGGGAAGTGCGGATTGGCGGCCAGGATCTCGGCCTGCGCCAGCAGGAACGCGCGGAGACGCGCGTCCGGCGGCCCCTCGGCCGTGGCCCGGCCCGTCGTCCGCGCGACCAGGCGATCGATGAAGCGGGCGAGCACCTCGCGGTACAGCCGGTCCTTGTCGGCGAAGTAGTAGTACAGCAGCGCGCTGTTCACGCCGGCCTGGCGTCCGATCTGCTTGATCGTGGTGCGGGCGAATCCCTGCTCCGCGAACAAGCGCTCGGCGGCGTCGAGGATGAGATCCCGGGTGCTGGGATCGGCGGCGACGGCGGCGGGAGGAACCATGGGGTACTAATTAATCGATTAGTTAACCGCCGTCAAGAGATCGCGTCTCAGCGGGGCTTGTCCGCCCCCTCCCGCCCGCCTTGCCGGATCCGGACGCGCAGCACTCGAATTCGCCCAAGCCTCCGCAGCACCACCGCCAGCGTCACGACCGTCCAGAGCGCGGTGTACCCCAGCGTGAGGCCGCCGCCGCCCGCCCGGAGACCGGCGGCGTAGTAGATGGCGATGAAGACCCCGTCCACGAGCAGGACCAGGCCCAGGAAGGTCAGGACTTCCCGCCTCAAGGCAGCGCGGTCGTCGGCCATCGCTCCGGCAGGGTGGCGCACCACGACACCTCGATCTCGAGCCGCTGAATCTCGCCACGCGCCTCGGCAAGGCACTCCTGCAGATCCCGGCCCCCGACGCTGGCCTCGAGTGCCGCGACCACTTCGCGGAGCCCGTTCAGCTCGTACCGCAGCAACTGCTCGTAGCGCTCGGCGGCATCCGGGCGGAGCGGGGCGAGGCGGCGCAAGTCCGCCTTGCGGTCGAGGGTGTGATCGATCGAGTGGCGCGCCGCGTAATCCTCGGCGGCAAGGCGCGGACGGCGCCGCTCGATGGCGGGGGTCAGGAACGGGAAGTGTCGCCGGTGCGGTGAGCGGAGCTGGCCCAGCGTCCTGGCGAGTTCTCGCAGGAATGGCACGCTGGACGGGCCTCAGTCCCGCCGAGGCCAGACCGTGCGGAGATAGAGGCTCGTCGCCAAGAGGAGCAGACCCGCGATGGCCGACCCCGGTCCCCCGGCGCTCTCGTAGGTGAAGCCGATGGGGCCGAACTGGCCGGGGACGTCTCGAAAAAGCGTGAGGACGCCGAGCACGATGCCGGCAAGGCCGATCAGCGCAAGCAGGGCGAAGAGGTTCCGCATCCATGCCTCATCTTGGGGAAGGTGACCTGGCGACGACTGGATGAAATCGCCTCGGGGCCGACTCGGCAAGTGGGGGGACGCGCCCTGCCCTACTGAGTATCGAACCGTTCGATCGCCTGGGCCGCCGCGGCCTCGAGCGTGGTCACCTGCCCCGGAGGCAGGGCGATGCCGCCCGCGCGCAGCGTCAGCCCGATCGGCGAAACCCCCGCCGCCTGCGCGTAGATGACGAGCGCCACGGCCCACGATCCCGCCAGCGCCGGATGAAACCCGTCGCCCTCGAACAGCGGAAGTCCCGGATCGGCCGCGCGTGCCGCGCGAATCGCCTCGCCGGCGGGGAACAGGAGCCCGTCCACGGCCCGGGCCGCGGCCACGTGCGAAGCGGTCACGTCGTCCCAGACGTCCTCCCGGTTGAGCGGGGGCCATACCATGTAGATGGCGGGACGCGCCCCGACCTTCCGGATCTCTCCCGCGAACCGGGTGGCATACGCGACCAGCAGCGCCCGACTCTCCGGGAGGGCCGATGGACCCTGCTGGAGGACGACGAGATCCCAGCGTGCCGAGGCGATCGCGCGCTGGGCGTCGCCACGGTTCCAGTGATCCTCGAGACTGTGGTCACCGTAGGCGACCGTGCGCACGACGATGTCGCGGGAGGGATCTTCTCGCCCCATCCGCCCGACCAGCGCGGGCAGGTCGTTGGCATAGGTGAGGCTGTTGCCGATGAAGAGAATGCGAAAGGTGGGATCGTCGGCCGGCGCGACGCCGGTGGAACCACAGCTCGCGGCCATGGCCAGCCGCAGCAGAACGAACAGGGGCATCGGTCGCGCGCTCCGGCAGGGATGCGCACCCTGCGCTGTGCCTCGAACGCCGGTTTCCGGTGCGGTCACCCGCCCCGCTGAAACAGCGGCGAAAGCACCGCCCCCGTCACCGCGCCGGCGAGGAGCGGCACGACGTTGAGCAGGCAGATGACGACGGCGCCGAGCCCCGCGAGCATGCCCCAGGGAAACCAGTCGGCCAGATACGTGACTCCCGCCGCGGCCATGACCCCGGTCAGGATCGCGGGAACGAAGACGGCGGCCAGGGCGCGTCCCACGGTTCCCGCCTTCACGCCACCCACCAGTCCGGCGATCAGCGGCCCCACGACCGGCATCCAGAACAGGAGGAGCGTCAGGCCGCCCATCCAGTTGATCGCGGCGGCGAGGCTCCCCGGGGCACGGCTCACGATCCGGGTTCCACTCCGTACTCCTCGAGGAACCGCACCGCCGCGTGGACGCCGCCTTCGGGCGACGCCGCCACCTGCAGGGCGCGGATCAGCAGCGGCGCGATGGCCGTCGCCTCCGCCTCGTCGATCGCGCGGACATCCGGAAGCCGCCGGGAGAGGTGAGGTAGGACGCCGGCGAGCTTGTGGGTCAGGTGGTCCGCCGTGACGGTGTTCCACATCGCCATGAACTCGCGAGTGTTCTGCGGGTGTTCGAGCTCCTCACTCATCCGGCCTCCCGGGTTGAAACGTGCCGGTCGCCCCGTGGGAGGCGACACTCAACCGTCCACCGCCCTCGCGCTGCCCAGCTCGACCGGCCGGAGCGCGCCCACACTCTCGGCGTTGCCGGTCACGACGCGCCGGTGGAAGTCGACCTGGCCCAGGTGATACGCGACGTGCGTCGCGAGGTGCACGAGATATTCGCCGGTCCGGATCCGCATGTGCGCGATCGGCTCCGGGTAGTCGGCGTCGAGCGTGCCGCCGTCAAGGTGCGCGAGCCCGGCGGTGACGGCCGCGCGCGCGCGCTCGATCTCCGCCACGAGCTCGTCGCGCGGGACGTTCCGGCGGGCGAACTCCGCCTCGCGATCGCGCACGTAGCCGGTGCCGGCCCACAGCGCGCCGACGTAGTGCTGGAGATTGCCGGCCAGGTGAAGGGCGAGGGTTCCCGCCGAGTTGGGCATGCCGGCGACCTCCTGCCACAGCTGGCGGTGGTCGGGATACGCTTCCAGCTCGCGCCGGAGTGTGCGGAGGTCGCGATCGATGATGGCCGCGATGTCGGCGGCGAGCGGGGGCGGTGTCATGCGACCTCGACCGGGGCCATCCGCTCAGCCCTGCTCGATCTCGATGCTCTCCAGCTCGCGGTCGGCGGCCCCCTGACGGAGGCGCCTGAACCCGCCCTCGAGGAACTCCACGCCGATGAGGATGGCGAGCGTGGTGAGCGTGAAGACGAGCGTCGCCGCCAGATGGCCGAGGCCGATCAGCGCGCCGAGCGCGGCGAGCACCCAGATGACTGCCGCGGAGGTCACGCCGGTGATGAGTCCCTCGCGCGCCAGGATGACGCCGCCGCCGATGAAACCGATCCCGGTGACCACCTGCGCGAGGACGCGCGTCGGATCGACATCGTTCAGGGGTAGCGAGGCGCCGAGGGAAACGAAGATGGACGTACCCAGGAGGATCAGGATGCTGGTGCGGATGCCCGCGGCCTTGCCGCGGAACTGGCGCTCGGTTCCGATCAGCCCGCCGCAGAGAACGGCCGTCCCGAGATGGAGCCAGAACGCCCGTGTCTCGGGGTTGAGCGCGTCGGTGATGGGAAGGTCGGTCATGACGCCACCCGGCTGGGGCGCGCGCGCGGCCCGCGATCGAGACGGTCGGCCGCCTCCTCGGCCGAGGAGACGGTCACGGCCAGATCCCGGAGCAGCCCGTCCTGCAGGCTGTAGACCCAGCCGTGCACGCTTACCCCGTGCCCGCGGCGCCAGGCGTCCTGAACGACGGTGGTGCGGCAGACGTGCATCGCCTGCTCGACGACGTTCAGCTCGCACAGCCGGTCGAGCCGCTCGTCCCCCTCGGGCAGTGCGTTCAGCTCCTCGAGGTGCCGGCTGCCGACGTCCTGCACGTGCCGGAGCCAGTTGTCGATGAGGCCGAGGGACCGTGCCTCCCACGCCGCGCGCACGCCGCCGCACCCGTAGTGCCCCCCCACGATCACGTGGCCCACCTCCAGCACGTCCACGGCGAACTGCAGCACGGAAAGGCAATTGAGATCGGTGTGGACGACCACGTTGGCCACGTTCCGGTGCACGAACATCTCCCCTGGCAGGAGACCCACGATCTCGTTGGCGGGGACCCGGCTGTCCGAGCAGCCGATCCAGCAATAGCGCGGCCGCTGCTGGTGGGAGAGCCGCTCGAAGAAATCCGGCTGGTGGCGCGTCATGGCGGCGGCCCACGCGCGGTTCTGGGCGAACAACCCGGCCAGCTCGCGATCCGGAGGGGAGGAATCGGACATGCACCAGTGTATAGCGGCCATCGACCGCGGACCAGAGCCACCGCCCCGTCGCGAGGCGCGCCCCGTCCCGACGCGGGTGATCGTCACCCGCGCCGCCGCCGGTCCGGCCGGGGGGGACGCTCCTCCCAAAGGCGTTTCAGAAGCTGGATCTGGCCGGTGTGATACGCGTCGTGCGCCGCGATGCCGAGGATCAGCTCGCCGTAGGTCCATCGCTTTCCCCGGGGAGGGACGACCCCAAGCCGCCGCTCGGGGAGGGCGCGCACCGCCTCGACCAATCGGGCGTGCTCGCTTCGAAGCAGCGCCACATCCACGATCCACGCCGCGTCGTCGGCCGGGTCGGGCTGCGAGGGAAAGTTGCCGGGGCTCCGGGGAAAGCGCGATTCCGCGCCGCTGTCCAGATGCCGGCGCACGGTGTATTTCCAGTACGCGATGTGGAGCGCCATCTCCCAGACGCTCTTCCGTCGCGGCGTCGGCCGCCACGCCGCCTGTTCCGCGGAGACGCCGCGAAGCGCGCCGACCGGGCTCGGTCCCCCGTGCCAGTTCCGCCGGCCGGGGGGAGGCTGAAGGTTCCAGAGCAACAGTTCCATCGCATGGGTCGCCATGGGAGATCCTCCTGCAGCAGGTCGTCGGACTCAGCCGAGGGGTCGCGCGAGCACCAGGTCGTGCTGATGGTCGGCGCCCATGACGAAGATCTGGCTGCCCGACTCCTCGAAGCCGCACTTCCGGTAGAACGCGATCGCGCGCGGGTTCCGCTCCCACACGCCGAGCCAGAGCGTGCCGGCGCCGGCGGAGCGGCCCGCGGCGGCAACGGAGTCCATGAGCGGCGCGGCCACGCCGCGCCCGTGCCACGGCCGGTCCACGTAGAAGCGGACGAGTTCCATCGGCGCGGCGCCGGCCACACTCGCGGGCGCCGGCCCTCGCGCGAGCTGGGCGTACCCCACCCCCTGCCCGTCCACCTCGGCGAGGAGCGTCAGCATCCGCTCGTCGCGCAGCTCGGCCTCCTGCCGGCGGACGCCGAAGTGCTCGGCCACGTACCGGTCGAGGTCGCCCGGGGTGTTTTCCGCGGCATACGTGTCGCGGAACGTGCGCTCGGCGAAGGCGGCCAGGAGCGGTGCATCGGGAACCTGCGCGGCTCGAACGACGACGCTCATCCGAGGGGTTGCGTGCGCGGAACGCCGCCAATAATTTGGTTTTGCGTCATCCGCGCCCTCACACGGACCGCGCAATCAACGTGACATAGCCAAGATCCAGAGTCATCTCAGGGAGTTGGCGGAACACGCGCCGGCTCCCTTCATTACACCACACCAAGGAGCAGGAACAATGCGCACTACCGGTACGGTCAAGTGGTTCAACGACGCCAAGGGGTTCGGTTTCATCACACCCGAAGGCGGCCAGAAGGACTGCTTCGTCCATCACTCCGCGATTCAGGGTCAGGGCTTCAAGAGCCTGGTCGAGGGGGAGCGGGTCGAGTTCGACGTCGTCCAGGGTCAGAAGGGTCCCGCGGCCGAGAACGTCGTCAAGCTCGGACAATAGGACCGCGCGCCCGGCAACGGCCGGCGCGAGCTCGGTCGCGCCGGCCGTCATTCCTGTTCCCACTCCACCGCCGCCCCCACCGCAATTGTCCCGTCGTCCAGCACCTCCGCGAACGCGCCCCCGCCCCACGCGGGCTTCATCGCCTCCTGCAGGCCCTCGTAGGCCTCGTCCATCCGCTCGCACGGCCGCGTCTCGCCCAGGACGCGGAGCCGGCATCCGCCCACGCGCAGCACCCGGCCGCGCGCGCCGGCAAGACTGCAGCCGCTCACCATGAGGTTGGCCCGACGCGCGCGCGGCGGGACGTCCGCGGCGAGGTCGCGCATCAGCCGGGTCCACACTTCGCGCTCGATCAACGTGACCTGACGGCGCCGGCCCTGATCGGCGTTCCCCTCGAGCCCCCGCCCCGCGACCAGCGTGGCCCGGGCCACCTCGTCCATCGGGCCCCGGTGCGCACGCTTGAGCCAGATCGCTTCCAGTCGGCCTGTCGCAGGCGTGTTCGCGCCGGCCTCCCTGAGGTTGTCCGGAACTTGGGCCGAGGGTTCCGTCATCGGGGCGGTGCCGGGAGCATGTTGCGTCGCCGGTAGGGGCCGCACGCCGGATCGCCGGCGCGCAGCGCGCCGTGTAGCATCGGCTGCGCGGCGTCCACCGCCGCGGTGTCGGCGGCCGTCGCGGCGGCCTCGTACATGGCCCGGCACTCCCCCAGCACTTCCGCGAGATCCACGCGCATCGTCTGCACGCGGCGCGTGCGCGCGATCACCAGCGGCAGCAGGGCGATCACGACCGCCGCCACGAGGAGCGCCACGATGAGGGCGCGCGAGCCGGGCCCCTTGTTGGGCCGCGTCGGAGAGGTCATCGCGCTACGCGTCGCGGTGGACGGTGGCCGGCGAGAAGGCGGGGACGCAGATGGCGACCTACTCCGCGCCGCCCGGACCGGGGCTCGCGTAGCGCACCCACTCGCCGGGCCGCGAGACCACGGCCTGGCCGGCGCCCACCTCGAGCACACCGCCCTCGTGCTCCACGTGCAGCGTGCCCCGGAGCACCACGGTGATCTCCTCGAAGTCCGGTCGCTGGCCCGGCTCCTCCCACCCCTCGGGTGAGACCATGCGGGCCACGCTCACGTTGGCGTGCCCGGAGGTGACGAGCCCGGCATACTCCTCGATCCGCTTCGGCTTGTTGCCCGCAGACTGGATGACGATCGGCGTGGAAATGAGGGTGGGCATCGGTGGCCGGGCGAAGGGTGGAGGCGAGGTGGACCCCGAAAGTTATGCCGGTGGACGCCGTCTGCCTACGCGGAGGCTCAACGGCCACCGGACGCGACGCCGTGCGGCGCCGCCTCCCCACGCCGACGCCAGCTGCTCGCTGAGCGGCCCGACCGGATCGGTGCCGCGCTCGCGCTGGAAACGGACCGTGGCCGACCAGGTTCGGAGATACGCGCCGAGCTCGGCGATCGTCCAGTCGAGGCCCATCTCGAACCGCGGTGCCGCCACCTCGTCGAACGGAAAGAACAGTGTGCGGTACCCGCTCTCGACCAACTGCCGCTCGGGCGCCCAGTACGGGCCGACGGTGGCAGAGTAGAAGTGCTCGAGCAGCGGGTCGAGGACCGGGTCGTCCAGGCGCTGCAGACCATAGCACCAGACCGCCAGCACCCCTTCGGGCCCGAGGACGCGCCGTGCTTCCGGGTAGAACGCGTCGAGGTTCAGCCAGTGGAGGGCCTGCGCCACCGTCACCAGCTCCACCGATTCGTCGGGCAGGCCGCTGCTCTCGGCGGGCGCCACACGGTACTGCACGCGCGGATGCGGCGGTGCCTGGTCGAGTTGGGCGGCACTGGCATCCGTGGCGGTGACCATGTCGAAATGGTCTGCGAGATCGAGCGTCGCCTGTCCGGTACCGGCCGCGCAGTCCCAGGCGTGCCGGCGACCGGGGGCCTGGACCGCCAGCCACTCGAACAGCGCCGACGGGTAGGTCGGACGGGCTGCGGCGTACTGGCGAGCGATGGACGAGAAATGATCGGCAAACGGCTTCACCACGACCTCGCGCGATCTTCGAGGGGCAGGCGCTCAGACGTGCGGAAAGTGAGGATTCCAGGCCACTTCCCAGAGATGGCCGTCCGGGTCGACGAAATACCCCGAGTACCCGCCCCACTCGGCGCGCTGCACCGGCTTCACGATGGTCCCTCCGCCCGCGGCGACCTCCGCCATCAGAGCATCCGCCTCCGCCTCCGAGCGGACGTTGTGGGCGAGCGTGATGCCGGCGAAGCCGCTGCCCGCCTCCGGCACCCCCGCATCCGCCGCGAGCTCGTGCCGTGGATAGAGCGAGAGCCAGGTGCGGCCGAGCTCGAAGAAGGAGATGCCGGGAGGTGAAGGGAGCGGCGGGAGTCGGAGCACCTCGGCGTAGAAGCGCCGGGCGCGCTCGAGGTCGCGCACCCCCAGAGTGACGAAACTGAGGCGCGGCTCCATCTCAGCGCTGCACGAGTGCGACGCCGCCGACGATGAGCGCCGCCCCGAGGAGCCGGAGCGGGCTGATCGGATGCACGGTGAACCCCACCCAGCCGTATTGGTCGATCATGAGGGACATGAGCATCTGTCCGGCCACGAGCGCCGCCACGAGCGTGGCGGCGCCGAGGCGCGGTGCGAGGACGATCGTGGCGACGATGTAGATCGCCCCGAGGAGGCCGCCGCACCAGTGCCACCATTCGCCGCGCGCCCACGTCCCACCGAGCGCCAGCGGAGCCCGCGTAGCCCCCGCGAGCGCCACCAGGCCGACGGTCCC
>JBBQDU010000059.1:0-13445 GCA_038320055.1 Gemmatimonadales bacterium | reverse complement strand
CGCGGGGTCGGCCACCTCCACCAGCCAGCCGCGCCGGCCCGGCGGCGCCCCGAGGGCCAGACAGTCGCCGCTGACGTCGAGCAGGGCGCGCCGCACACCGGCCTGCCGGAGCACCAGGGCCATGCGATCCAGGCCATAGCCCACCCCGATGCCGCCCAGATCCAGTTGGGTCGTCGCGCTGCCGAGGCTCACGCGCCCGCGGTCGAGCCGGATTCGCGCCGCGCGCACCGCCGCTCGCGCCTCGGCAAGCTCGCTCGGCGTCGGCTCGGCCGTGCGGGGGGCGTGGAATCCCCAGGCGCGCATGAGCGGCTCGACGGCCGCGTCGAACGCGCCTTCCGTGCTTCGGCCAAACCCGACGGCCGCGCCGATGACCGCGCCGAGATCGGGCCCCACCGCCATGGGGGCGCCGCCAGCGCGCCGGTTGAGCTCGGCGAGATCGCTCGCGTCGTCGAAGCGTGAGAGGGCGCGCTCGACCCGCCGAAGCTCCGCCAGGGCGGCCTGCGCGGCATCGTATCCGGCCGCCTCGGACACCGCGAAGATCTGGAGCCGCACCGGCTGGCCCATGGCCCACGACCACCGCTCGACGAGCGTCTCATCCCCCGGACCGCCGGCCGACGCGCCCAGCCATCGGGGCGCCGCGGCACCCGCCAACCCCGCACCGAGCGCGCCGAGAAAATGGCGGCGTCTCATTGCGCCCCCCGGAGCGCCCGAAGCTCCCGGAGCACGAGCAGCGACTGCACGTAGAACGTCACCGCCATCAGCCCGCTCGACAACGCCAGGAGCCAGCTGAACCGGCCGTCCACGTAGCGCATCAGCCACATCGCCGAGAACGAGACGAGCAGGGCGGCGAACGGCTCGGCGATGAGGAAACGGCGCCAACGCTCGGTGGGCCGCTCGCAGAGCGCGAGCGCGAGGCCGCTGAAGACGAAGATCGCCGCCATGCTCAGCAGGTGCGTGTGCGTGATGTTGAGCATCTCGGCGTAGGACTTGGGGAACTTCATGGCGGCGTCCGTCACCACGGTGGAATCGGCGCCGCGGTACTGCGCGGCGACGCCGGGCGGCGTCATGCCGGTGGTGTGGTGCACGAACAGGAGCCCGGTGGTATAGCCGACGATCTGCACCCTGGTGACCCAGCGGCCCAGCGTCCGGACCGCGGGCGACAACTGCCTCCAGACCGGGCCATGCGTATCGGTCACTTGAGCTTCCCCGCGGCGTGCCACGCCGTGAGGTCCGCGAGCGCCTGCCGGACGCCGCGGGTGACCGCGTTGGAGCTGATCGTGGCGCCGGACACGTTCCGGATGTCCTTCCCGACCTGGAGCGGCGCGCCGCTGGTCTTGCCGCGGAACTGCTTCCGCCATGGATCGTAGGCCACCTCGCCGCCGTACGGCTCTCGATAGACGAGAATGTCGATATCGCGGAGCGCGTCGGCGGAGTCGATGGCCACGAGGTAGGTGATCGGCTGGTCCTTGCCCTTCACGTTCCGTACCTGCGCGAAGCCGAGCAGCGCGCCGGCGCGTGAGACGCGATAGACCCGCGCGGAGTCGACGGACACCGTGTCCACCTGGGCGCCGGCGCCGTAGACGCGCTCGATCGACTTGGCCAGCTTGCCCGCCGGCGCCGATTGCGCGGCCGCCGGGACGGTCAGCACCGCGACCGCCATCCCGAGCGCCGCCCCCGTCATCCCGCCCCGCCGTCGCGGCCGGCCGCTAGAACTGATAACCCACCCCCAGGCTGAGCTGCTCGTCCTCGCCCACCCCGGCGCGGTTTCGGCGGAGCTGGTAGTCGCCCTTGACGACGACGTTGTAGACCGGCTTGTACGACAGGCCGAAAGTCGTGATCCGGCGCGCGAACGCATCATCGCGACTGGTGCCGGACGGCACGCCCGCCTGCGTGTTGTAGCGCTCGTGGCGCACGAAGGCGTTGAGCTGCTGCGTCGACGCGGGCGCGAGCGCGGAGAGCAGGCGATAGGCGCCTTCGACGTACCCGCCGGCGATCCGGCTGCCGACCTGCTCGCCGAACGCGGCGTTGATCGCCTCCGCATCGGCGATGCTCACGTTCGCGACGACGCCCCGGAACATCAAGGGGCCGACGTCGTATCGGGCGTCCGCCGACACGACCGCCACCGCGTTGTCGAAGGTGCCGGAGCCGAGCAGCGGATCCTGCGCGGCACTGCCGCCGTACCAAAAGGAGCCGCCCACCCGCAATCCCGGCCGGACCCACTCGACCCGTCCCGTGAGCGACGGGTTCGCGAAGCTCGCCTCCTTGCCCTCCTGCCGCCCCCCGCGGATGCCCGCATCGGCCGAGAAACCGCTGGCCACGAGACCGTTGAGAAAATAGACGCGGTAGTTGAGGCCCGACGACCCCGGAATGGTGCCGACCAGGCCGACACCGATGTCCCGCCACGTGCTCGGGATGACGTCGCGATCGAACGAGGGTCGCTCGACGCCGTTGAACGTCGGTGGCTCGTGGGTTTCGTTGACGATCCCGATGGGCGCCAGCACCAGGCCGGCACGGATCGTCGCGGCCGGCGCCAGCGTGTAGTCGAGGTAGGCCTGCTCTAACGCCACTTCGCCCCCGTCCTGGCCGCCCTCGATCTTGGTGTCTTCCAACTCGAGCTCGGACCGGAACGCGATCCGATCGCTAAAGCTGTGGGCAAGGTACACGACGAAGCGGCGGACGTTGACTCGACCCGGGGTATCGGGACCGGTGGGGTTGAGATAGTGGACCTCGCCGTAGCCGCCGACCGTGGTGCGTTCCTCGTCGGCCTCCTGGGCGGTGGCCTGGGCCCCGCGACACGTGGTGAACGGCAGGCCCAAGAACAGAAGGATCAGAACGACCAGGGACGGCGGGAAACGCATGAGTCCTCGCGAGGGGAAAGACTAGTTGAAAATGATTTTCAAGAGGAACACCTACTACTTTATTCCCCATTAGCACTGGTGTCAACTGCGCGCCCCACACATCATTGGGAGCACGCGGCCCCACGCACCCAGCCGCAATCGTTTCCCCTCGAGGCTCCCCGATGGCCTATCTGCCGCTCAGGACAGTCGGCCTGCCGCCAGCATCCGAACGACTCTTCGATAGCTGGCTCGAGCAGCTCGAGGATCGCCTGTCCGCCCCGGGCGCCGATTGGAATCGGGTCGCTCGGGACGTCCTGTTCGAGATCTGGTATCCCGGGCAAACCGACTACGACGCCCTGGTGGCCGACCCCGCCACGCCGATGGCCACCCGCGCGTCGCTCCTCAGCCTCGATCCCCGCAACGTGACCCTCGAGCCCGAGTACTACGCGGACGTCGATCCCGAGCGCTTCGCCCGGGTGAAGCCGCTCCACTGGCTGTGGCAGAGCTTCGACCGTTCACCGCTCGGGGCGGGCAACGTCCACCTGGGCGTCCGCTTCCGCCGGCTGCTGGCACCGCACCTCTTCGCGCGCGTGGGCCGGAACTTCAAGTGCTTCCACTTCGTCGAGTTCTCGTACGGCTATCTGCTCGAGGTGGGCGACGACTGCGTGGTCCACCGCCACGTCCTGCTGGACGATCGCGGCGGCATCACGCTCGGCGACCGGGTCAGCATCTCCGACTACGCCAACATCTACAGCCACACGCACAGCATCGTGGACCAGAAGGACGTGACCAACGCGCGCACCGTGCTCGAGGACGACGTTCGCATCACCTATCACGCTACGGTGCTGGCCGGGGTGCGCGTCGGGCGGAACGCGATGGTGGGCGCCGCGGCCGTGGCCACGAAGAATGTGCGGCCGTTTCACGTCAACGTCGGCATCCCAGCCAAGTCGATCCGCATCAAGCCCAACGCCCCGCCCGAGGCCTACGTCACCGAGCGCGTCGCGCACCGCCACCACGGCGAGCCTTGACTCCGCGCCGCCCGCGCGATCGCTGGTACCTCTCGCCATCGGCCCTGGTGGCCTGGGCGCTGTTGCTCAGCGCCTTGCTTGGCTCGATGCTCGGCGGGCTGCCGGGACTGGTCACCGTGGCGCTCGGGATCGCCGCCGGGCTCATCCTGCTCCTGGCCGTCTGGCGCCGCGAGTGGGAAGTGCCGCTCCACGCCATCGCGGCGACGCTGTTGGGCATCGTGGCCTGGGTGGCCAACGACCGCATGTGGTGGCTCGCGGCACTCGCCGTCATCAACATTTCCGGCAGCTTCTGGGTGGCCATCGCCCGCGGCCGGCGCCGCCTGCGCGAGTCCGAGCTCCGGAACGAGCAACTGGCCAGCCAACTCGACCGCCGGATCAGCGAGCTGTTCTCCCTCCAGGAGCTCAGCTACGTCCTCTCCGAATCGATCCAGCTCGACCGCATCGTGGACCAGGTCGCCAAGTACGCCGGCCGGTTCCTGCAGGCCGATGGCGCCATCGTCGTCCTTGCCGATGACGAGGCGGGGCGGATGCTGCGCGTGGCCGGCGCCGCGGGCAGCCTCGAGCCGCTGCTCGGGCAGGTGACGGAGGATCCCGACACCGCGCTCGTCCGGTTCGCGATCCAGCGCGAGCGGATCGAGGTCGCGCAGGGCGTGGCGACGCCGTCGGTCAACCTGATCGGCGGCCTGACCGTGCGGTCGGCGGCGGTGGCGCCGCTCCGGTCGCAGGGCGTTACGATGGGCGCCCTCGCCGTGGCCGACCGGCAGGGGGGGCCGTTCACGACCGAGGATCTGTGGCTGCTGTCGACCGTGGCGACGAACGCGTCGGTGGTGCTGGCCAACGGCCGGTTGTACGAGATCGTGCGCCGGAGCAAGGAGGAGTGGGAGACGGCGTTCAACGCGCTGGCCGAGGGGATGGCGCTCATCGGGCCCGGCGACGCGGTGCTCCGGGCCAACCGGGCGCTGGCCGCCCTCGCCGAGGTGCCGGAGTCGGAGCTGGTGGGCCGGAGCTTCTGCCAGGCCCTGCTGGGCACGACCGGCGCGGTGGCGGAGCTCATCGACGCCGCACATCGCGGGGAGCGAACCGCCCCGGTGGTGGTCCGACTCGAGCGCTCCGGCCGGGTGCTCCGGGTCACCGCCGCGCCGTTCGCGGAGCGGGCGGGGCCCGGGCCCGTGGTCATGCTGGTCGAGGACGTCACCGAGCAGCGGGTGCTCGAGGCCCAGCTCATTCAGAACGACAAGATGGCGTCCATCGGCCAGCTCGTCTCCGGCGTGGCGCACGAGCTCAACAACCCGCTCACCTCGATCGCGGGATTGACGGAGCTGCTGCTCGAGCGGGACCTCCCGCCCGAGGTGCCGCGGGAGCACCTGCGCGTCATCCACGACCAGGCTGAGCGCGCCGGTCGAATCGTGCGCAACCTGCTCACCTTTGCGCGGAAGGGCGTGCCCGAGAAGGCCGCCGTCGACCTGAACGATGTGGCGGCGCGCACCTCGCTCCTCATCGTGTACGAGCTGCAGCTCCATGGGATCGAGCTCGAGCAGGCGCTCGCGTCCGAGCCGGTGATCGTCCTCGGCGACCGGTACGAGCTGCAGCAGGTGCTGCTCAATCTCATCACCAACGCTGTGCAGGCGGTGAGCGGGATCGCGGCGGGACGCCCGCGGAAGATCGTCGTCGCCACGTCCCGTCAGGCCGACGAGGCGGTGCTTCGGGTGCATGATTCGGGCCCGGGCGTCTCTCCGGAGCACGCCTCACATCTGTTCACGCCGTTCTTCACGACGAAAGCCGCCGGCCAGGGTACCGGCCTGGGTCTTTCCTTGAGCTACGGCCTGGTGCAGTCGCACGGCGGGGTGCTGAGCTATGAGCCGCCGGCCGACGGCGGTGCCGAGTTCCGCGTGGTGCTGCCGATCCACGACGCCCCCCTCGCGGCGGCGCCGGCGCCTGAGCCCGAGCCGGACCGGCCGCGGAAGGATCGCCAGGTCCTCGTGGTGGATGGAGACCCCGGCGTTCACCGCCTGATCAATGCGCTGCTGTCACCTGAGGGGATCGGGGTCGAAGGCGTGCGGACGGGGGAACAGGCCATGCGGATGGCGGCGGACCGGGACTACGATCTGATCATCGCCGACGCGCAAACGACCGTGGGCGCGACCGAGTCGTTCGTGCACGCGCTGGTGGCGGCGTACCCCGGTGCCGGCGACCGCCTCGTGCTCACCTACTCCGGGCAGTCGGAGCTGGCCGATCCCCTGCCCGGCCGTCTGCTGCCGCGCGCCAGCAAACCGTTCAACCTCCGCGATCTCCACGCGATCGCCTCGCAGGTGCTCGAGGCTAATACCCCGCCGCGCTTGCCGGCCTCCAAGGCAGGACGCTGACCCGGCCGCGCACGCGGGCGGCCGCGTGCGACGCGTCGGCGGTAGCCCAGTAGTTGCCGCCCGCCACCAGATCCGGCGCGTCGATGAACCATCCGGTGGCTCTGAGGAACACGTTACCCGTCACCTCGGTGCCGTGTCCGGTGCCGTCCACCACGAGCCCCGCGCCCACGCCGTCGAACACGTTGCCCCGCACCCGGCTGCCCGTGATGCCACGGAGCCCCACGCCCTGCCCGACGCCGCCGAGCATGTTGTCGTCGATCCAGAACCCGCGACTCGGCGCCACCCCCGTGTCGGGCGCCGTGATACGGATGCCGACCGGTGAGCCGAGGAGGACGTTGGCCTCGACGCCGGTTTCGCCACCGTGCACGATCTCGATGGCCGCACGCTTGGCGCCGATGACGGTATTGCCCCGGACGAGCGAGCCGCTCACCCGCACCAGGTAAAAGCCGACCGTGGCGCTGTCGGCCCGGTTGTCCAGGAACGTGACGCGCCACGTGCGGCGGGCGGCGAAGCCGGCGACCGTCGCCAGGGACGCATCGTTCCGGAAGACGAGGTTGCCGACCGAGGGTCGTCCCGCGGGCGGGCGGCCCGTGAGCAGGACACCGATGCTCGAGAGGGTAAGATCGTTCTCGGCGATCGTGTTGGAGTCGCTGCCCTCGCGCACCAGAATCGCCACGGCGCCGCAGTCGGCGGCGGCGCAGCGGCGGGTGCGCGACGCGTCGTTCCGGACGATCGTGTTGTGACTCGCGTGGTAGAGGTGAACCCCCCATCCTGAATTACCCGACAGGTCGTTGTCGGCCAGGTAGGAGTAGCTGGCGTCCACCAGACCGATGCCGTTCTGGGCCCCGCGCGACCGCACGCCGGTGATGCTGACCCCGACCGTCCCCCGCAGGAGCACCCCGCCGCCGTAGCGATCGATGCTCTCTGGGCGGACGACGTCGAGGCGGTCCAGCGTATCGGCGCGCTCGGCGGTCGACCGCAGTTGCTGGCGCCGGCTGCCGGATACCTCCAATCCGTTGAGGCGGTGGTTGCGTCCCCCCTCGAGCCGGACCCCGAAGCGATAACCCCGCACTTGGCCGCCGAGCACCGTCACGCCGTCCACCCCCCGACTGGCGATCCCGACGCCGACGAAGTTCTCGGCCACCGAGTCGCCGCTTTCGATGGTGACGCCGGCCAGGTCGATTCGCGTCCCCGAGGCGGCGGCGATGAGCACGCCGCGTTCCGTCGGGTCGGCGATCCGGTACCGGCCGGGGCAGACGCGCACGTCGCCCTGCACCTGGGTGCCGGCGCGCGTGAGCCGGACGCACGGCGCCTCCGCGCGAGCCGCGCTGCCGCCCGAGCCGATCAGGAGGGTAGCGCCCAGCCACGCCGCGAGGGGCGCGCTCACGGACGCACCGGGTAGCCCCGCTCCCGGAGGTACGCGCGCGCCTCGGGCAGCGTCGAGCCTTCGAAGTGGAAGATGGTGGCCGCCAGCACGCCGTGCGCCCCCGCCTCCAGGGCTTCGGCCAGGTGCTCCAGCCGCCCCGCGCCCCCCGAGGCGATCACCGGAATCGAGACCGCGCCCGCCGCCGCGGCGAGCAGCGGAAGGTCGTAGCCGGTGCCGGTGCCGTCCCGATCCATCGAGGTCAGGAGAATCTCTCCCGCTCCGAGCGCCTGGAGCCGCGGGATCCACTCCAGCGCGTCGAGCGGCGTCTCTTCGCGGCCGCCGTTGACCATCACGGCGAGGCGCCCCGCCACGCGCTTGACGTCCACCGCCGCCACCACACACTGCGTGCCGAAACTCTCCGCCAGGCGCGAGATGAGCGATGGATCGCGCACCGCGGCCGTGTTGACGGAGACCTTGTCCGCTCCCGCCCGAAGCGCCGCGCCGGCGTCGGCCACGGCACGAATGCCGCCGCCCACCGTGAACGGGATGAAGATGGCCTCCGCCACCCGGCCGACCATCTCGAGGGTGGTCCGGCGCGCCTCGTGGCTGGCGGAGATGTCGAGGAAGATCAGCTCGTCGGCACCCTGGGCGTCGTAGCGCGTGGCCTGCTCCACCGGGTCGCCGGCGTCGCGGAGCGAGGTGAAGTGCACGCCCTTGACCACCCGTCCGTCCGCCACGTCCAGGCAGGGAATGATCCGCCGGGCTAGCATACCCGGAGCACGTCCTCGACCGAACCGCCGTCGCCCGCGCCGAGCAGCGCTACGACGTCCTCGAGCGCGCGCGCCTCGCGCGGCCACGCGAAGCGGACCCGCGCCTGGGCGGGGGGAAGCCACTCGAAGCGGTCGTGCTCCACGCCAGTTCGGACGGTTGCATCGGGCGGGACCCAGGCCGCGAACACCGGCACCAGCGCCACTTCGTCGAGCCCGTGCTGGTAGAAGGTTTCCACCCGGCTCAGATTGTACAGCCGGTCGGCCCGGAGCCCGGTTTCCTCGTCCAGCTCACGCCGGGCCGCCTCCGCCGGGGTCTCGCCGGACTCGATGTGACCGTGGACCGCCTCCCAGGAGCCTGGACATCGCCCGCCGGGCGCCCGGCGCAGCACCAGACACTCGAGGGCGAGGCCCGCCCCGCGGAGCACGTATAGATCCACGAGCGACACGCGGATCGACGTCACGGTCGCCACCGCGTCACGGTCGCCACCGCGTCACGGTCGCCACCGCGCAAACGCGTCGAGCAGCTCGATGCCGGCGCGCTGGGACTTCTCCGGGTGAAACTGGGCGCCGATCACGTTATCGCGGCCCACGATCGTCGGGAACACTTGCTCGTACGTGCCGGTGGCCAGCACGTGTTCCTCGGGCAGCCCCGCGGGGTGATAGCTGTGGACGTGATAGAAGAACTGCGGGCCGCCGTGGAAGACGGCGCCGAGCACCGCGTGCCGCCCGCCGGCCGGCGTCGGGTCCACGCGGGCCCAGCCGACGTGGGGAACGGTGAGCGTCGTATCGAAGCGGACGACCTCCCCCGGGAGGATGCCGAGCCCGCGCGCATCCGGCGCCTCCGCGCTCGTGGCGAAGAAGAGCTGGAGTCCGAGGCAGATGCCCATGACCGGCTGTCCGCGCGCCGCGGCATCGCGGACCGCGCCGCCGAGACCGGAGGTCTCGAGCGTTCGCGAGGCCTGCCCGAAGTTGCCCACCCCGGGCATCACCACGTGGTCTGCCTGCCGGACCTCGTCCGGCTCGGTCGAGAGTGTGGCGGCGTGTCCGCCGGCCGCGAGGGCGCGGACGACGCTCTTCAGGTTGTTGACCCCGTAGTCCACCACGACGATCACAGCGCGCCCTTGGTGGACGGCACCCCCGTGACCCGGGGGTCGAGCCCGACCGCGCCGTCGAGCGCGCGCGCGAATGCCTTGAAGGCCGCCTCGACGATGTGGTGCGGATTGTCGCCCCGGATGAGGTCCATGTGGACCGTGAGCCCTGCGTTGAGCACGACGGCGCGGAAGAACTCCGGCGTGAGAAAGACGTCGTAGTCGCCGAGCATCTGCCATTTCGGGATCTCGATGCCGTAGGCCAGGTAGGGCCGGCCCGAGACGTCCACGACTGCCCGCACCAGTGCTTCGTCGAGCGGCACCAGCGCGTCGGCGTAGCGCCGGATCCCGACCCGCTCGCCCAGGGCGCGCTCCAGGGCCAGCCCGAGCGCGATGCCGGTGTCCTCGACGGTGTGGTGCCCGTCCACGTGCAGATCGCCCAGGGCCTCGATGGTGAGGTCCAGCAACGCGTGGCGTGCGAGGGCCTCGAGCATGTGATCGAAGAACCCGATGCCGGTCCGCACCTCGGAGGTGCCGCGGCCGTCGAGCTCCACGCGGACGTGCAGCTCGGTTTCCTTGGTGGTACGGCGAATCTCGCCGATGCGGCTCACGCGCGCCTCCCGTCGAACGTCACCCCGTCGACCGTCATCCGCCGGCCCCGAGCATCCCGCCCAGTGCATCGGCCACCGCGTCCATGTCTTCCCCCGTCCCGATGGAGATCCGGAGACACTGCGCCAGATCCGGGACGCCCGAGACGTCCCGCACGAGGATGCCGTGCTCGTCCAGCAGACGGTGGAAGATGTCGCGCGCGGCCTGGCGCTCCACCCGGATCAGGACGAAGTTGGCCGCGCTCGGATAGACGGTGAGGCCCGGCAGCATGCCGAGCCGGGCGACCAACTGGCGCCGGTTCTCCACGAGCCGTCGCACCCGCTCCTCGAGCACCGGAACGTGCCGGAGTGCCGCCGCCGCCGCCGCGAGGGTGACCACGTTGACGTTGTAGGGCAGCTTGCCTTTGGCGATCTCCCGGATCACGACGGGATGCCCCAGGGCCAGCCCGAACCGGAGCCCGGCCATCCCGAGCGCCTTCGAGAACGTCCGGAGCACCACCAGCCGCGAGTTCCTCGCAAGGAGCCCGAGCGCCGTCGGTCCGCCGAATTCCTGGTATGCCTCGTCGCAGACGACGAACGCCTCGGTCTCCCGTAATACTCGCGCCACCGCCCCCTCCGGCAGGGCCGAGCCCGTGGGGTTGTTGGGCGAATTGAGCACCACGACCTTCGCGTGCTCGCGAACCGCCGTCTCGATCAACGCATCGACATCGTAGGCGAAATCGGGGCCGAGCCTCACCGGCCGGTACCGTCCGCCAAGCACCCCGGTGAGGAGCCGGTAGAGTGAAAAGGTCGGCGTCGGCGCCACCACCACATCGGTCGGCCCCAGCACCACCGACAGCGTGGCCTGAATGAGCTCGTTCGAGCCGTTGCCCACCAGGACGCCCTCCGGCACCCAGCCGTAACGCGCGGCCAGGGCGGCGAGCAGCGCCGGAGGCGCGAATTCCGGGTAACGCTGCCACGGTGCCGCGTCCGCCGCCGCCAGGGTTTCCCGCTTGACCTCGGCTGGTACGTCCCACGGGCTTTCGTTCTGGTTGAGCTTCCGGACCGCAGCGGGGGCGCTCAGCGTGTACGCGCTCTGGGCGCGTACCGCCGGCTTGATGAGCGCGAGTCCCTCCGCCCCGCTCGCGGACGCGTCGCCCGGCTCCGAGGCAGCCTCTGGGGTGGGGCGCGCGGCGGGCGGATCAGGCGGGGGAGATGGCGTCCGGCTCAAGCGCGGTGACGGCCGAGCACCGCCTCGAGCCGGGCGGAGAGGGCGCGCGCGCGAAACGGCTTGGTGATGAAGTCGTCGGCCCCCAGCTCGAAGACGCGCACCTCGTTGTCTTCGTCGCCCTTGGCGGTGAGCACCATGACCGGGATGGCGCGCGTGGCCTCTCGCGAGCGGAGCTGCCGGAGGACGCCGTACCCGTCGAGCCCCGGCAGGTTGAGGTCCAGCACGATGATGTCGGGGGCGTGCCGGTCCACCTGGTCGAGCGCCTGGACCCCGTCCCGCGCCTCGGCCACGATGTAGCCCTCGCGCTCGAGGAGGTCCTTCATCACCCCACGAAGCGCGTCCTCGTCCTCCACGAGCAGCACCGTGGCCCCGCGCCCCCGGGGCGCCGCGCCGTCCTGGTGGGTGCTCCCCGGCTCCTCCACCAGCTCCATGTCCATCGTGAAATCGAGCGAGGGAACTGCGGGAGCCGGCGGGCCGGGAGCGGGGGGAGGCGCGGCCGGTGACGCCGGAGCAACCGCGGACGCGCCGCGGGCAGGCCGTCGCTCGACCGGGGCCGTCGGAGGCGGCGCCGCGGACGTCGCGGGCTCGTCGTTCGGCACATCCGTGACCCGCAACAGCTCCTCGACGGTGGACTCGCCCGCCAGCACGTGGCGCAACCCGCTGTCCCAGAGTGATCGCATCCCCGCCGCCCGGGCCGCCTGGGCGATCTGCTCGGCGGTGGCGCCCGCGCCGATCCGGCGCTCGATCTCGGCGTCGATCCGCAGCACCTCCATGATGCTGAACCGGCCGCGGTAGCCGGTCTGCGCGCAGTCGGCGCATCCGACCGCGCGAAAGAGCGGCGTGCCGGCGGGGAGGAATTTGGCGACGCGCTCGGTCACCGCCTCGGTATTCGGTTGGCGGCACTTGAGGCAGAGCCGGCGCATGAGCCGCTGTGCCACGACGCCGCGGAGCGCCGAGGCGATCTTGTAGGCCTCCATGCCCATGTCCACGAGACGCGTAACGGCGTTGGGCGCGTCGTTGGTGTGCAGCGTGGACAGGACCAGGTGGCCCGTGAGCGATGCCTGCACGGCGATCTGCGCCGTTTCCTGGTCGCGGATCTCCCCGATCAGCACCACGTCCGGATCCTGCCGCAGGATCGATCGAAGCGCGGAGGCGAAGGTCAGTCCGGCCTTCTCGTGCACCTGGACCTGCACGATGTTCTCGCCCAGCCGGTATTCCACTGGATCCTCGACCGTGACGATGTTCACGCCCTCGCTCTGGATGAGGCGGATGGCCGAGTAGAGGGTGGTGGTCTTTCCGGAGCCGGTAGGACCGGTGACGAGGATGATCCCTTCCTTGGCCGACAGCAGCCGCTCGATCGCCTCCTGCTCGTCACGGTGAATGCCGAGCGCGTCGAGACTCAGCGCGGTGGCGCGCTGGCTCAGGATCCGGATCACGACCTTTTCGCCGAGCGAGGCGGGCAGGGTCGAGACCCGGAGGTCCACCGCGTCGCCGTTCACCGAGACCCGGGCGCGCCCGTCCTGCGGCCGGAGACGGTCGGCGATGTCGAGCCCCGACATGATCTTGATGCGTGAGATGAGCGGCAGGCCGGCGTTCCTCGGAATCTTCATCACCTGCCGGAGGACGCCATCGATGCGGTACCGGACCGCCACGCCACCTTCGATGGGCTCCACGTGGATGTCGCTCGCGCGGCTGGTGACCCCGTCGGCGAGCATGACGTCCACCAGGCGGATGATCGGCCGCTGGCTGGCCTCCTCGGCGCTCGCCGCCGCTTCCTCCACGTCGTGCAGCTCCTTCACCTCGAAGTTGCTGCCGAGGCCCTCGAGCAGGCGGTTGACGACGTCGTCCTTCCGGTACATCTCGTCGATCCGCTGCCGGATGGTCACCGGCGATCCGAGGAGCATCCGCACCTCTCGCCCCGTGGCAAAGGCCAGCATCTTTTCGGCGTCGATGTCGAACGGGTTGGCGGTGGCCACCTCGAGATAGGAATCGGTCTGGCCGACGGGCACGACGTTGAACCGGCGCGACACCTGCTCGGGGACGCTCTGCTGCAGCTTCTGATCGACGCGGCCGAGATCCGCGACGGGAATGCGGAATCTCGACGCCAGGGCTTTCAGGATCTCTTCGTCCCCGAGCAGTTTCCGCTGGACCAGCACCTCCCAGAGCGCCGCCGGC
>JBBQDU010000058.1:0-13816 GCA_038320055.1 Gemmatimonadales bacterium | reverse complement strand
GCCTCGCGCGCGGTCGGCGTGGCGGGCAGTCTCCTCAGCGAGACGCTCCGGGACGACTTCGTGACCGAGGTGCGCGACGAGTACCGCGACATGCGCGAGCAGCGGAGCCGGCGCCGTCCCGCCGAGCGCCGCCAATCGGTCGAGGACGCCCGCCGGCACCGGCTGGTGCTAGACTGGACCGGCGTCGTGCCGCCGGTTCCCTGCTCGACCGGCCTCACCGTGCTCGACGACTACCCGCTCGAGGACCTGGTCCCGCGCATCGACTGGACGCCGTTCTTCCAGACCTGGGAGCTGGCGGGACACTACCCCGCGATCCTGACCGACCCCACGGTCGGCGCCGCTGCGACCGACCTCTTCCACGACGCGCAGTCCCTCCTGGATCGCATTGTCGGCGAGCGGCTGCTCCGGGCCCGGGGTGTGTTCGGCGTCTTCCGCGCCAACGCGGTGGGCGACGACATCGAGCTCTATGCCGACGAGGGGCGCACCGAGCCGCTCGCGACCATCCACACTGTCCGGCAGCAGATGATCAAGCCGCCGGGCCGTCCCAACCTCGCGCTCGCCGACTTCGTCGCACCCCGCGAGAGCGGGGCCGCGGACCACGTCGGCGCGTTCGCCGTGACCGCCGGCGTCGGACTCGACGTGCTGGTGGCCGCCTTCGAGGCGCAGCACGACGACTACAACGCCATCCTGGCCAAGGCCCTCGCCGACCGGCTGGCGGAGGCATTCGCCGAGCGGCTGCACGAGCGCGTCCGGCGAGAGTACTGGGCGTACGCGCAGGCGGAGTCGCTCGACAACGCGGCCCTGGTCCGCGAGCAGTACCAGGGGATCCGCCCCGCGCCGGGCTATCCCGCCTGTCCGGACCACACCGAGAAGCGCACCCTGTTCGACCTGCTCCGCGCCGAGTCCAACGCCGGGATCACACTGACCGAGAGTTTCGCGATGCTGCCCGCGGCTTCGGTCAGCGGCTACTACTTCTGGCGCCCCGAGGCGCACTACTTCGGCGTCGGGAAGATCGAGCGCGACCAGGTCGAGGACTACGCCCGCCGGAAGGGCATGGACGTGGGCACCATGGAGCGCTGGCTCTCCCCCAACCTCGACTACGAGCGCTAGCATGCGCACCCTCGGCGACCTGCTCGCGGACGGCCGCGTCCACGTGGTGGATGGGGCGATGGGCACCATGCTCTACGGGCGGGGCGTCTTCCTCAACGTCTGCTACGACGAGCTGAACCTCAGGCAGCCGGACCTGGTGCGCGACATCCACCGGGAGTACGTGCGCGCGGGCGCCGAGCTGATCGAGACGAACACCTTCGGTGCCAACCCGCTCAAGCTCGCCGTCCACGGGCTCGGCGCCGACACCGAGCGGATCAACAGCGCCGCTGCGGGGCTCGCCCGCGAGGCGGCGGGCACCCGGGCGGCCGTGGCGGGCGCCATCGGGCCGCTCGGCGTCCGCGTCGAGCCGTTCGGCGAGCTCTCGCTGGACGAGGCGTGCGCGTTGTACGCCCGCCAGGTCCGGGGACTGCTGGCCGGCGGCGTGGACGGGTTCATCCTGGAGACGTTCAGCGACGTCAACGAGCTCGGCGCCGCGATCCGCGCGATCCAGGAGCTGTCGGACCTGCCCACCATCGCCCAGATGACGGTGGGCACCGACGGCAAGACCCATTACGGCACCGATCCCGAGGCGTTCGGTCCCGCGCTCGCGGCGATGGGCGTGTCGGTCATCGGCGTCAACTGCTCGGTCGGTCCGCACGGGGTCCTCGAGGCGGTCGAGAAGCTCGCCCGCGTCGTGAGCCTGCCGATCGCGGCGCAGCCGAACGCCGGGCTTCCGCGCGAGGTCGGCGACCGGAAGATGTACATGGCCTCCCCCGAGTACATGGCCAGCTATGCCCGCCGCATGGTCGAGGCAGGCGCCCGGTTCGTGGGCGGCTGCTGCGGTACCACGCCGGACCACATCCGGGCCATGGTCGGCTTCGTCCAGAGCGTGTCGCCACGACACGCCTTCGACATGGGCACGCTGCCGGCGCCCTCGCCCGCGGTCGCGATCGACCCCGTGCCGCTGGCCGCGCGCTCGGGGCTCGGGGCCAAGCTCGCCGAGGGGCGCTTCGTCACCACCGTGGAGATCGTGCCGCCCAAGGGTGTCGATCCGGCGCCGATGTTCGAGCAGGTGCGCCAGCTCAAGATGGCGGGCGTCGATGCCGTCAACGTGCCCGACGGGCCGCGCGCGCAGAGCCGCATGGGAGCGCTCCTGTCCGCGCTGATGATCGAGCGCGAGGTGGGGCTCGAGGCGGTGGTGCACTACGCCTGCCGCGACCGCAATCTGCTCGGCATGCTGTCCGATCTGCTGGGGGCGGCGGCGGCCGGCATCCGGAACCTCCTCATCGTCACCGGCGATCCGCCCAAGATGGGGCCCTACCCCGACGCCACGGCCGTGTTCGACATCGACAGCATCGGGCTCACCAATCTGGTGAGCCGCCTCAATCACGGGCTCGACCCGGGGGGCAACCCGATCGGCCCGCCGACCCGGTTCGTGATCGGCGTGGGCGTCAATCCGGCGGCGTTCGACTTCGAGCGCGAGCTCAAGCGCTTCGCCTACAAGGTGGAGGCCGGTGCCG
This sequence comes from Gemmatimonadales bacterium, assembly GCA_038320055.1. GTDB lineage: Bacteria > Gemmatimonadota > Gemmatimonadetes > Gemmatimonadales > GWC2-71-9 > CAVVWJ01. The sequence goes on along the minus strand of JBBQDU010000058.1, from coordinate 11,207 downwards.
AGTACGCGATCACGCAACCGGTGTTCGACCTCGAGCAACTCGACCGGTTTCTGACCCGTGTCGAGCAGTTCCGGATTCCCATCATCGCGGGCATCTGGCCGCTCGTGTCGCTCCGGAACGCGGAATTCCTGGCCAACGAGGTGCCCGGCGTGAGCGTCCCCGATGCCGTCGTCGAGCGGATGCGGGCGGCGAGCGCGGGCGGCAAGGAGGAGGCGCTGGCGGAGGGGGTGCGCATCTCGCGCGAGATGCTGGCGGCCGTGGCGGATCGCGTGCAGGGCGTGCAGGTGTCCGCGCCCCTCGGCCGGGTGCCCGTGGCGCTCGAGGTGCTCGAGGCCGCGCCGATTGAACCCGCCGGAACTCGGGGATATACTCCCCCCACCTGAAGCCTCCCACCGACCATCTCCGGAGCTTGTGGCCCTATGCAGGATCTGCGCAGTGCCGCACCCGCTCTCACCACGCTGTCCGAAGAAGAGAGCCTCTTCCGCGACGCGGTGAAGGAGTTCGCCGACTCGGAGGTGCGCCCCCACGTCTCGGCGATGGACGAGGCCGCCAAGTTCCGGCCCGACCTCATCCCCAAGTTCTTCGAGCTCGGTCTCATGGGCATCGAGGTGCCCGAGCCGTACGGCGGCGCCGGCGGCGGGATCTTCATGTCGGTGCTCGCCATCGAGGAGTTGGCGCGGGTCGACGCGTCGGCCGCGATCTACGTGGACGTGCACAACACGCTGGTCAACAACGCCCTGATTCGCCGCGGCAACGAGGAGCAGCAGGGACGCTATTTCCCCAGGCTCACCACCGAGCTGCTCGGCGCCTTCGCGCTGTCCGAGCCCGGCAGCGGCAGCGACGCGTTCGCTCTCGCGACCCGGGCCGAACGCGCGGGCGACGGCTGGGAGCTGACCGGCCGCAAGTTCTGGATCACGAACGGCGCCGAGGCCGGACTGTTCATCGTCTTCGCCAATGTGGATCCCTCGAAGGGCTACAAGGGCATCACAGCGTTCCTGGTGGAACGGGATTTCCCGGGCTTCGCGGTGGGGAAAAAGGAAAGCAAGCTCGGCATCCGGGCGTCGAGCACGACCGAGCTCATCCTCGAGCAGTGCCGGGTGCCGGACGCCAACGTGCTCGGGCCCATCGGGCAAGGCTACAAGATCGCCATCGAGACGCTCAACGAGGGCCGGATCGGGATCGGGGCGCAGATGATCGGCGTGGCCACCGGCGCGCTCGAGGCCGCGACGGCCTATGTGAAGGAGCGCCGCCAGTTCGGGAAGACCATCGCCGAGTTTCAGGGAGTGCAGTTCCAGCTGGCGCAGATGGCGACCGACCTGGAAGCGGCGCGTCTCATGGTGTACAACGCGGCACGTCTCAAGGACGCGGGCCGGTCGTTCGCCCACGAAGCGGCGATGGCCAAGCTGTTCAGCTCGCAGGTGGCCGATCGGACCACCTCGAACTGTCTCGAGCTGTTCGGCGGGTACGGGTACTCCACCGAGTACCCGGCGGAGAAATTCTACCGCGACGCCAAGATCGGAACGATCTACGAGGGCACCAGCAACATGCAACTGCAGACGATCGCCAAGACACTGCTCAAGTAGGGAGAGCGCCGGGGGGCACGACGCAGGGGCCATGACCCCGGTCATGGCCCCTGCCTGTTTTTACGCCTAACGCGCGATGGTCGTGTCGCCGGACGCGGCTTGGGTGGTGTCCATAACACCCACCAGCGTGGTGTCGCGCTCCATTCCGCGGTAGCCCGTCGGGTTTTGCACGGCCGCGGTGTCGGCGGCCGTGGTGGTGGTCGTGGTGGTATCGCGCGCGGCCGCACTGGGACTGTCGTCGGTGCGCACGGTCGTGCTGGCACAGCCAACGGCACCCGCGAGCAGGGCGAGCGTGGCCAGAGAGGGGAAAGAGGGGACCGGCATATGACCTCCAATTCGGCACTCGAATGGGACTCTGCCGCGTGCCGATGGTTGCCCGGCCGCCACAGTTCCGTAGATCGTGTGCGCAGTGTAAGGGCGCGAATGGTGGATAACGGTGACGACAGTCACCTGGAAGCGGGCCCGGGAATTGCACTTATGTTTGCGGTCGGACTCCGGGCCCGCTGGCGGTGGCCAAACCGGTATGGTCAACGTAACACTTTGCCGAATATGACTTTATAGGCTTGACACGCGGCCAGCCGCCGAGCGAGAATTCGGTCGGCCGTCAACCAGTGTTTCTCACGCCAGGACATTTCGTGTCGTTTTCGCCGTTCGCCCGCTCCGTCCGCCGTCTCGCGCCCGTGGTGCTCGCGGCCTGCCTGTATGCACCCGCGGCGCTCCACGCCCAGACCGGCTCGCAGTGGCTGAGCGAACGGATGGATGCGTGGTTCGATCGTGCACGCGTGTCGGCCCCGGGCGAATGGGGCATCGTCATCGCCGACCAGTCCGGCCGGACGCTATGGAGCGTCAATCCAGACCAGGCGATGATGCCGGCGTCCACGGTCAAGCTGTTCACCACGGGTTTCGCCCGTAGTGTGCTGGGTGGAACCGCGCGGCGTCCCACCCGGGTCGTGGGGGTCGGCTCGCTCGATCCAACGACCGGCGCCTGGATCGGAAGTTGGGCGCTCGAGGTCAATGGCGATCCGTCGCTCGAGCGAGCCGAGGGGTCGGGACCGATGCTCTACGACCTGGCGCTCCAGCTGGCCGAGGCCGGCGTACGGCAGCTGACGGGCCCGCTCCAGCTGCAGAGCTCGAACGGCCCCGCCAACGCTCTGTATCCCGCCGTCTGGTCGGCCCGTCACCAGGGCCGGCTGTTCGCCCCGCTGGTCGGGCCGCTGACGCTCCACGAAAATATTGTCTGGATCACCGTCCGGCCGGGCGCCCGCGCGGGGCAGCGCGCGCGGGTCGTGGAAACGGCCCCGGAGGGCATCGGGTCTTTGGTCCGGGTCACCGCCACCACGAACTCGGGCCGCCGCTCGCGGTTGACGCTGACGCCCCTCGCCGACGGCGGCTGGGTGGTCGGCGGCACCATGGGCGTAGCGGCGTCCCCGCGCCGCCTGGCCGCCGTGGCCCGCGATCCGCGCGCCATGCTCAGCGCGGTCTGGGGCGGGGCGCTCAAGCGAGCCGGGATCACCTGGAATCCCTCGTCGTTCGTCGGGTCGTCGCCTTCGGGCGGGCCGCAGATCCTGGCCGAGGTTTCCTCGCCCCCGCTCGACTCGCTCGCCAGCGAGATCAATCGACGCAGCCTCAATCTGGGCGCCGAGCTGCTGCTGCAGTGGGCGGGCGGCCGCGACCGGGGCCCCGCCCTGCTGACCGATCACGTGCGCAAGGTGGTGGGCTCCGACGAGGGCGTCTACCTGGTGGACGGCAGCGGCCTGTCGTACGAGGATCGGGTCACGCCGCACACCTTCGTCACCTACCTGGCCAGATTCCCGAACATGCCGGCCGGCCGGAATTTCCCCATGCTGCTGCCGGCCAACGGCACCGGCACCCTGCATCGCCTCAACAGCGGCTTCCCGGGCGAGGGTGTCGTCCGCGCCAAGACGGGGACGCTCGGCCGGGTTTCGACGGTGGTCGGCTACCTGGGGCGGTCGGAGGGTACGCTGCTCGTCGCCCTGATGTACAACGGCGGCCGGCCGTGGGCCGCGCGGCAGGCGCAGTGGAAGCTCTTTCGTGAGCTCGGCGCCAACGGCGTCGTGATCCCGAGCGACACGCTGCCCGAATCGGCCGTCCAGCTCGGTGGCGCGGAGTTGGCGCCGCCGCCCGGCTGGTGGCTGGCGGGCGAGCCGCGCGATTCCACCACCGTCCGCGAGGCAGTGGCGGGCGGCGCGCAGGCGCGTTAGAGCATCCCGCGCATCCCGTCATTCGAGACGGGTACCGTATGTGAAGCAGGGGGGCATGCATCGTCGCATGCCCCCCTTTGTGCTGCCCGGCGCACCCTCGATGAATGCCCGGCCCTAGAACACCACGTGGGCCAGGGTGACGCCCATCGGCTCCGGCGACGTGCGGTCCACCATCGGCTCCATCGTGAGTGCCGCGCCCATGACGGGCGCCGCCACCCCGGGCATCGCCAGCGTCATGTAGGCGAGTTGCTGCGTATCGGCGTTCACCTCGACCGAGCGCACCATGCCGCTGGTGGTGATGAACCAGAACTGATAGACGTTCCCCGTGGGCGCCGGCGGGAGCCCGTGCACGATGACGCACCAGCGATGGGACACGGCGTCCTGGAAGATCAGCATACCGCCCTGCTCGTGGCCGTTCATCGAGATTTGCGTCTGGAGGACATTGTTGGACCGCCGGAGGACGGAGAGCGTGTCCTCCACCGCCATCAACTGGGTTTCGCGCACGGCGAGGAGGCCCTTCAGCTCACGGCCCTCGTTCCGGGCAGTCAACGCCGCGCCGCCCGCCACGAGCGCGAGCCCGGCGGCCAGCGCGAGCGGCACCAGGCGCCGCCAGCGGGAGGGCCGGTCGAGGATCGCGGCCGCCATCCTCCGGACGAAGTCGGGCGGCGGCGCCACCGGCGCCACCCCCATCGGCAGCCACCCGAGGTCCCGCTCCAGGTCTGCCACCTCCCGGGCGCACTGGTCGCAGCGGACGAGATGGTCGCGGAACATCCGCTCCTCGCGGGGCTCGAGGCTTCTCGCGACGAAGGCAGCGCGATTCTCGATGTACCAGTCGTGGGCGGTCATGAAATCCAGTCCTTGATCGGCGCCAGTGAGGTTCTGAGTTTGTTGGACGCCAGGCGCAGGCGCGTCTTCACGGTGCCCATGGGAATCGCCAGTTCCTTGGCAATCTCGGAGTGCGTGAGACCCTGAAAATAGGCCAGTCGAACCGCCTCGCGCTGCTCGGCCGGCAATGCATCGAGCGCCGCGTGCACCGACTGATGGACGTGCCACCCCGGCGTGGCCGCTTCGTCGATCTCGGCCGGGCGGGCCCGGTCCGGCGGTAGCTCGCCGTAGGCCTGCGCCCGCTCGATCTTGAGCCGCCAACGGCGGCGCCGGCGGAGCCGGTCGATGGCGCGGTTCCGGGCGATCCGCAGCAGCCACGGGAGCAGCGCGTCGTGTTCGTCGCCCAGACTCCCGACCCGGTCCCAGGCGGAGGAGAACACCTCCAGGACGACCTCTTCGGCTTCATCGGGATCGCTGAGCATGGCCTGGGTGATGCCGAGCAGCCAGGGGCTCGCGACCTCGATCAGCTCCACCAGCGCCTGCTCGTCGCGGGCAATCAGCCGCCGGCGGAGCGACGACTCCCCGGCCAGCACGAGTGGGCGCCGCCCTCCCGGCCCGTCTTCCGACGGACCGGTCCTTCCCACTTTCGGCGGTTCGGCGTGTGGCATCGCCCTACTTATGCATCATCGCGTCGGCGGACGCCAGCGGCGCCGCGCCCATCGTGGCGTCGTACTTCTTGCACCAGAGGACCACGTGCGTGTAGCCGGAGAGGTCGGTGCCAGCCGGGATCGCCAGCGTCTGCTCGCCGCTGAACTTCTTGAGCTTGCCCAACGACAGCCCGGTCGGCCCGCCCTTTTCTCCGCGGCCCAGCACCACGTAGACGTCGGGGCCCTTGTCCACCGAGAAGTCCTTGCCGAGGTGAAGCTGGCTCTTCCCGTTGGCGGTGGTGATGTCGAACGCGCCCTGGGCCTTGTGGCCGTCGATCCCGCCGAAGGCGCCGTGCGGCGCCATGGCCATGGCATCGTGCCCCATGGCTTCCTTTTCCATGCCGTCCTTGGCCATCCCATCCTTCGCCATCCCGTCCTTGGCCATCTCATCCTTGGCCATCCCGTCGTGCGCCATCGCCGAATCCTTGGCCATGCCGTCTTTCGTGCCTTGCTGCGCCCACGCCGGGCTCACCCCGGCGAGACAGACCACCACGGCGAGCGCCGTGGCCGAAGGCCACCGCAATCCTGACCGCATCCGAACCCCCTGCCTGAAAAGGAAGAAGACGGCGGCCGCATGCCGCGTCGTCCAGGAAACGCCGTGGGGCCGGGACCGGATCTCGCGGGGGGTAGAACGGACCCTCCGGATACACCCCGGACGCGACAAGGGGGCATGACCTGAGTCATGCCCCCGTTCATGCGGACCCCCTCCCTACCCGGGGCACTCCGGAAGTGCTAGGTCCGCCGCGCGCCGGTCGCCAGCAGCACCACACCACCGACGATCGCGAGTGCGCCCAGGATCGGGGAAACGGGCAGCGACTCCTTCTTGTCGGCGCTTGCCTGGATCGGCCCGAGATCGAGGACCTTCTCCTTGTGCGTAAAGGAGAAGCCGCCGAACGCCAGACCGGCAATCCCGACGATGATGAGCAGCACGCCGACGATCACTGCCGGCTTCATATGACGCGCCTGCCCTGGATCAGCTGGATCAGCGCGACGACCACCGCTACCACGAGCAGGACGTGAATGAATCCGCCCATGGTGTAGGACGACACCACACCCAACAGCCACAGCACCAGCAGGATCACGAAGATGGTCCACAGCATGACGCCCCCCTTGGGTTGGGACCGCGGTGTCTGGAAAGTTCGTCGGCCCCAGTGGCCGACGTCCGATCTTAGCCAACCCCCCCGCCGGGCGCGGTGAGCGTGATCACCCACCCAGGGTGCTGCGGATGGCCCGCCGGAGGACGAGGGCTGCGGGGGAGGCCCGCTGGACGGTCTTCAGGAGCGTCGGTAGCTTCAGGCAGCGTTCCACCCCCCATCTCTCGACGGAATCCATGGCGACCCTGACCCGTCCGACTGCGCCCCCCGAGACCCCCGCCTTCACGCCATTCGTTTCGCCCGAACAGTCGCCAGCCGAGCTCACCGTGCGCGCCGTGGTCCTGGGTGCGCTCCTCGGACTCGTCTTCGCCGCGTCGAGTGTCTACCTCGCGCTCAAGATCGGCCTCACGGTCTCGGCGTCGATTCCGATCGCGGTGCTGTCAGTGGCGTTCTTCCGCACCCTGGGCCGCTCCACGATTCTCGAGAACAACATCGTGCAGACCACGGGCTCGGCGGGTGAGTCCATCGCGGCGGGCGTGGTCTTCACCCTGCCGGCCATTCTGCTCATGGGCTACGACCTGAGCGTCTCCAAGGTGGCGATCGTGGCGGTGGTGGGCGGCGTCATGGGCATCCTGCTCATGATTCCGCTTCGGCGCGCCCTCATCGTGAAGGAGCACGGCCGGCTCACTTACCCGGAGGGGACGGCCTGCGCCGAGGTCCTGGTGGCGGGCGAGAAGGGCGGGCTCCAGGCGCGGCGGCTGTTTCAGGCGTTCGGGCTGGCCTTCGCGTACAAGCTCCTGATGTCGGGGCTCAAGGCGTGGAAGGAGTACCCCGGCTGGATCTCGACCGGGTACAAGGGTGCCTCGATTTCCGCCGAGGTTTCCCCGGAGTTGCTCGGGGTCGGGTACATCATCGGGCCGCGGATCGCAGGCTACCTGTTCGCGGGCGGCTCCCTCGCCTACCTGGTCCTCATTCCGGCCATCAAGCTGTTCGGCAGCGGACTCACGTCGCCCATCTTCGCCGAGACCAAGCTGATCGCGGACATGAGCCCGGGCGAGGTGCGCGCCAACTTCGTGTTCTATATCGGCGCGGGCGCGGTGGCCACCGCGGGAATCATCGCCCTGCTCCGGGCCCTCCCCACCATCCTGTCGGCCTTCCGCTCCGGCTTTCAGGACCTCCGCGGCACCATGGGCGACACGGTGACCCGGCTCCGGACCGACCTCGACCTGCCGGTGTGGGTCACCCTGGTGGGCGCCGTGGCGCTCGCGCTGCTGCTCACCGCCCTCCCCCAGCTCGCCGTCAACCTGCTGTGCGCGATCCTCATCGTGGTGTTCGGGTTCTTCTTCGTGGTCGTCTCGTCTCGCATCACCGGCGAGATCGGCGTCAGCGCCAATCCGGTCTCCGGCATGACGATCGCCGCCCTCATCGGCACGACGACCATCTTCCTCCTGATCGGGTGGACCGGCGTCGACCACCGGGTCGGCGCGATCTCGATCGCGGGCGTGATCGCGGTGGCCGCCAGCAACGCCGGCGCGACGAGCCAGGACCTCAAGACCGGCTTCCTGGTCGGCGCCACGCCCCGCCGCCAGCAGATCGCCATCATCGTCGGCGCCGTGACGTCCGCGCTCGCGGTCGGCTGGACCCTGACCCTGCTCAACACGACCTACACCACCATCATCCCCGAGCGGCATCCCGGCGTCATGCTGGAAGCCTCCGCGCCCGGCGCGGAGTCCCGGTCCGTCACCACCCTCGGCGAGCGGATGCGGCACGACGGACGCGAGTGGAACGTCGTCCGCGTCAACCTGCCGACCCAGGGTATCCAGCCGGGCAAGTATCTGCTCGATCCGGCCTCCCGCGAGGTGGCGTATCTGGTGGACCCCGGCATCGGCGGGCGCATCCGCGAGATCGACGGGCGGCCGGTCACCAAGCTCGATTCGCCCAAGGCGACGATCATGGCGCTGGTGACCGACGGCATCCTGACCCAGCGGCTGCCCTGGGGGCTGGTGCTCATCGGGGTCTTCCTCACGCTGGCGATCGAGCTGATGGGGCTGCAGTCGCTGCCGATCGCGGTGGGCGTCTATCTGCCCATCTCGACCTCGGCGGCGATGTTCGCGGGCGGCGTGGTGCGCTGGCTCGTGGAGCGGCGGGCGCGCGGCGCGGCGCGATCGATCGCCGAGGTCGAGTCCGGGCCGGGCGTGCTCTTTTCGAGCGGGCTCATCGCCGGCGGCGCCCTCGCCGGCGTGGCGATCGCCGGCGTGGCCGCGGCGCTGGTCCGGAAAGCCGACGCGGCACAGGTGCCGGCCGCCGATTACCTGGCGCACCTGGCGGGCCTGCAGACCGCGCTCGGGCCGCTGGCGCAGAACGACTTCGTGGCGCTGGGCGCGTTCGCGGTGCTCGCGGTCGCGCTCTACCGCGTGGCGGGGCGCTGACCGTGGCGGCCGTCGGCGCGATCTCGCCATCGATCCGCGCGCGCATCATCCACGGCGCGCTGGTGCTGGGCATCGTGATGTTCTGGGTGCTGGCCTGGGCCGTGAGCGACCGATCCCTCCCCGCCGACCGGCTGCCCGACCGCCGCGTGCTGTACATCGCGCTCGCGCTGTCGAGCGCCGCGTTGTTCGGTGCCGCGGCGTTCAGCACCAGCCGGCTGCAGCCCCCCGCACGCGGCAGCTCCGAGGACGACTGGTGGCAGATCAACCTCGGCCGCGTCGTCATGGCCTGGGCGCTGGTCGAGGCCCCGACCCTGCTCGGCGTGGTGGCCTACACCCTGACCCACGACTTCCGGACGCTCCTCGCGCCGTTCATCGGTCTGCTGCTCTTCGCGAACTACCATCCCCGCCGCCTGACCGAGCGCTGACCCGACCGGCGCCGGCTTCCTGGAGCTGGACTTCGGCCCCGCCAAGGGGTAGACAAGGTGGCGCGTGGCCGCGAGTATTGTCCGGCCGTTGACGCCCTCTCCCATCTCAGGATCATGACACCGGACTCGCTCGCGTTTCTCAAGTCGCTGCTCGACACCCCGGGCCCCTCCGCCTTCGAGATCGCCCCCGCACGCCTCTGGCGCGCCGAAGCCGAGCGGTTCGCGGACGCGGTGCGGGCCGACGTGGCGGGCAACTCGTTCGCCACCGTGCAGGGTGACGGCCGGCCCCGGGTGATGTTCGCCGGGCACATTGACGAGATCGGCGTCATGGTGACCCACATCGACGACGAAGGGTACGTCAGCTTCGACACGATCGGCGGATGGGATCACCAGGTGTTCGTGGGACAGCGGGTGCGGCTGCTGGGCCGCGGCGGCCCGGTGACCGGCGTCGTCGGCAAGAAGGCAATCCACCTCATGGACAAGGACGATCGGGACAAGGTGTCCAAGGTCGAGGACCTGTGGATCGACATCGGTGCCGCGTCCAAAGCGGAGGCGGAGGGCCAGCTCCGGATCGGCGATCCAGGAGTGCTCGCCGCCGGCGTGCTCGAGTTCCCCAACGGCCGGCTGGTGAGCCGGTGCATCGACAACCGGATCGGGGCCTTCGTGGTGCTCGAGGCGCTGCGCCTGCTGGCGGCCGACCAGCCCCGGACGGGTGCCTCGGTCACGGCGGTGGCCACGACGCGCGAGGAGATCGCGGCCACCGGTGGCGGCGCCCGCTCCTCGGCAGCCATGCTCGAGCCCGACGTCGCCATCGTGATCGACGTGACCCACGCGACCGACTATCCCGGCATCGACAAGCGCCGTCATGGCGACTACCGGCTCGGCGGCGGGCCGGTGCTCGCCCGGGGCGCCTCGGTCAGCGAGATCGTGTTCGAGCGCCTGGCCGGCGCGGCCGAGGCGGAGCAGATCCCGTACGCGATCGAGGCCGCGTCGCGCGACACCCATACCGACGCCGAAGCCATCTTCAACGCCCACCGCGGCGTGGCCACGGCGCTCGTCAGCGTACCCAACCGCTACATGCACAGTCCCAACGAGATGATCGCCCTGGAGGACCTGGACCGGACGGCTCGGCTGCTGGCCGCGTTCGTCCGCCGGCTGTCTCCGGACACCGATTTCGTGCCCCGCTGACCGGCGTGGTATAGTACGAGCGTATGCCCGCACGATTTCGCTCCGCCGGCCTGGCCGCCATGCTGACCCTCGCTGCCGCGTCTCCCCTGACCGCCCAGCAGATGGGCGCCGCCTCCCGCGAGGTGGTGCGTTCGCCGGTGCCCGCCATCCTGCCGCTCGACGACATCAAGTTCCTGACCGACGACCGGCTGGGCGGGCGCCTGACCGGGAGCCCCGGTGCCGACACTGCCGCCGCCTATCTGGCGCGGCGATTCAGGGCGGTGGGGCTGCAGTCGGCGGCGGGCGGGTGGTTCCAGCGGTTCACGGTGGCGCGGGACGCGCCGGTGGCCCAGCACGCGCACGCCGCGGGGGTGACCAGCAGCAACGTGATCGGCCTGCTGCCCGGGCGGGACCCGGTGCTCCGGAACGATGTCGTGATCGTCGGCGCTCACTACGACCATCTCGGGCTGGGTGGATTCGGGAGCCTCGATCCCGACAGTACCGGCGCCGTACACAACGGCGCGGACGACAACGCCTCGGGCGCCGCGATGCTGATTCGGATCGCCGAGCGCCTGGCGGTCGCACCGCCGGCGCGTACGGTGGTGTTCATCGCCTTCAGCGGGGAGGAGTTGGGCCTGCTCGGCTCGGCGCACTACGTGAAGCAGCCGATCTATCCCCTGTCCGCCACGGTGGCAATGATCAACCTCGACATGGTCGGCCGCCTCCGGCAGAAGCGGCTGATCGTCTACGGCGCG
>JBBQDU010000057.1:0-13838 GCA_038320055.1 Gemmatimonadales bacterium | reverse complement strand
AGGGCCGGTGCGGTGTGCCGACGCATCCTCATGGCATTCTCCTCACCCGAGTCGCCGGAGCCGCGCCGCGAAGGCCCCGTCCATGTGATGACGCTGCGGCAGGATCATCAGATCTCCCTCGGGCGAGAGCAGGGCGGCGGGGAACAGGTCGCTCGGTTCCCGCCTGAGCTCGGGGTGATGCGCCAGGAGGCGGTTCACCTGCTCCTCGTTTTCCTCGGGCTCGATCGAACAGGTGCTGTAGATCAGGAGCCCGCCAGGAGCGACGGTGCGCGCCGCGGCCTCGAGCACTTCGGTCTGGCGCTCCGCCAGGGCAACGAGCGCCTCGGGGCTCACCCGCCACCGCGCGTCCGGGTGCCGCGCGAAGGATCCCGTCCCGAGGCAGGGCGCGTCCACCAGGACGGCGGCGGTCGGACGCACCGGCGGATGACGCGCGTCGGCGACCACGGCAAATTCGCACCCGCTGCCGGCCCGCCGGAGGTTGCCGGCCAGGCGGCGGATCCGCGGGCGGCTCGCGTCGGCGGCGATCACCAGGCCCGCGCCGCGGCCCAGACTGATCGTCTTGCCACCGGGGGCGGCGCAAGCGTCGTACAAGGTGACGCCCGGAGGCAGGTCGGCGTACCACGCGAGCAGGGCCTGGGCGGGATCCTGCACATGGAAGCCGCCCTCGTCGAATCCCGGAAGCGTCTCGGGGCGCGTGCGATCGGTGACCAGCCCCGCACCGAAGGGAGCGGGTTCCACGTCGATGCCCGCCTCGCGCCAGCGCCGTTCGAGCGCGTCGCGCGACTCGCGCGCCGGCTGCAGGACCAGCCGGGGCCGGGTGTTGTTCCAGCCGAGCAGCGCCGCTGTTTCCTCCGCCCCGAACCGCGTCAGCCACCGCTCGACCAGCCAGGCCGGATGCGAATGCGCGCGGGAGAGGGCGTCGGCCGACGTCGCAGCGGGCTCCGGCGCGTCGACGGTGTCCGCTCCACTCTCCAGCCGCCGGAGCACCGCGTTGACGAACCCCCCGGCGCGCGGCCCCCCGGTCTCCTTGGCCAGCGCCACGCTCGTGTCCACCGCGGCGTGCGCGGGTATCCGGTCGAGCGCGGTCAGCTGGAACGCGCCCAGCCGGAGCACTTCCTTCAGCGCCGGCGCGACGCTCGGCCACCCGCGCGCCACCAGCGGCGCGAGCCGCGCATCGAGCGCGGTCTGGCCACGCAGCACTCCGGCCGCCAGCTCGTGTACCAGCCGGCGGTCGGGCGCCGCCAGTCGCTTCACTGCCCGGTCGAAGGCCGCGTCGAACGGTCTTCCCGCCCGTACCTGCGCCAGGACGGCGCATGCGGCGCGCCTGGTGGCCAGACCTTCGGCGGCGGACATCGCCGGCCGCTCACCGGAGGGGCGGAAGGAGCGCGACGGCGGCGCGCAATCCGCTACTCCAGCATCCCACGGTCGGGTGACGACGGCATCGCGGTCTCGCGCTTCGGCATGCGGCCCGCGAGAAAGGCCAGCCGGCCGGCCTCGACCGCCAGGCCCATGGCGCGCGCCATGGCGGGCGGGTCCGCGGCCTCGGCCAGGGCGGTGTTCATCAGGATGCCATCCACTCCTTGCTCCATCGTGATGCAGGCGTCCGAGGCGGTCCCGACGCCCGCATCCACGATTACCGGGGCGGTGAGTCTCCGCTTGATGGTCCGAATGCTGTGCGGATTGACGAGGCCGAGTCCGCTGCCGATCGGGGATGCCAGCGGCATGACCGCCGCGCAGCCCGCGTCCTCGAGCCGGAGGGCCGTGATGAGGTCGTCGTTGGTGTAGGCGAGCACCTGAAAGCCTTCGCGCACCAACGTGCGCGCGGCGGCGAGCAGCCCCTCGGTGTCGGGGAGCAGGGTCTCCCGGTCGCCGATCACCTCGAGCTTGACGAAGTCGTTGAATCCCGCCTCCCGCGCCAGTCGCGCGTAGCGAACGGCCTCGTCGGCGGTATGGCAGCCCGCGGTGTTGGCCAGGAGGAAGTACTGATCGGGGCTCAGGTGGTAGAGGACGCCTTCTTCCCGGGTGCGGTCGAGGTCCACGCGCCGCACGGCCACCGTGACGATCTCCGCCCCGGACGCCTCGATGGCCCGCACCATTTCCCCGTTGTCCCGGTACTTGCCGGTGCCGACCATCAGGCGCGACCGAAAGCTCCGGCCGCCGATGGTCAGCGGGGCGTCGGTGAGGGAATCGATCAGAGTGCTCGTCATGGTGCGCCGCCTCCAGTGCTCGGGTCTCCGGCGAAAGATAACGGCGTTCCCTCGCCTCACCCCCCGCCCACGAAATGCACCAGCTCGATGGCGTCCCCGTCCGCCACCGCCGTCTCGCCGAGTCGCGGCCGGCGGACGATCTCGCGGTTCTGCTCGACCACCACCGCCCGAGCGTCCAGTCCCAGGTGGGCGAGCAGGTCGAGCAGCGTGGCCGGCCCGGGAATCCGGCGCGGCTCACCGTTGACGGTGACGGCGAGGGCCTCCGGTCCGCCGCTCACGCGTCCTCCGCCCAGGGGGCGAGCAGCGCCAGTGCGGCCGCGGCCGGATCCGCCGCGGCCCAGAGCGCCCGGATCGCCGCCACGCCATAGGCGCCGGCCGCCCGCACTTCATGGGCCCGCGAGGCGTCGATGCCGCCGATGGCGATCACCGGCCGGCCCAGTGCCGCCGCCGCACGGACGAGGGCGAGGCCGGCCGCGGGACGACCGGGGTGACTGGCGGTCTCGTACACGTTGCCGACCACCAGGAAATCGGCGCCCTCGGCCACCGCCGCCAAGGCTTCGTCCATGCCGTGGACCGAGCGCCCGATCCAGCCCTGACCGAGCACCCGCCGGGCGTCGGCCGCACAGAGATCGTCGCCGGCGAGCTGCACGCCCTGCGCCCCGAGCGCGGCCGCCACGTCCGGGCGGCCGCTCACGAAGACGGCGGCTTCGGGCGGCCGCGCCAGCGCGAGCAGGCGCGCCGCCGCCCGGGTAAGCGCGGCCCCGCCGGCCCCGCGGTCGCGCGCGTGGAGCGCGACGGCCGACCCCGCGGCGGCGATCGCGGCCGCCCGCACTCCGAAATCGGCGGCGTCCAGCACCGCGCGATCGGTGAACGCATGCAACCGGGGCAGCGGTCTCACCGGCGCGGCCTCATGCGAGGCGTGCCCCGACGGCGATCCCACGCCCACGCACCCAGTCTCTCACCGGGAGGCGCGTCTTGCCGGCGGGCTGCACCTCGCGGACCGCCAGCGATCCGTCGCCACAGCCGACCACGAGGCGCTCCCCGGCTTCGAGCACCGAGCCCGGCGCGCCTCGGTCGTCCGTGGGAACGGCGGCAAAGAGTTTCAGGGGCAGCGCCTCGTGCATGGCCCACGCGCCGGGGGCGGGATCGAAGGCGCGCACCTGCCGCGCGAGCGCCGTCGCGCCGCGCTCCCAGTCGAGCCGCGCGCTCTCCCGGTCGATCTTGGGCGCGAGGGTGGCCCCCGCCGCGGGCTGCGGGTCGGGGTGGGCGTGCCCGGCGGCCAGGCGCGCGAGGGCCTCGACGAGCGCGCCGGCGCCCAGCTCCGCCAGCCGTTCCGCGAGCGCGCCCGCCGTCTCCTCGGCGCCGATGGTCGTGGCGATCCGGTGCAGCACGGGTCCGGTGTCGAGTCCCGCATCCACCTGCATGATGCTGACGCCCGTCTCCGCGTCGCCCGCCGCGATGGCGTGCTGGATCGGCGCCGCGCCCCGCCAGCGAGGGAGGAGCGAGGCGTGAACGTTGATCATGCCGAGACGGGGAACGGAGAGGACGGCCGACCGGAGCACGTGGCCGTACGCCACCACGACGCCGAGGTCGGGCTCGAGACGGCTGAGGCCGGCGAGGAAGACGTCACCCAGGGGCCGCGCCGGCTGCAGCACGGGAATCCCGGCCTCCTCGGCCGCGAGCTTGACGGGCGGCGCCACGAGGGTGCTCCGCGAGCGGCCTTGCGCACGGTCGGGCTGGGTGACCGCCCCGACCACCGCATACCGTTCACGGAGCAGGGCCCGGAGCGACGGCACGGCGAACTCCGGCGTGCCGAAGAAGACGATCCGCATCACTTCACTCGCGGCCGGCGGATTCCGCCTGCACCTCTTTGATGAAGCCGGTGTCGTCCTTGTGCTCGCGCCGGTAGCGGGCGAGCAGGATCTGCCGTTTCACCAGGCTCAGGTGATCCAGGAACAGGATGCCGTCGAGGTGGTCGATCTCGTGCTGGATGGCGCGCGCTTTGAGCCCGGTGGCTTCCATGCGGAAGCGCCGGCCGTTGCGGTCGGTGGCCTCGAGCACCACCCGCTCGGGCCGGGTGACGTCGCCGTAGATCTCGGGGATCGAGAGACAGCCTTCCTCGGCGGCGGCACGGCCCTCGGCCTCGACGATCACGGGATCGATCATCTCGAACCGCTCGTCGTCCGCGTCGATTACCGCCACCCGCCGCGCGATCCCGATCTGGTTGGCCGCCAGGCCGACGCCCTTGGCCGCGTCCATCGTTTCGAACATGTCGTCCAACAGCCGGCGGACGTCGTCGTTCACCGCGCCGATCTCGGCGCTCCGCTGGCGGAGTACCGGCGACCCCAGCAGATGCAGCGACAGGACGCTCACGCCGCCGGGGCCCCCGGACCAGAGGCCCCGCCGATCCGCGCGATCCGCGACCGCTCGACGATCACGCTGGCAGTGCCGGTTTCGATGGTGACTCGGGTCTCGGTCACGCCCCCGGAATCGACCTCCTTGATGTCGCGCACGCGGCCGATGAGCCCGCCGCTGGTCATGATCTCGTCGCCCTTCTTGAGGTTGGCGAGCAGCTCGGCGTGCTTCTTCCGCGCCTTGCCCGACGGGCGGAGGATCAGGAAGTAGAAGACGAGGCCGATGGCCGCCATCTGCAACAGCAGCACGGTGAATCCGCCGCCCGAACCGCCTGGCACCTGCAGCATGCGCTCTCCTTACGTCCCTCGCGCGTAGTGTCGGCGGAGCCAGGCGCGGCTCCAGCCGTCGAACGTCCCGGCCAGAATGTGGGCTCGTGCCTGTTCGCCGAGCCGGACCAGGAAGCGGATGTTGTGCAGCGAGACCAGCCGGAGCCCCAGCATGTCCTCCACGACGAACAAATGGCGGAGGTAGCCGCGGGGATACGTCGTGCAGGTCTCGCAGTCGCACTCGGGGTCGAGCGGCTCGGTCGAGCCCTTGAGCGCGGCACCCCGCACGTTGACCCGTCCCCCGGGCACCCAAGCGGTGCCGTGACGACCGTTCCGAGTGGCCGCGACGCAGTCGAACAGATCGACGCCGCGGGCGATTCCCTCCAGCAGGTCCGCCGGAAAACCGACTCCCATAAGATAACGGGGCGTCTCGCGCGGCAGGACGGGCTCCAGCGCTTCCAGCACGCGGTGCATCACCGGCTTCGACTCGCCCACGGACAGCCCGCCGATGGCGACACCGGTCCAGGGGCCGCGCTCGAGCGTGCCCTCGAGCGAGCGCCGGCGTAGATCGTCATGGGTGCCGCCCTGGACGATGGGCCAGAGCGTCTGGCGACCGTCCGCCAGCTCCTCGTGCCTCCGCTTGCACCGATCCAGCCAGCGCAGCGTCCGCTCCATGCCCTCACGCGCCAGCTCGTGCGGGGCCTGCCCGGGCACCACGTGATCGAACACCATCGCGATGTCGGCCCCGAGCGCCGCCTGGATCTCGATGGCGCCCTCGGGGGTGAGCGTGCGATACGTGCCGTCCACATGGCTCTGGAACTCGACGCCGTCCTCGCCGATCCGGCGGAGTCCCTCGAGGGAGAAGACCTGGAACCCGCCCGAATCCGTGAGCATCGGGCCCGTCCAGGTGGTGAAGCGGTGAAGGCCGCCCATCTGCTGCACCACCGACTCGCCGGGACGGAGGTGCAGGTGATAGGTGTTGCCCAGCACGATCTGCGCGCCGGTGCGCCGGACGTCGCCGGGGCTGAGGCCACGAACGACGCCATGGGTGCCGACCGGCATGAAGGTGGGGGTTTCGATCCGGCCGTGCGGCAGGCAGAGCGTGCCCGCGCGGGCCGCGCCCTCGGTCGCCTGGAGGTGGAACTCGAACATTACGTCCGCGGCTCTCGACGGGCCCCGCTCAGAGGATCACCATCGCGTCGCCGTACGAATAGAAGCGGTAGCGCTCCTGGACGGCGTGGGCGTACGCGGCCATCGCCAGATCGTGACCGGCGAACGCGCTCACCAGCATGAGCAGGGTGGAGCGCGGCAGATGGAAGTTGGTGAGCAGCCGGTCCACGACGCGAAACCGGTACCCGGGGGCGATCATCAGGCTGGTCTCGCCGGCGCCCGCGCGGACGGTGCCGTCGGCGGCAGCCGCGCTCTCGAGCGCCCGGACGACCGTGGTGCCGACGGCCCACACCCGGCCGCCCTGCTCGCGCACCAGCTCGATCAGCCCGGCGAGCCGGGGCGGGATCTCGTAGCGCTCGGGATGCATCGGGTGCTCGCTAGGGTCGTCCGCGTCGACGGGCTTGAACGTCCCGGGGCCGACCTGCAGATCGAGCCCTGACACGACCACGCCCTTGGCCGACAGCGCGTCGAGCAGCTCGGACGTGAAGTGCAGGCCGGCCGTCGGCGCGGCGACGCTTCCCTCGGCGCGGGCGTAGACCGTCTGGTATCGCTGCTCGTCGGCGGCGGTCGGGGGCCGTGCGATATAGGGCGGCAGCGGGAGCCGGCCGAAGCGGGCGATGGCATCCTCGGCGGTCGCGCCCACGAAGCGGACGCGGCGGTTGCCGTCGGCCAGGACCTCAAGCGTCTCGATGCCCACGTCGCCGTCGAGCAGGATGCGCTTCCCGAGCTGGAGCGCGCTGCCCGGCTTCCCCATCGCGATCCAGCTCCCGTCCGCCGCCGGATGGATGAGCAGCACCTCCGCCGCCGCGCCCGAGGGACGGGTCCCCAGGAGCCGCGCGTGGCGCACCCGGGTGGTGTTGAGGACCACCAGGTCGCCGGGAGGAACGAGGGAGAGAAGATGGGCGAAGCCGGAGTCGACCAGCACACCGTCTCCGACTGCGCGCCGGTCGCCGGGGAGCATGGCGGGCTGGCGGAAGGCGGCACTCGACCGGCGCCCCGGACCACGGACCGGGCGATCGGCCGTGCGACGGTCGCGCGGGATGCCCTGCCGGCGGTCGGCGCGAAGGACCATCAACATGCGGCTCGCGGCCCGGTCGGGCAGCGGCTCCTGGGCCACGAGCTCCGGCGGCAGGTCGTAGTCGAAGTCGGGGGTGCGGAGGCGCTCAGCCGTCAAAGATCGAGGCCTGTCCCGCCGGGGGCGTGAGGCCGAAGCGGCGGTAGGCCAGCGCCGTGGCGCACCGCCCGCGCGGCGTTCGGTCGAGGAAGCCCTGCTGAATGAGGTAGGGCTCGTACACGTCCTGCAGCGTGCCCGCGTCCTCGCCGACCGCGACCGCCACGGTGCCGAGTCCCACGGGGCCGCCGCCGAACTTCTCGATGATCGTCGTCAGAATGCGTAGGTCCATATCGTCGAGGCCGGACTCGTCCACGTTGAGCCGGGCGAGAGCGGCCGCGGCCACCGGGGCCGTGATGCGTCCGTCGGCCCGTACCTGGGCGTAGTCCCGCACCCGGCGCAGCAACCGGTTGGCGACCCGCGGCGTGCCGCGGCTCCGGCGCGCGATCTCGGCGGCGCCGGCCTCCTCGATCGGCACCTGCAGAATCGACGCCGAGCGCTCCACGATCAGGTGCAGCTCATCGCTCGGGTAGAAGCCGAGCCGCTCGACCAGCCCGAACCGCGCGCGCATCGGCGGCGTCAGCAGGCCGAAACGCGTCGTCGCGCCGATCAGGGTGAACCGCTCGAGCGCCATCGGGACCGTCTGCGCGTTGGGCCCATCGGCGATGCGGACGTCCACCCGATAGTCCTCCATGGCCGGATAGAGAAACTCCTCGAGCGCCGGCCTGAGGCGGTGGATCTCGTCGATGAACAGCATGTCGCCGGGGCCAAGGGAGGTGAGCAGGCCGACCAGGTCGCCCGGCTTCTCGAGGACGGGCCCGGAGGTGGTTCGGAGCTGGACGCCCATTTCGCGCGCCATGAGCATGGCAAGCGTGGTCTTGCCCAGGCCGGGGGGCCCGAAGAAGAGCGTGTGGTCGAGCGTCTCACGCCGACCCTTGGCGGCGTCGATCGCGATCTGCAGCGAGCTCTTGACCTGCGCCTGGCCCACGAACTCGTCGAGCCGCGATGGCCGGAGCGCGGCGTCGGCGCCGCTCTCCTCGGGCAGGGATTCGGGGGTGGTGACCTGCAGCTTGCTCATGCGGCTCCTGGTGGACTCGGCCGATCTAGTCGTCCAGCCGAGCGGTCCAGCGGACCGGCCGGTCGTCCGGGGCGACCAGGTGCCAGGTGCGGCAGTGGTTGCACCGGTCGCGGGTGCTGGTGGTGTTTGCGGCGACCAGCTTCCGGTTGGTGCTCCCGCAGCGGGTGCAGTTCCACTCGGCGGTCACGGCGGGCACGCTCATCACGGTCATCGCCCTCCCCGGGCGGCGGCGAGCTGCTGCAGGGCTCGCCGGATCAATTGCGAGGTTTCCTCGGGCGCGCCGTCGGCCAGCGCGGCACGTACGGCGTCGTCCGCCACCCCGGGGCCATAGCCGAGCCCGGTGAGCGCACGGACCGCTTCGTCGGTGCCCGCGGAGCGTGGGGTCGGCGGCGACTGGATCGTCACGTCGCCGAACTTGTCCTGCAGCTCGAGCACCAGCCGCTCCGCCTTCTTGCGCCCGATGCCGCCGACGGAGCTCAAGGCCGTGAGGTCACGCGAGAGCACGCTCCGGACGACGCGTTCCGGTCCGAGCGCCGACAGCAACGCCAGCGCCAGCTTGGGTCCGAAGCCGCTCGCGCCGAGGAGCCGCTGGAACACCGTCCGCTCGAGCAGGCGGTCGAAGCCGTACAGCGACCAGTCGTCCTCCTTCACCACCAGCTCGGTGTAGAGGCTCACTCGCGCGCCGGTCGCCGGCAGCCGTTCGGCGGCCCCGACCGGCACCGTGAGGGCGTAGCCGACCCCGCCGTCGGTCTGGACCACGATCGTGTCGCCCGAGCGCTCGGCCAGCACCCCGGTCACGGTGGCGATCATGGCACCCCGATGCCCTGCCGCAGGAACGCCGCCTGCCGCGTGCTGATCAGCAGGTGCGCCAGCGCGATGGCCACGCCGTCCGCCGCGTCGGACGGCCGGGGCGGGGTCTTGAGCCGGAGCAACTGCATCACCATGTAGGCCACCTGCGGCTTGAGCGCGGCTCCGCGGCCCACCACCGCCTTTTTGACCTGCGCCGGCGAGTACTCCGCGATCGTGACACCCGCCTGCTCGGCCGCGAGGAGAATGACGCCGCGTGCATGGCTCAGCACGATGGTCGTCCGGACGTTCTTGGCGTAGAACGCGCTCTCCACGGCCACCGCGTCGGGGGTGTGTCGGGCGAGCAGCGCGGCGGTACCGTCGTGGATCACGCGGAGGCGGACCGCGAGCGGATCGCGGGCGGGCGTGGTCAGGGTGCCGCACTCGAGCAGCCGCGCGTGCCTGCCGGCATCGCTCTCCACGACCCCGTACCCCAGCACCGCCGTACCCGGGTCGATGCCCAGCACCTTCACGGTGGGGCTCTCAGGCCTCGGCCTCCGCCAGCTGCGCGGCATCGATGTCGAAGTTCGACGAGACGCGGGAGACGTCGTCCAGTTCCTCGAGCACTTCCATGAGCTTGAGGATCCGCTCGGCATCGGCGCCCTCGACCTTGACGGTATTCCTGGGCACCATCGTCAGCTCGGCCGAGTCGATGGACAGGCTCCGCGCCGCCAGGGCGTCCTGCACCGCGTGGAAGCCCGCCGGCGTGGTGGTGACGATATACTGATCCCCCTCGTGCGCGAAGTCCTCCGCGCCGGCCTCGAGCGCGGCCTCGAGGGTCGGATCCTCGTCGTACCGGGCGGCGTCGAGGTAGATCTGTCCCTTCCGATCGAACATCCACGCGACGGAGTTGGTGGCGCCGAGGTTGCCGCCGTTCCGGCCGAACGCGTGCCGGATCTCGGCGACGGTGCGGTTCGGATTGTCGGTCGTGGCCTCGATGAAGATCGCGGCCCCGCCGGGGCCGTACCCCTCGTAGGAGAGCTCCTCGTAGACGCTTCCCTCCAGCTCGCCGGTGCCCTTCTTGACCGCGCGGTCGATGTTGTCCCACGGCATGTTGACCGCCTTGGCCGCATCGATGGCAGTGCGGAGGCGGGGGTTCCCGCCGGGATCGCCGCCGCCGCTCCTGGCGGCGACGGTGATCTCGCGAATGACCTTGGTCCAGGAAGAGGCGCGGCGGGCGTCGGTGACGGCCTTCTTGCGCTTGATCTGCTTCCACTTGCTGTGGCCGGCCATGGCCGAACTCCTTGATGCGGGCGAGGTTTGATAGGCGGAAACATAAGCGTGACAGCCGTTTGCGGCAAACGCGAACCCTTGACCCGCGGAGTGCCGCCCGCTAGTCTCCCCCCGGCCTATGATCCCCTCGACACTTCGCTACGCCGCGCTCTGCCTGGCGCTCGCCGGCTGCGCCGACAAGCCTCCCACGACCGCTAAGCTGAGCGACGCGCTGCCCAATCTTCCCCTCCCGCCGGATGCCACCTTCGTGGACCGCGCCGGCGGGCCGGACGCACTCCAGATCACGGTGCGCTCCCCGGCCCGGGCCGACGTGGTCGAGGCGTACTACCGCGGGGTCTTTACGCGGGGCGGCTGGCGGCTGGTGAACGACGCCAAGGATTCCGAGGGAGCGATCGTGCTGTTTGCCCAGCAGGAGGGTCCGCCGCTCTGGGTGCGGATTCGCAACGCGCCCGACGGGCGCGGCTCGCTGGTCGAGCTCTCCGGCGCGGTCATGCAGAAGCGCGACAGCACCAAGGCGCGTCCCACGTCCTAGCCGTCCGGATCGAGCATATCCTCGAAGCGGACCCATTTCGGATAGAAGAACAGGTCCACGAAACCGGTCGGCCCGTTGCGATGCTTGGCAACGATGAGCTCCGTCGCCCCCTCGATCCCGTGTCCCGGCCGGTACATCTCCTCCCGATAGATCCCCAGCACCAAATCCGCGCTCTCCTTGATGGCGCCGAGCGCGCCCAGGTCGTCGAGCGTGGGCCGCGGATCCGCCCGGTCGGCGTGCAGCGCCGGCAACTGCGCCAGGGCGAGCACCGCCAGATTCCGCTGGAGCGCCAGCGCCTTGAGGGCGCGGACCACGAGTATCAGTCGTTCATCGTGATGCGTCGCCGGCACCGGTGGAGGTGTCAGCTGGATGGAATCCACCACCAGCAGCGCCGGCCCCGGGTCCCCGCCGAGCGCCGAGACGACTTCCTCGAACCCGGTACCGAGGAGCGGACGTAGGAAGAGCGGTGCGTCGCGGAGGCTCGCCGCCGCGGCACTCACGGCGGCGCGAGCGGCGGGATCGAGCCGGCCTTGCCGCAGATCGTCGATCGGGCAGCGCGCCTCCAAAGCGAGCGCGCGCTCCAGCACCCGCTCGGGGCTCGCCTCACCGGAGAGCATCAGGGTCGGGAGGCCGGCCCGCGCCGCTCGGAGCGCCATGGCGAGCGCGAGCGCCGACTTGCCGCTGCCCACGTCGCCCGCGAGCACGATCAGGTCCTGCCGCCGGAAGCCTCCGCCCAGCATCCGGTCGAGCGACGGGAAACCGCTGGGCACGGTGTCCGGGGGTGCCAGGCCGGGGTCGGCCGCCTCGAGCCGAGCCAGCAGCGATTCGAGCGGGCGCTCTGCCTCGGGGGCCATCTAGCGCTCCGCCCGCATCGCCGCACGCGCCGCGCGGGCGGCTTGTGCCAGCGCTTCGCCCGCGTCGGCGCCGCCGGCTTCACGGGCGGGGGCCACTAGCTGACTCAGGACTTGGGCGGCGGTTTCGGGTCGAGCCTCCTGAAGCTGGCTGAGCGCCGTGGCGAGCGCCCGCCGGAGTGGCGGCGGCAGTGTAAGGCTCGAGAGTCGGTGCTCAAGGGCCTGCAGCCGTCGCCGGTGCGTTCGATCGGCCGGCGGCGGATCGCGGAGGAGATCCTGCGCCACTCGCACCGTCAGCCAGAGGGCGAAGATGCCTTCCCGGCGCGGCCCACGCGCGGTCAGCGGGAGGGCGCTCAGGAGCGCCGTGGCGGCCGGATCCCAGCCGCTCACGCGAGGGTCCGGCTGAGGGCGGTGAACACCATGTCGGGCAGGATCTCCCGCATGCAGAGGTGGTGCTCGAGTGGGCATTCGGTGCTGCCGTGACTGCTGCACGGGCGGCACCCGAGGTTCCGTTCGACGACGCTGGCGTGCGCGTTGTAGGGAAAGAACCCGAACTGGCGCACGGTCGGCCCGAAGAGCGCGACTACCGGCGTCCCGACGCCCGTCGCCATGTGCATGACCCCGGTATCGCCCGAGATGAGGGCGGCGGCGCGCTTGAGGACCGCCCCGGTCTCCTGCAGGCTCAGCTCGCCCGCGGCGCTGGCGACCTGGGCGCCCCCTCGCGCGGCGATCTCGGCGCCCACGGCCGAGTCCTCCGGGCCGCCGAGCGCGACGATGTCGGCGCCGGTGTGCGTGATCTGGCGAATCAGCTTGATCCAGTGCTCCACCGGCCAGCGCTTGGTGGCGTGCGCCGCGCCCGGCGCCACCGCCACGAGTGCCCTGGTCTTGCCGACGCCCGCCCGCGCCAGCCAGGCCGCAGCTTTCTCGTCCGCGGCCGGCTTCAGGAAGAACTCGATCGGGCCGCCGTCGGGCTCGACGTCCAGGTCCGCGGCCGCCTCGAAATAGCGCTCCGGCACCGGCACGTGCTCGGTGTAGCGGTTGTGCTTGAACCGGATCAGGAGCTCGCGGGCGAACCGGCGATGGGAGAACCCGGTCCATGGCCCCCGGGCCACCAGTCGAAGCAGCGCGGTGCGGGTTCCGCCCTGCAGATCCAGGATGTGCGAGTAGCGCACCTGCCGGATCAGTGCCGCAGCGCTCCGCACCGTGTCCTGCGGCGTAAGGCCGAAGGCCTCGGTGACGTTCGGATTGTCGCTCACGAGCGGCAGGTACGCCCGCTTGGTCAGCACCGTCACCCGGGCGCCGGGCCACTTGGTCCGGAGCGCGCGCAGCAGCGGGGTCGTCAGGAGGACGTCCCCGATCGAGCTGAAGCGCACCACCAGAATGTCGGGGGAGAGAATGCTGTTGTACGTCACGGCCGTGAATGTACGGCCGGATCGGGAAACGGGGAACGGGTGGGGTGGGGGGAGGCAGATGCGGCTCCGGCGGCCGTCTTCGCCGTCCATTCCGCCTATATTTGCCCCATGCCCCGACCGAAGAGTATCCTCTGGGTGGACGACGAGGTGGAGAGCCTCACGTCCCACATCCTGTTTCTCGAGGACCAGGGGTTCGCCGTCGAGACGACCGCCCACGGCGACGACGCGCTCGTCCTCCTGCAGCGCCAACCGTACGGTGTCGTCCTGCTCGACGAGCAGATGCCCGGCCGTCGCGGACTCGAGCTCTTTCACGCCATCCGGGCTCTCGACCAGGGCATGCCGGTCGTCATGGTGACCAAGAGCGAGGAAAACGAAACGCTCAAGGACGCCATCGGCGCGGACATCTCCGATTATCTGATCAAGCCGGTCAACCCGCGCCAGATTCTCTCGGTGGTGACCCGTCTCCTGGACGGCGACCGGATCCGCCAGCAGCGACTCTCGCGCGACTTCGCGACCCGGTTTCGCGAGCTCGAGGGCAGGCGGGGAGGTCCGCTCGCCTGGCGCGAGTGGGTGGAGCTGGTGGCCGAGCTGGCTGAGTGGGAGGTACGGCTGGGGCAGGCGGACGAGCCGGGGCTGCAGGACGCGCTCCGGACGTTGCAGGAAAGCCTGCGCCAGGACTTCGCGCGCTACCTGCAGCGGAACTACGCGCGCTGGCTC
>JBBQDU010000056.1:0-14098 GCA_038320055.1 Gemmatimonadales bacterium | reverse complement strand
GAGGCGCGCCACGTGATGCGGCCCGAGGTCGAGCATCACCACGCGCGCCTCCCGCACCTCGTCCAGATGCTCGACCGGCGCGCCCGCAAACACCTCGCCGCCGAGCGACTGGAAATAACCCACCATCGCATCCGCGATCCGCTGTGACCCTCCCCGCGCGATCGGCCAGCCCACCGCATGGCCCGCAACGGACAGCACCAGACCGACCCCACCCGTCCCCGCCGCCTCCAGCGGCAGGAACGAGTGCGCGGCGTTGCCGGCGAAGAGGGCCCGCGCCTGGGCACTTCGGAGACCGCGCGCGAGGCCGGCCGCCGAGCGGACGGCGCGGAGGGCGAAGCGCGCCATGAGAAGGGGGGAGCGGGGAAGCCGGAGCGGCGGGGCCAGGACGTCATGCGCCAGCTCCGGCCAGCGAGTGACGAAGGGCTCCATCAGCCGGCGCCAGCCCGGCCCCCCGTCGCCCAGCGCCGCGGCCGTGGCGTCCACCGACCGCTCCAGCACGGCCGCCGTCCCGTCGTCGAACTGGTGCGCGAGCGCTGCGGGCGGCTCGATCCACTCGAGCCCGAACTGGCCGAGCGGAAGCGTGCTCAGGAACGGCGAGAGGAGCGCGAGCGGATGCACCGCGGAGCAGACGTCGTGCGTGTAGCCAGGCAGCGTGAGCTCGGCGGACCGGAGCCCTCCGCCTACTGTGCTCCCGGCTTCGCGCACGACGGTCCTGAGCCCGGCGCGCGCCAGCATGATGGCGGCGGCGAGCCCGTTGGGACCGGAACCTACGACGATCGCGTCAGGAGACATGGAGGCGTATCATAAGTCGGTGCGCCCGGAGTGCGGCCGTCCACCCCAACGGAAAGCTTCCATGCGGTCTCGCCTGATCCGCCTGCTGCTGCTGCTCACGCTCGCCTCGGCGTCTGCCGGCTGGGCCGCCGCCCCACCGACGCTCTCCTACGGCATCGACCTCACCCACCGGGCGGACGATCGGTTCCACGTTACGCTCCGGGTCACCGGGCTCGGCCCCGAGAACGCGATCTACCAGTTCGCCTCCACCGCCCCGGGCACCTACCAGGTCATGAACATCGGCCGCTACGTCACGTCTTTCGACGCGTTCGACGCGCGGGGCCGGCGAGTGCGCGCGGACCGCGTCTCGGTGAATCAGTGGCGGCTGAGCGACCCGGTCCGGGTGCGGACCATCCGGTACGCGGTGACCGAGACCTGGGACAGTCCGCTCGACCATCCGATCTACAAGATGTGCGGGACCTCGATCGAGGCCGATCACGTCCTCATCAATCCCCACGCAGTGATCGGGTTTCCCGAGGGACTGCAGGCAGCACCGATCCGGCTCCGGCTGGCCTACCCGGCGGCGTGGAAGGTGGGCACGGCGCTCCGGCGGGACCCCACCGGCGTGTTCGTGGCGGCCAGCTACGATCAATTGGTGGATTCGCCCATCCTGCTCGGCCGCCTGACCAGAGCGCGGGTGACGGTGACCGGCATCCCGATCGACGTGTACGCCTACTCCCGGACCGATCGGATCAAGGCGACCCAACTGCTGGGCGCGATGACCGGCATGCTCGAGGCCGCGGGGAAATTTCTCGGCAAGCTCCCGGTGGACCGGTACACCTTCCTGTATCACTTCGGGGAAGAGGGCGCGGGCGCCTGGGAGCACTCGTTCAGCTCCGAGTACGTGCTGCAGGAGGGCGAGTTCACCGACTCGGTGGGCCGGCGGGTCACGGACATCGCCGCGCACGAGTTCTTCCACATCGTGACTCCGCTCAACATCCACAGCGAGATCATCGAGCACTTCAACTTCGTCACACCCGTCCCGTCGGCGCACCTCTGGCTCTACGAGGGAACGACCGAGTGGGCGGCGCACGCCATGCAGCTCCGCGCGGGCCTCGAGACGCCCGAGACGTACCTGGAGACGCAGATCCGGAAGATGCAGATCGACCGTCAGGCGTTCGACACCACGTACAGCCTCAGGGAGCTGGCCCTCACCTCCTACAGCGACTCGGGCCAGGCGCAGTACGGAAACATCTACATGCGGGGGGCGCTCACTGCCGGCCTGCTCGACATCCGACTCCTCGAGCTGTCCAGGGGAGCCTACGGTCTGCAGGACCTCATCGGCGATCTGACCCACCGCTACGGCAAGCGGCGGGCGTTCCCGGACTCGACGTTCGTGGACACGCTGCTGGCGATGACCCACCCCGACATCCGCGATTTCTTCGATCGCTACGTCTGGGAGTCGGAGCGCCTGCCCATCAAGGCGTACTACGCCAAGCTGGGAATCACGCTGATCGAGGACGACGCGGGGGAGCCGGTGCGGTTCGAGATCGATCCCGAGCCGACCGACGAGCAGCGGGTGCTCCGCGAGGCCTGGCTGGGGCGGAAGCCGGGCGGCGGATCCCAGCCGGCGGCGGCATCAGCAGGCGCCGGGCAATCTCACGAGTAATACCGCCGCAGGTGCGCCGCCACACCGTCGAGGTCGGGAAAGAGCCGGCGCTCGTCCACGCTGACCAGGTCGAGCTGGTCGCGGATCCGGCCCGCCTCGGCCGCGGGGATCACAATCTTGGTCAGCGTGTCGCCGAGGCCGTGTGCCTCGAGGAAGCGCTCGAACGGCTGGCGCTTGTCGGAGCAGAGGGTGAACGCGGCCGACTGCGCCACGATCCGGGCGTCGAGCGAGGGCGGCTCCAGCATGCAGGCGAAGGGCCGCGCGTCGTCGGGTCTCGCGAACAGCGCCGACGGCGTGAACGGACGGTCTCCCCCGAGCACCCCCTCGAGATCCTGAATCAGCAGCGCCAGCTCGGGCAACTGAAAGCGCCGATGCACGGCCTTCCAGTCCAGCCGCCACACCGCGCGGTCGGTCGTGACCAGCGCGTCCACGGTGGCGAAGTGCGCCGCCACGAGCGGTGAGTAGGTCCAGTCCAGGAGTCGCGTCGGCAGGCCGTGGTGTTGCGCGGCCACGAGCACCTCCCAGTCGTTGACCGGCGCGCTGCCGAGATAGGGGCGCGAGTAACGGATGAAATTCCGGAGGATGTACTCCTCCAGCTCCGCCTTCGTGTGCGGCTCCCGGGTGCCGCCCAACTGATCGAGGCTGGTGAGGAGCGGCCATGCGGCGTCGGCCGCGCCGCGATACACGCCGCTGCTCCGGCGCCGGCGGGTGGCCGGGTCGGGCTCTGGTGGCGTCGTCTGGGCGATGAGATCGCCCAGCGAGTGCACGACGACTTCGCGTATGGACACGAGTGGATATGAAGTCCGGGATCGGGGATCGCGCAAGGCCGGGCGTGGAGGCGATCATTCTTCGCATGTCCCCGATCGACCTCGCGGCGCTCGCGGCCAGGCTCCCTCCCCGGCCGCTCACCCGCTTCGCGCCCAGCCCTACCGGCTACCTGCACCTCGGCCACGCCGCCAACGCCATCTGGGTCTGGGGGCTGGCGCGCGCGCTCGGCGGACGGGTGCTGCTGCGGGTCGAGGATCACGACCGCGGCCGCAGCCGTTCCGCCTACGAAGCCGCCCTGCTCGACGATCTGGAGTGGCTCGGCCTCGAGCCCGACATCGGGTCGATCGCGGAGCTGCGCGCGGGGCCGTCGCCCTATCGCCAGAGCGACGCCGGCCCGGCCCACGCGGCCGCGCTCGGGCGGCTCCGTGCGGGCGCGGAGGTATTCGCCTGCGACTGCTCGAGGAAGGATCTCGCTCGCGCGGAGGGCGACGTCGAGAACGAAGAGACCCGGTACGCCGGGCGCTGTCGGGACCGCGGGCTCGTGGAGGGCGCCGGCCGTGGACTTCGCCTCCGAGTCGAGCCCGGCCCGGAGCGATTCGAGGACGCGCGGCTCGGTCTCCGGGAGCAGGAGCCCTCCGCCCAGTGCGGCGATCTGCTGCTCCGGGACCGGCTGGGGCAGTGGACCTACCAGTTCGCGGTCGTGGTGGACGACCTGCACCAGCACATCGACCTGGTGGTCCGCGGCGAGGACCTGCTGGACTCGACGGGCCGGCAGATCCGTCTCCGCCGCCTGCTCGGCGACGTCCCGCCGCCGGTGTTTCTGCATCACCCGCTCATCCGTGGCTCCAGCGGGGCCAAGCTCAGCAAGGCCAGCGGCGACACCGGTATCCGCGAGCTGCGCGCGGCGGGCGAGACGCCGGCAGACGTGCTCGGGCGGGCCGCGTTCCTGACGGAGCTTCAGGCGTCCCCGGCGCCCATCGAGCCCGAAGGTCTGGCCAAGCTCTTCGAGGCGCGTTAGCATCTCCAGCTACGCCCCGCGCCACGGAAGGCACCCAGGCAACGCCATGCGATCGATCGTTTCGTCATCCCTTCTCTTCTGCGCCTTCGGCGTCTCCCTGGGGATCTCCCTCCCGGCCAGGCCGCTCGAGTCGCAGCAGTTGCCCCGGGTCGTCGTGCAGACGGCACTGGGCGACATCGAGATCGAGATCGATACCATCCACGCACCCCTCACCGCCGCCAACTTTCTCCGCTACGTCGATCTCGGCTTCTACCGGGTGGGCCGCTTCTATCGCACGGTGCGCGACGAGAACCAGCCCGGCGCGAAGGTGAAGATCGCGGTGGTGCAGGCGGGACTCGAGTCGCTCCGGGTCAAGGGCTTCCCACCGATCAAGCTGGAGCGCACGAGCGTCACGGGACTGCTGCACAAGGACGGCACGATCTCGATGGCGCGGGACGGACCCGATACCGCCACCTCCGACTTCTTCATCTGCGTGGGGGATCAGCCGTCGCTCGACTTCGGCGGGAAGCGCAATCCGGATGGGCAGGGGTTCGGCGCGTTCGGGCGGGTGATGCTCGGCATGGACATCGTGCGGAAGATCCACCAGTCAGCGGCGGACGGGCAGACGCTCGAGCCGCCGATCCAGATCCTCCGCATCGTCCGGAAGACGGGCTGACCGGGGCCTCGCCGCCCGCCCCCGCCGGCCAGACGCTAGGGCGTTGTCGTCCCCTTGAGCAGGCCCTCCCGCACCTTCACCGCCTTCGCCCCAGCGCGCTCATCCAGCTCCAGCCGGTTCTCCACCCGTGGCACCAGCCGCACCTTGCCGTTCAAGGTCAGTGTCTGGCCGTCGCGCTTGACCTGGATCGGGAGCGCCTTGCCATCCTCCGTGCTGAACCGCTCGCGGAACTTGGGGCCGAAGTCGGGATCGGTGATGGCGATGTCGCCAAGGCCGATCAGGACGTCGCCCGCGCGAACGCCCGCCTCCTGGGCAACGCTGCCGGGCTGCACCTGCGTAATGAGCACGCCGCCCGCCGAGTCCCGCGCGGCGGCGAGGCCGAGGCGGGGCTCGCGGACCGTGTCGGAGAGGGCCTTGAGGCCCGCCAGCGGCAGCACCTGCGCCCAGGGATACGGCTCGCGGCCGTCCACGTATTTCGCGGCGAAGTCGGTGAAGCTCCGCCCTCCGGCCGCCTTCGACACCGCCTGCCACCACTCGGCGCCGGTGAAGCCGCGGCCGGCCTTCCAGGTGGTGCGATACAGCTCGCGCATCACGTCGTCGAGCGAGCGGCGGTTGTCGCTGGCGTCCCGGATCATGATGTCGAGCATGAAGCCGGCCAGGGACCCCTTCTGGTAGTAGAGGTACTGGCTGCCGTCGGTCGGATGGATCCACGTCGAGAGCGAGGCGTCCTCGAGCGCGGTCGGCGGGTTCTCCAGCACCGTCGCGATCTTCCCGCCGGTCACGGCAAGGAACTGGCCCACGTCGATGATCCCGCCCCGCAGGATCGACAGGTCCGCGTAGTAGTCGGTGATCCCCTCGCTCACCCACAGCCAGACGGTGGGCTCCGAACGGTCGTAGCGGTAGGGCACCATGTCGGCCGGCCGGAGCCGCTTCACGTTCCAGGCGTGGAAGATCTCGTGCGCCGTGATCGATGCGAGGATCGGGTTGCCGATGAATCCGGGGCTGTAGATGCCCACGTGTGAATTCGTGTGCTCGAGCGCGCTGCCGCCGCCGAATGCGGAGTCGAAGATCATCATGACCGTGTAATTCGCCCACGGCGTTTCCTGGAACACGGCGGCTTCGGCCGGGATCATCTTGCCGATGTCGGCCCACGCCTGGTCGCGTGCCGGACCCGCGAGTGCTCCAGCCGGATACGTCGCCAGCCGCGTCCAGACCCCCGCCACCTGGGTGCTGTCGTAGTCGAGGCGGCCGATGAAGAACGGCTTGTCCACCAGATCGTGATAGTTCCCCTCGCGGTAGGTGCCGGCCTGCCGCGGCACCGACTGCATCCCGGTGGCCACCAGCCAGGTCGGCTCCGTCTTGATCGTCACGGTCGCGGCGAAGTCGGTGCCGCGTCCTTCGGGATAGGGCAGGACGTTGGTGCCGTTGAACAGGACGAAGTCGGGCCGAGCCCAGGCCATCGCGTTGTCGAGCGTGTCGGCCAGGTAGTCGAACCGGACGCTGATCGATTTGGCGCCGGCCGGGTTCACGCGCCAGGTGTCGTAGTCGAGCTTGTCCCACCCCAGCGGCGCGCCGCCGCCGCCGTTCACGGGCGTGAAGTTGGCGACCCAGCGCGCGAAGTAGGTCAGCTCGTAGGCGCCGGGGGTCCACGCGGGGAACGAGAGCAGCACCGGTCCCGGCCCCGCCACGTCGAAGCTCATCGCGACCTTGAGCATCCGGCGCTGGGCAGTGGTCGAGTCGAAGGTGATCTCGTAGCGCAGGTTGGCGAGGGGAGCCGACTGGGGCGCGGCGGCGGGCTGTGACGCCGCGCCCTTCCGCTGGCTCACGAGCGGGCCCGCCCAGAGGACGGCCAGGGCGAGGACGGCACGGACCACTCGCGGCACCTTCGTTCTGTTCATGAGAATCATTCGGGAAGGGGTTTTCACGGCGAGGGACGGACGGGAGCGGTTACGTCGCCAACGGGACGTCAGGCATCGGACGGGGCCGCGGCGTGGGAGGCCAGGAGGCCGGTGGCCGGCAGCTCCTCGCCCAGCTCGCCTTCCCAGCGGGCCATCACCGCCGTCGCCAGACAATTGCCGACCAGATTCACCATCGTTCTCGCCATGTCCATCAGCTCGTCCACGCCCAGGATGACCGCGACGCCCTCGAGCGGAAGCCCGAACGCGGTCAGGGTGCCCGAGAGCACCACCAGCGATGCCCGCGGCACCGCCGCGATGCCTTTGCTCGTGATGAGGAGCGTGAGCATCATCACGATCTGCTGACCGACGGTGAGCTCGACGCCGGCCGCCTGCGCCACGAAGATCGACGCGACGCCGAGGTAGAGCGTCGAGCCGTCCAGATTGAAGGAGTAGCCGAGCGGCATGACGAACGCCACGGTGCTCCGCGGCACGCCGAACTCGGTCATTCGCTGCATGGCGAGCGGGAGGGCGGCGTCGGACGAAGTCGTGGTGAAGGCGATGATCGCGGGGTCCTTGACCGCCCGGGCAAACCGCCGGAGCGGGATCCGGGCGATCAGCGCCACCGGCATCAGGCCCACCAGCGCGAACACGACCAGCGCGCCGTACAGCGTGCCCACCAGGAGGCCCAGGTTCCTGAGCACCTGGATCCCACTGTGGCTGACCGTCACCGCCATGGCGGCGCCGATGCCGACCGGCGCGAACCGCATGACGATCCCGACGAACTTGAACATCACCTCCATCAGCCCCTCGCAGAACCCGATCATCGCCTCCTTCGGGCGCCCGCGCACCTGCGTGAGCGCGATGGCGAAGAGCGTGGCCCAGAACACCACCTGCAGTACCTCGTTGTGCACCGCGGCCTCGAAGAAGCTCTGGGGCACGATGTGCTCGAGGAACCCGCCGAACGTCGTGGGCGCGGGGCGCGGGATGGGAGCGTTGGGATCGGGTGCGGGGAGGATCACGCCGATCCCCGGCCGGGTGAGGTTCACCGCGATGAGGCCGATCGCCAGCGCGAGTGAGGTCATCAGCCAGAAGTAGCCGATGGACTTGATCGCCAGCCGGCCGATGCGCTTGAGGTCGTCGCCGTGGCCCGCGATGCCGACCACCAGCGTGCCGAAGATGATCGGCACGACGACCGACTTGATCATCCGGAGGAACATCGTGGAGAGCGGCTTGAGCGACGCGCCGAACTCGGGCGCCAGCCAGCCGACCAGGATGCCGGCGCCCATCCCGAGGAAGATCCACCAGGTGAGCGACAGCCCGCGCAGGGTGCGGAACATCAGCGGCTGACCAGCGTCTCGGCCTTCGCGTCGATTCCCGCGAGGAGTGAGGCGTATGAGGCCGCGAACTTGGCGACGCCCTCCTCCTCCAGCTCGCGCGTGACGGTCGTGAGATCGATGCCCAGGCCGGCCAGCGCGCCCAGCCGGGCCGGCGCGGCTGCGATGCCGTCCCGAATCCGCACCGCCGGCCGCCCGTGGTCCCGGTAGGCTGCGAAGGTCTCGGGGGGCAGCGTGTTGACGGTCTGCGGCGCCACGAGCGCCTCGACGTAGTGGGTGTCGGGGTAGGCCGGGTCCTTGGTGCTGGTGGAAGCCCAGAGCGGCCGCTGGGGCCGGGCGCCGGCCTCGGCCAGCCGCGCCCACCGCGGCGTGGCGAGCGACGCCTCGAACCGGGCGTACGCCGTACACGCGTTCGCGATGGCGACCTGGCCCCGGAGGCTACTGGAGTCGCCGAGCCGGTCGAGCAGCGGGTCGATCTTCCCGTCCACCCGGCTCACGAAGAAGCTGGCCACCGAGGTGACGGGCCGGAGGGGGTGGCCGGCGTCGAGCCGCTGCTCGAGCCCCGTCAGGAACGCCTGGATCACCTCCGCATAGCGCTCGACCGAGAACAGCAGGGTCACGTTGATGCTGATCCCGGCCGCGATGCAGCGGGTGATCGCGGGCAGGCCCTCGCGGGTGCCGGGGATCTTGATCATCGCGTTCGGCCGGTCGAGCGAGCGCCAGAGGCGCTCCGCCTCGCGCATGGTGGCCTCGGTGTCGTTGGCCAGCGTGGGCGAGACCTCGAGCGAGACTAGGCCGTCGCCGCCGCCGGCCGTCTCGTACACACCGGCGAACGCATCACATGCTGCCCGCACGTCGGCGACGGCGAGCGCCTCGAAGATCTCCTGCGCGCTCCTGCCCGCGTCCGCGAGCCCGCGAATCTCCGCGTCGTAGAGCCGGCTCCCGGCGATGGCCTTCTCGAAGATCGTGGGGTTGGAGGTCATGCCGCGGAGGCCGTCGGTCGCGATCAGCCGGGCCAGCTCACCGGTCGTCACCAGCTCGCGCGTGATGTAGTCGTACCAGGGGCTCTGACCCAGCTCGCCCAGCGTCACGAGCGGATTGGGTGTCATGCGCCTCTCTCGCCGGCCGGCGGGACGTGTCGCTGGGCCAGAAGCTGCCGGACCATGCCGGCGGCCCGCTCCGGCGTGAACCCGAACTCCTCGAAGAGCCGGTCGGCCGGGGCGGAGGCGCCGAAGCCCTTCATGGCGAGCATCGCGCCACCGTCGGTGGTCCAGCGCTCCCAGCCGAACCCCGACGCGGCCTCGATGCCGAGCCGCACGCGGGTCTTGGGGGGGAGAACCTCGTTTCGATAGCTCTCGGGCTCCGCCGCGAACAGCTCCCACGAGGGCAGTGACACCACCCGCACCCGCACTCGGTCGGCCTGGAGCAGCTTGGCGGCCGCGAGTGCCACGTGCACCTCGGAACCGGTGGCGATGAGGATCGCCTGGGCGTTGCCGCCGGGCGGATCGAGCAGCACGTACCCGCCGCGCGCGACGCCCGCGGCGGCGCCAAGCGCGCCGCGGTCGAGCACGGGGAGCTTCTGCCGGGTGAGGACGAGCAGCGTCGGCCCGTCGGTGCGCCCGATGGCCACGCGCCACGCCTCGACCGTCTCGGTGCCGTCGGCGGGGCGGAGGACGACGAGATTGGGGATGGCCCGGAGCATCGCCAGCTGCTCGATCGGCTGGTGGGTCGGGCCGTCCTCGCCCAGGCCGATCGAATCGTGCGTCGTGATGTAGATGACCGGCAGCTTCATGATCGCGGCCAGGCGGACGGCGGGCTTCATGTAGTCGGAGAAGACCAGGAATGTGCTGCCGAACCCGCGCAGCCCTCCGTGCGCGGCGATGCCGTTGAGGCAGGACGCCATCCCGTGCTCGCGCACGCCCCAGTGGAGCGTGCGGCCGGTGGTCGAGGGGCCGAAGGATCCGCCCTCCTTGAGCGATGTGAGCGTGCTGCCGCTGAGGTCGGCCGAGCCGCCGACCAGATTGGGAACGGCGGCGGCGACGGTCTGCAGCGCGAGTCCGGAGGCCTGGCGCGTGGCGAGCGGACCGCTCTCGGGCGCGAGCGCGGGCAACGCTGCTTCCCATCCTTCGGGCGGCCGGCCCGAGAGCCACTGCTCCAGCTCGCCGGCCGCCCCGGCGTGCTCGTTCGCGTACGCGGCCAGGCGTGCCTGCCACTCCGCTTCATTCGCCTCGCCCCGCGCCACCAGCTCGCGCCAGTGGTCGAGCGCGTCCTCGGGCACGTGGAAGCTGGGCTCCGCCGGCCAGCCCATGATCAGCTTGGTGCGGCGGACTTCCTCGGCGCCGAGCGGCTCGCCGTGGGCCTTGCTGGTGTTGCGCTTGGTCGGCGCCGGATCGGCGATGTAGGTGCGGAGGATGATGAGCGTCGGCCGGCCGGCCTCGGCTACCGCGGCCTCGTAGGCCGCCGCGATGGCGGCCAGGTCGTTTCCGTCGCCCACGCGGACCACGTGCCAGCCGTAGGCCTCGAACCGCCGCTGCACGTCCTCGCTGAAGGCGAGCGCGGTGTCGCCGTCGATGGTGATGTGGTTGTCGTCGTACACCAGCGTCAGCTTGCCCAGCCGGAGGTGCCCCGCGATCGAGGCGGCCTCGTGCGACACGC
Organism: Gemmatimonadales bacterium; assembly: GCA_038320055.1. Classification (GTDB taxonomy): domain Bacteria; phylum Gemmatimonadota; class Gemmatimonadetes; order Gemmatimonadales; family GWC2-71-9; genus CAVVWJ01. Next base: position 3,330 of record JBBQDU010000056.1, on the reverse strand, counting down.
CTTCCATCAGGTCGCCATCGCTGGCGAACGCCCAGGTGCGGTGGTCGATGAGGTCGTACCCGGGCCGGTTGAAGTGATCGGCCAGGATCCGCTCCGCGATGGCCATGCCCGTCGCGTTCCCCACGCCCTGTCCCAGCGGTCCGGTGGTCGTCTCGACCCCGGGGGTGTGGCCCCGCTCGGGGTGTCCCGGGGTCCGGGAGCCCCACTGACGGAACGCCCGGAGATCGTCCAGGGTCACGCCGTATCCGGACAGGTGGAGCAGGGAGTAGAGCAGCATCGAGGCGTGGCCGCAGGACAGCACGAAGCGGTCGCGGTCGGGCCAGTCGGGGTGCGTCGGTGCGTGCTTGAGGTATCGGTGCCAGAGGACGTACGCGGCGGGGGCGAGCGCCATCGGAGTACCGGGGTGTCCGGACTGCGACGCCTCGACGGCGTCCATCGCGAGCGCGCGGATGGCATTGATGCTCCGCCAGATTACCGCGTCGGGCTCTCCTCCGGGGCCGGCCGATGGGAGGGCGCCGTCGGCGTGGGCGGCGCGGTTACGGGTGCTCTCAGCGGTCAGAATCAGACTCCTTTCGCGCGGATCGCGGCGCGCTGGACGGCGGCCGAAGCAAGGCGATCGGGAAGATAACCAGCCGGTTGAGGGTCGGGCAGGAGGCCGCGCCGCAGGCCTCTGGTGGATCATCCCGTCGGTCCGGCGGTACAACCTCCTGTCGCTCCGCCCCGGCCGTCCGTACCTTACCCCTCGCCGATGAGTCAGCCGCCATCACGCCCGTGACCCGACCCGATCGCACCTACGAGATTCACGAGGTGGCCGAGCTGACCGGCCTGGCCGCGGCGCGCCTCAGAGCGTGGGAACGTCGGTACGAGGTGGTGCGTCCGCACCGAATGCCCAACGGGTACCGCGCCTACACGGCCGACCAGGTGGCGCTGCTCCGGGCCTACGCCCGCCTGATCGCGGCGGGAGAGCGGATCGGCGATCTGGCCTTTCGTTCGCGGGAGGAGGTCCTGGCCCAGGCCGAGGCCCGGACGATCGACGGGTCCCCGCACGGGGCCCTGATGGAGGCGGTCCGCGCCTTCGACCGGGAGCGGCTCGAAGGGCTCGTCGCCCAGCAACTGGCCCTCCGCGGGCTGCGCGCGTTCGCGCAGGAGGTCGTGATGCCGCTGGCCCAGGCGGTCGGCGATCTGTGGGCGCTCGGCAAGATCCCCATTGCCGCGGAGCACCTGGCCAGCGAGGTGGTGCTCCACGCGCTCAAGGGCGGCCTCCGGATGTCGCGCGGCACCGGCCCGCTGGTGATCGGCGCCTGCCTCCCCGGCGAGCGGCACGAATGGGGGTTTCTCGGCACGCTGGCCGTCGTCCAGGACGACGGGTGGCGCATCCACTACCTGGGCGCCGACCTGCCGGTGCAGGACGTGGTGGAGGCGGCGTGGAAGCTCTCGCCCCAGCGCGTGGCATTCAGCAGCAGCGATCCGGCGGTCGTCCGCGCCAACCTGCCGGCGCTCGCGTCGCTGTCCGGCAAGCTGCCGCCCGGGACGATGGCCGCGATCGGCGGCGCCGGCGCGGACGCGCACGCCCGGGTTCTCAGAGGCTACGGCCTCGGAATCGGGCTCGAGGCATTCCAGAAGGGAACACTGCAATGACGATGACCCCCACCCTCTCGGTTGGGCGCCCCACCGATGCCTCGCCCTCGACCCCGGCCGAGCCGGCGCGTCACGTCATCGTGGTGGGGGCGGGCCTCGGCGGCCTGGCGGCCGCCATCCGGCTCCGCCACCGGGGGTTTCGGGTCACCGTCCTCGAGCGCCACGCGCATCCGGGCGGCCGCTGCGGGCTGTGGGAGTCGGAGGGGTTCCGGTTCGACACGGGTCCGACGCTGCTGTTGATGGTGGACTATCTGCGGGCCCTCTTCACCGAGGTGGGCCGGCCGCTGGAGCGCTACCTCGATCTGCGGCAGCTCGACCCCAACTACCGGGTCCACTACGCCGACGGCACCACCCTCGACGTCAGCAGCCGGCTCAACGCCGTCCTCGAGGGCCTCGAGCGGATCGAGCCGGGCGTGGGGCCGCGGTTCCTCCGCTTTCTCTCCGAGACCGCGCGGCTCTACCGGATCGGCCTCGACGGCTTCGTCGATCGGAACGTCCACCGGCGCGGCGACTTCTTCAATCTCCGGAACGCCGGCCTGATGCTCCGGGCCCGCGGGATGGAGGGATTGCAGCGCCTCGTCCGGCGTTATTTCCGGACGGAGAAGCTGCAGCACACCTTCAGCTTCCAGTCGCTGTACCTGGGGCTCTCGCCGTTCGACTCGCCCGCTATCTACGGTCTGCTGCCCTATACGGAGGTGGCGGGCGGCCTCTACTTCCCGATGGGCGGCATGCACGCCATGCCGCGCGCGCTCGCGCGGCTGGCCGAGGAGATGGGGGTGCGGATCGAGTACGGCCGCGACGTCCGGGCGCTCGAGCACGGCGACGGCCGCGTGAGCGCGGTGCGGCTCGCCGACGGCTCCCGCCGGGGCGCCGACCTGGTAGTCGCCAATGCCGATCTGCCCTACGTCTACGAAACCCTGCTGGGCGAGAAGTACCCGCGGATCGACCGCTTCGATTTCAGCTGCTCCGCGTTTCTCATGTACCTGGGCGTGAACCGCAGCTACCCGGACCTCACGCACCACGCGCTGGTGGTTCCGCGGGATCTCCGGGCCACCTGCGACGCGATCTTCGCCGGCCGCATGCCGGAGGATCCGGCCTTCTACGTCTGCAACCCCAGCAAGACCGACCCCAGCCTGGCGCCGCCCGGCGGCGAGAATCTCTACGTGCTGGTGCCCGTGCCGAGCCAGCTCCCGGGTCGGGAGATCGACTGGTCGGTCGAGGGGCCGCGGCTCGAGTCCACCATGCTGGAGCGGCTGGAGCGGTTCGGTCTGACGGACCTGCGACGCCACATCGTCACCCGGCGGACGTTCACGCCGGCCGACTTCGCGCTCGACTTCTCCGCCACCCGGGGCGAGGCGTTCGGGCTGGCGCACGGGATCGACCAGGTCGGCTACTTCCGGCCGCACAACCGGCACCCTCGGCTCGAGAACCTCTACTTCGTGGGGCAGAGCACCCACCCGGGCTGCGGTATCCCGATGGTGCTCATCTCCTCCCGCCTTGTTGTCGAGCGCATGGCCGAGGAGCAGGCGGTGCGGACGTGAGCGCCGCGCCGCTCGAGCGGAGCTATCTCCGGGCGGAGCGCGCGACCGCGGTCTGGGCGCGGAGCTTCTACTTCGCCAGCCGGTTTCTGCCGGTCGAGAAGAAGCGGGCCGTCTTCGCGCTGTACGACTACTGCCGCCACGCCGACAATCT
>JBBQDU010000055.1:0-14204 GCA_038320055.1 Gemmatimonadales bacterium | reverse complement strand
CGATCGTGCCGTTCGCGTCGGCGTCGTTCGCGCCCGCGAGCGCATCGGCCGAATCGTTGAAGAAGCTCCAGTTCGAACGCTCCGGCGCCGCGGGCGCCGCGGGCGGCGCCGAGGCGGGACGGTCGGACACGATCGCCGTGTACTGTGGATGCAGGGTGACCGAGATCCACTTCGACGTGGCCCGGTGATAGATCCGCGAGTGCATGTCCACGTCGCCGTTCCGGATGGCCGCGGCGAGCTCGTCGCCCGTCCTGTACAGCTCCTCCTTGCCCGGCCTCTGCTCGACGAGATACATGACGGCACTCGATTCCGTTCGCGGGCCGAGGTGGCCCTGGGTGAACGCGGACTTCGTTGTGATGGGAGGTATTGCCGGCCCTGGCGGATCTGGAAGTGCCAGATCTGTGCTTCCCCGCCGCGCGCGCGGGCCCTCCCCCGGGTTCGACGCGATTATTACGCATCAAGTCGCTCATTGTCAACGGTTTACACGTAACGGTCCTGGTGGGCGCCTGCCGAATCGAGCCCGGCCGCCCCTCCTGTTCCGGCCGCCGATCGGGTGCGTTTTTCGGGAAGCGGTGGTGGAATGCAAGATGTTTCGTTTCCCCCGGCGATAGGTTAAAGTGCGTCATGTTTCGCTCCCGGGCTCCGCCCGGTCACGAGTTCCCGAACGCACTCGCCGGCCCCCCGCGGCGGCGGTTGGAGGATGCATGAGCACAGAGGATCGCAGGCAGGGCCGTGGCGGTCAGGTGGGCACGCTCTTTCTCGCCACCGTCCTCGGCGTCGGCGTGGGGCTCCTGGCGGCGCCGAGCCCGGGTGACGACACCCGCCGTGCGCTCCGGAAGCGCCTAGCCGCCGCCCGGGAGGACATCGGCGAGGGCCTCGAGGATCTCGAGGAGCGGAGCCGTCCCGCGCGCCGCGCCGTGCGGGAAGGCGCCGAGAAACTGCGGCGGAGCGGGAAGAAGAAGTACGATCAGGCGGTGGAAGAGCTCGAGGACTTCGCGGACGACATGGAAGACGGCGACGATGAATCGGGCAGCCTCGGCACCGTGCTCGCCGTGGGGGCCGGCGTCGCGGTAGCGGCCTTCCTGCTGTCGAGCGAGCGCGCCGGCCCGACCCGCGAGCGCGTGCGCGAAGCCGCGGCCACCGTGCGCGACGAAGTCGAGTCGCGCTGGGATCGCTTCCAGCGCCGGCGCCGGGAGGGCGAGGCGAAGGGGGAGGGCAACAGCCGCACCGATCCCGCGGATTCCGCCCCGCAGGTCAGCTGAAGCTTTCCCTGCCGTCCGGGCGCCGCATCGGCATCGCGGCGCTCGCCCTGCTGGCGTTTCTCGTCGTGGCCGCCGGGAGCTGGACCGTCACCTGCGGCTTCGACGCCTGCCCTTCAGTCGCCGACATCCAGGCCTTTCGCCCCAGCGAGGGCAGCCGCGTGCTCGACCGCTCCGGCGCCATGCTCGGCCGGCTCGAGTACGTGCGCCGGATCAACGTGCCGCTGGGCCGGGTGCCGCGCCACGTCCGTGCGGCGTTCATCGCCGTCGAGGACCGGCGCTTCTACTACCATCACGGCGTGGACTGGCGCAGCGCGGGGCGTGCTCTGGTGCGGAACGTGAGCCAGGCGGGGGTGAGCGAGGGGTTCAGCACAATCACGATGCAGGTGGTGCGGAACGCGTTCGTGCCCCGGTTGGCCGCGGAGCGCTCGGTCCGCCGGAAACTGATCGAGATCTACCTCGCGTACCGGCTCGAGCGCTCGCTGACGAAACAGCAGATCCTCGCCCTCTACCTCAACGTCATCTATCTCGGCAACGGCGCCTACGGCGTCGAAGCCGCCAGCCGCGATCTGTTCGGCCGGAGCGTCGACCGCCTCACCGTCGCGGAGGGCGCCACGCTGGCCGGACTGGCGCGCGGACCGTCGCTGTACGCGCCGCGCCGCCATCCGGACCGAGCCGTCGTGCGGCGGAATCTGGTGCTCGCCGTCATGGCGCGGGAGCACTACCTGTCCGATTCGCTGGCGGCCCGGGCGCGCCGGACGCCGCTTCGGCTCTCACCCGCCGAGTGGCGGCCGCGGGACGACCGCTCGTTCGCGCTCGATCCGGTGCGTTCGGTGGTGGACTCCGTTCTGGGCGACCAGCAGGTCGGCGACCTGACCGTCTACACCACCCTGGACGGACCGGCGCAGCGCGCCGCCGAAGACGCGGTCCGCCGCCAGGGCGACGCGATCGAGCGCGGAGCCCGCGCGGCGTCGGGCGGCCGGCGCGATACCGCGCGGCGCGATTCGCTGCAGGGCGCGCTGGTGGCCATCGACCCGCGGAACGGCGAGCTGCGCGTCATCGTCGGCGGCCGCCACTACGTACCGCGCGGCTTCAACCGGGCGCTCGCCGCCCGCCGCCAGCCCGGCTCGGCGTTCAAGCCGTTCGTCTATGCCGCGGCGCTGGCGCACGGGATGACGCCGGCGGCGGTGGTGATGGATACGCCGATCGAGATTTCGGACCACGGGCAGGTGTGGCGGCCCGCCAACTTCGACGGCCGGTTCGACGGCCCCCTCACGCTCCGTCGGGCACTGATGCGCTCGGCCAATGCCGCCACCATCCGCCTGGGCGAGGCCGTCGGCGAGCGCCAGGTGGCCGCACTCGCCCGGCGCGCGGGGATCCGGAGTCCGCTCGCCGCGGTGCCCGCCCTGGCGCTGGGCGCGAGCGCGGTGACGCCGCTCGAGCTGGTCACGGCCTACGCGCCCTTCGCCAACGGCGGCCTCCGGGTCGAGCCGTCGCTGGTGCGCCGGATCGAGGCCGGGGACGGCGCCGTGTTGTGGCGGGCGCCGGCCCGAAAGACCGAGCGCGTGCTCGGCGAGGCGGAGGCGTTCCAGCTCACGTCCATGCTTGAGTCGGTGGTGGACGGAGGCACGGGCCGCGTGGTGCGCGAGCGCGGCGTCCGCGGCACCGTCGCCGGCAAGACCGGGACGACCAACGACGGCACCGACGTCTGGTTCGTCGGGTACACGCCGACGCTCGTGGCCGCCGTCTGGTTCGGGTATGACTCGCCCCGCCCCATCGCGCCCGGCGCGTCGGGCGCCCGGTTGGCGGCGCCGGCCTGGGCTGCCTTCTACAACGCCGGCTGGCGCGAGCGCGAGCCGTCCGCGTGGCCCGCGCCCACCGGGCTGGTCCGCCGCACGATCGACGCGTTCAACGGGGAACTGGCCAACGAGTGGTGTCCGGTGACCCAGCGCGAATGGTTCCGGCCCGGCACCGAGCCCACGGAAGTCTGCCGCGAGCACGAGGCGCCGTTCATGGAGCGGTTGGGAGAGTTCGGCCGGAAGGTGGGGAAGGCGCTGAAGGACCTGCTGGGGATCTAGTTCTACTCCAGCACATTCGCATACGACAGAAGATCGCGACGCACCTGCCCCGCCGCCCGGATGACCTTCGCCGGATACCGGTGGCAGTTCGGCGTGTTCGCGCTGGCGACGCAGCCGTTGTAGCGCAGCAGCGCGCGCTTCACGTTGCCGGTGCGCTCCAGATACCGCCCGAACACCCGCGCGCCGTGGCAGATGTTCGACTCGACGTTTCGGAGGTCGGCCGACTCGCAGTCGAATTCGCCCGCGTGGAAGTGCATGACCTGCATGAGACCGATCGCGCCCTGGCTGCTCACCGTCCGGGGCTCGAGCCGCGCGTTCTCCGTCAGCAGCACGCCCGTCAGCAGGCTCGGCGCCACCTGCAGCCGTGCCGATTCCTTGATGATCGCCCGCGCGATCCGGGTCGCCGTCTCGGGATCGCCGTTCCGGCGGCCGAGCAGGAGGGCCAGGGGCCGGTAGTCGAGACGCGAGACGACCTCCCGCTCGAGCCGGGCGCTGTCCACGGGATGTTCACGCGCGGCTGCCGCCCGGGCGTGCGCCGGGACTCCTGCACCGATCACCGCGGAAAGCGGCGGTGTCTCCAGCGCCTGCGACGGGGTGAACTCCACCGCGGCGAGGAACGCCGTGGCCGCGAGGGCGACGAGAAACGGCCGCCGGGGCATGCCGGTAGAAGGTACCTCGTTGGCGGGCGGCAGGTTGGCGCTGATGGGTCGCTCCCGGACGCGGGGTGGGAATGCCGGACGTCCGCTCGCCTGTGCAAGAACCGCGCACACGCCCGACGCTAGCCCTCCCCCAGCTCACGCAGCAGCGAGATCATCCGCTCGTCCCAGGGATCCGGCGCGGGGTCGTCCTCGGCCACGTCCGGCCGCTCCTGCGGCGTCTCCAGGATCAACGGGATGCCCTCGCTCCGCGGGTCGTGCAGCAGCCACTCGAACGGGGCGACGCCCAGCGCCCCCTCCCCGATCAGCATGTGCCGGTCCTTGTTCGAGCCGAGCGTGCCCGCGCTGTCGTTCAGGTGAAAGAACGACGGTGGCCCCCCGGCGGCCGCCTCGAACCGGTCGAGCACCGCGCCGAGCGCCGCGGCCGACGCGCGGATGTCGTGTCCCGCCGAGAAGAGGTGGCAGGTGTCGAGTCCGTAGCCGGCACGCGTGCGGAGCGGCGCGGGCAGCGCCGCGAGAATGGCGCCGACCTCCTCCGGGGTCCGGCCGACGGTTGTCCCCGCACCGGCCGTGTTCTCCACCAGCAACTTGGTGGGGCCCGCCACGCTCTCGAGCGCCTGGGTCATGGCGCGCGCCACGCGACCGACCGCCGCTTCGCGGTCGCCGTCGGTGGCAGCACCGGGGTGGAAGCAGACCCCCCCGACGCCGAGCGCCGTGGAGCGCTCCAGCTCCTTGGCCAGCCCCGCGGCGGCACGACCCCACTTGGCGTCGTCGGCGGTGGCGGTGTTCAGCACATAGGCGGCGTGCACGATCACGTTGGACGGCTCGATCCCGGCGGCCGCGAGCGCCGCGCGGAACCGCTCCACCCGCTCGGGCCGGATCGAGGACTTGTCGCCATAGTACTTGGGGATGGCCGTGAAGATCTGGAGCGCGTTCGCGCTGGCTCCGGCCGCGCGCCGCACGGCCATATGGATCCCGCCGGTGTCGATGGTGTGGGCACCGATGTAGAACGTCACGCGAGGCATTGCTCCGTTCCGAGGTGATGCTCCCCACAGACGGGAAGGCGCGCGGAGTGCATTATGTGGTCTTTGGGCGGGCAACCCGACGCCCGTGTCCCCACAGCTCCTGGAGGTAGACGTGGCACGCGACAAGAATGAAGCCTTGAACAGCTACATCACCGATATGCTCGCGCTCGAGGACCACATCGAGAAGGCGGTCAACAGCCAGTTGACGGACCTGAAGGAGTATCCGGAAGTCCAGACGGAGCTGGGCCGGATCCATCGGAAGATCGAGCACCACCTGTCCGACCTTCGCTCCCTCAGCGACCGGCGGAAGGCCGGCGGGGTCGTCGAAAGCGTCAAGCGCGCCGGCGCCGTGGCCGCGGGACTGGCGGCGGGGCTGATCGACCGGGTGCGGGGCGAGGGCCTCCCGAAGAACCTGCGTGACGACTTCACCGCGTTCAACCTGGCCAACATCAGCTACGTCATGCTGCACACCACGGCACTGGCGCTCGACGACCAGGAAGTGGCCGAGCTGGCGCATCAGCATTACCGCGACTACACCGAGGCCGTCATGCGCCTCAACAATCTGGTCCCCGCCTCGGTGGTGCGCTACCTCCAGGAGGAGGGGCTCTCCGCCCGCGCCGACATCGTCGAGCAGGTGAACCGGAACGTCGAGGAAGCCTGGCGCCAGACCGCGCACTCGCCGGCGAACGATCCGGTGCCGGCGCGCCAGCTCTAGGCGCCCGGGTCGGCAAACCGAAGGGGGCATGCCGAGCGGCATACCCCCTTCGTGCGTCCAGTTTGTAGCGGATCGTGCGCTGCGCGGCCGGCGCCTCAGTGCGCGCCGCTGGCCGCCGTCTGCGCCTGATACAGGTCCAGCCGCCGCTTGGCGATGTCCTGATCGCGGGACGCGACGTCCTTGGCCGCTTCGGCCCGCTGGCGCTGGGCCTCGAGTGTCTTGCGCTCCAGCTCGCGGATCACTTCGTCGTGACGCAAGGTGGCCGTGGCATCGACGCCCGCGACCTTCGCGCGCTCGTTGCGCCGGCCGGCCAGCTGCTCCTCCAGCTCCAGCGCCGACTGCTCCGAGTCGGCCAGCTTTTTCGCCGCCTTGGCCTGGTCCATCTCCGCAGCGTGCAGTGCCTCGCGCCGCTCCAGGAAATCCTTCTGCCGTTCGAGCACCTTCTTCTCGGCCTCCAGCGTGGTCTTCTCCGCTTCCTGCTTCTGCTTGTCCGCAAGCTTGACGCGGGCGTCCGCAGTGGAGATCTCCCGCTTCTTGACCTCGAGTATTGACTTGGTCTGCGCCCGCCGCGAGCTGGCCTCCGACATCCGCGCCTGTGCTTCCCGCCCCGCGGCCTTGGCCGCCTCGAGCTCCTGGCGGATGCGCTCCGGACTCCGGACCGGAATCACGTCGACGAATCCCAGGACCTCGGCCACCGAGCGGCCGGCCGTCGGGGATACAGGGACCGCGGGTGCGGCGGCCGGTGCGGGTGCGGCGGTCGGGGCCGCCGGGGCGGTGGCAGGGGTCGGAGCGACGGACGAGCTCGGTGGAGCGGGTGGCGCATAGCCCTGCGCCGTATCGGGAGCCTGCACCGGCTCCTGCGCCACGAGAGGAGAAAACGCCCCGGCAACCAGGGCGGCGATCACGAGACTGCTACGGCGGGGTTTCACGGCCACATCCTCCTGAGAGTGCGGGTGCCGCCGGGGGACGTAGTGCCGACCTGGCGGCGAACCCGGGACTGCAATGATAAAGCATTGGACTGGCGGCCCCTCATGCCTCGACCCACCTGGTCAGCTCGGCCGCTGGGCGCCGCCGGTGGGGTGCCGACTCTTCGGCCGGGTACCCGAGGCTCACGATAGCCACGACGCGTTGTCCCTCCTGCAGCCCCGCCAGCGCACCCACGCCGGGGTCGCGCATGATACCCCCGGTCTTGAGGTAGGTGCCGAGGCCGAGCGACTCCGCGGCGATCATCAGATTGGCCGTCGCCATCATCGCGGCCGCGTAGTCCTCCTCGCGGGTCAGCTCGTCGGCATTCACGGTACACATCACGATGATGAACGCGGGCGTCTCCGCGGTCTCCCGGCGCATCTTGCCCGCGCCCGCGCGCGCTTCGTCGGAGCCGGGATCGGCATACCGCTTGAGGCGATGGGTCGCCCGGAGCTCGGCGAGGTGCCCCCGGGCGGCTCCCGTGAGCACCGCGAACCGCCACGGCTCGGTCAGTTTGTGATTGGGCGCCCGTACCGCGCAGTCGAGGAGGGTCGCGATCGTCTCCCGGGACACGGGGTCGGAACGAAACCGGCGGACCGAGATCCGCCGGTGGATCGCGTCGATGGCGTTCATGCGCGCAATCTAGCCCGCCACCGGCCTCGCCGCAGGAAGTGGGGTGGCCACAGCGAACACCGCTCCCTCGGGATCCGCGAGCACGGCGCGACGTCCGACGCCGTCCGCGTCCGCCGGCGGCACCCGCACGGTGCCGCCGAGCGATTGGGCCAGTGCCGTAGCGCCATCGCAGTCGCGCACGCCGATATGAACCAGCCAGTGCGGCTGCACCACACCCCACGCCGGCGCGATCGCGGCCATCCCACCCCGCGGAGCGCCGGCGGCGCTGAACAGCGTGCGTTCGACGCACGGCTGCGGCGCGTGGGTGTCCCAGTCGAACAGGCCGCCGTAGAAGGCCTGCGCCCTGGCCGGGTCGGTCGTCAGGAGCTCGTGCCAGCAGATGGAGTTCGGCTCTCCGGAGACGCCGGCGCCCGCGTGGCAGCGCGCCTCCCACAGCGCGACCACCGCCCCCGACGGATCCTGCACCATCGCCATCCGCCCCACATCCAGGACATCGAATGGCTCCATCAGCACCGCCCCGCCGAGCCCCCTGGCGCGCTCGGCGGCCGCGCCGGCGCTGGTGACGGCGATGTACGAGAGCCAGTGCGGCGGGCCGTGCGGCCCCGCGTCCCGCCGGTAGAGCGCCGCCACCGAACGCCCGAGCGAATGCAGCACGGTGTAGACCGCCACCGATCCCGTCGGCCGGCCTTCGGCGCTCCAGCCGAAGAGGGTTGTGTAGAATCGGGTGGCGGCGGAGGCGTCGGACGTACCGAGCTCCGCCCAGCAGAACGTTCCCGGAGGGTACGTGTCGATCAGGGGCATGCGGTCGCTCCCGGCGCGGTGCAACGAGGTGGGATGCGGGCCGGCGGCCGCTGGCCCGTCGTTACAGGACGGACGAGAGGGGCTCCGGTTTCACACGTACCAGGAGCGCGAGCGCGACGAGATCGTACAGCGCGTGCGCCACGATGGGAGTCAGCAGATTCCCGCTCGCGAGGAAGGTCCAGCCGAGGTAGGCGCCGACGAGCGTGGCTAGCACGGCGTAGGTGGGAGTGATGCAGTGCGCGAGGCCAAACAGCGCCGCCGTGAGCACCACCGCCACACCGTGCGGCAGGTGAACACCGAGCGCGGTCTGGATGATGCCGCGGAAAAGCAGCTCCTCGCCCAGGCCGGCCAGGGCCGAAACGAGGGCCAGGTCCAGCAACGTGCTCCCGGCAAACAGCGGGGCGATCCGCGTCCGGGCGACGCCGACGAGCCGCACCACCGGTGGCAGCGGAGTTTGGAGACACCATCGGAGCCCCAGGAGCAGCGGGACCGTAGCGGCGATCCCCCACCCCAGGCCGCCCCAGGTCAGCCCCACCGCGGCAAACGGCGCCACACCGGTCCACGCGCCCAGCGCCAGCGCCGCCAGCACGAGTCCGCCCTCGGCCAGCGCCACGAGGCGCACCGGGCGGGCGCGACCGAGCGGGTCGCCTACTTGGCGCGCTCCAGGTAAGTCCCCTCGCGGGGATTGACCCGAACCCGCTCGCCTTCGCCGATGAACTCGGGGACCTGAATCGTCATCCCGTTGCTCAGCTTGGCCGGTTTGCTGCTGGCGGTCTTGGTGGCGGTCTTCATGGTCGGCGCCGTCTCCACCACCTCGAGCTCCGCCGTGGCCGGCAGCAGGATGGCGATCGGGCGGCCGTTCAGCCACTCCGCCTGGAAGTTCATGCCCGAGTCGAGCCACGCGCCCTGCTCGCCGGTGATCTCGTCGTCGAGCGTATACTGCTCGTAGGTCTGGGAGTCCATGACGTGGGTGCCGTTGCCGTCGCGATACATCACCTGCATATCCTTGGTGTCCAGGCGCGCGTCCTCGACGAACTCGGTGGCGCTCAGCCGGGTGTCGAAGGTGTTGCCGCTGGTCAGGTTTCTGAGCCGGACCTGGACGAACGCGCGCAGATTGCCCGGCGTGCGGTGCTGGAAGTCCATCACCCGGCACGGCTGGCCGTCGATCATCAGGATATGCCCGCGGCGGATGTCGCTTGCCTTCATCGGTCGGGTGCTCCGGAAAGTCGGTCGCTGGGGCCGCGCCGGCGGTGGCCGGCGCGGAGGTGGAATGTACACGGCCGCGCTCCAAGCTCCAGGCGAGCGTGACCGCAGTCACATCCGGCGGCCGGGGGCGGGACCTACGTTCGACGGACCAACATCATTTTTGTAGTCGTGGCCACGCCTCACTCCGGGGAGCGCACGCATGGCCGGCACCGACCGCAGGAGGCGGATCGATTCCGAGCGGTGCCTGGTGGCCCGTGTCTAAGGCCGTGCCGGCTCCGTCGCCGGGCGGCATCGAGATCGTGCCGTGGCGCGGCGTCGAGGGCAGCGATCGCCTCGATGCCTGGCGCGCCAATGTGGGGGCCCCCATTGCGCTCGATCTCGCGGGCCCGCCGGCCGTCGCGGTGGCGGGCATCGCCGTCGTAAGCTGGAACTGCTGGATCGGGCGGGGCCGGCTCGACGAGGTGATCGCCCGGGTCCGCGAGACCACAGGCATGCCGGTCGTGGCACTCGTGCAGGAGGCCTACCGGGCGGACGACAGCGTGCCCGCCCGCGCCGCCGGCCGCGTGGGTCGCCGGGCCGCGGGGGGCATCGCGCCGCGGAAGCGCACACGCGCCGACATCGTGGAGACCGCCCACGCGCTCGGCCTCAACCTCCGCTATGTCCCGTCGATGCGGAACGGCGTCGGCCGGAGCGACCGGGGCAACGCCGTCCTCTCCGACCTGCCCCTCGCCGACCCGGTGGCGGTCGAGCTGCCGCTCGTGCTGCAGCGCCGGGTGCCCGTGGTGGCCACCCTGACCCTCGCGGGCGGGCCGATGCACGTGGTCAGCGCCCATCTCGACCCGCGAGGGCCGCCGGGCTACGCGTGGCTCGGCGTGGCGGGGCGCGCCACCCAGACGGAGTATCTGCTCGGCCACGTGGCCGGCGATCTCGTCGTCCTCGGCGCCGATCTCAATCTCGGGCGCGGGCGGCGCGAGCTCACCTGGGGCCTGCTGCAGGACGCGGGTTTCGCCACCGGTGTGCCGCCTGTGACCCCGCCATGGCGACACACCTTTCACGCGCTGCCACGGCTGGTGCTCGACTACATCCTCGTCCGCGACCGCGCCGGCCGGATCGCGCACGCGGAGGTGGAGCGGCTCGACGAGCACCCCCGGGACCGCGGCCCGACGGTCTTCGGCTCCGACCATCATCCCCTGCTCGCCCGCGTCGAGCTTCACCCGTGAGGGCCGCATGAGCGACCTGTTCGGAACGCACTTCCCATGGTGGGCGTGGGGTCTGATGGGCATCGGAGTGATCGCGCTCGTCGCGGTCATCGGCGCGCTGTTCCTGCCCGACTGGAAGCAGCCCGAGTATACCCTCGGCCCCGACGTCGAGCCGGGCAGCGACGAGTTCGTCCACGCGGCGGCCGCGGTCCTCAACGATCCGGTCTTCCGGGGCGGCGAGGTGACGCTGCTGCAGAACGGCGACGCGTTCTATCCCGCCATGCTCGAGGCGATCCGCGCCGCGCGGGACACCATCAACTTCGAGGTCTACATCTTCGAGCCGGACGAGATCGGCCGCCGGTTCATGGATGCCTTCATGGAGCGCGCGCGCGCGGGCGTCGAGGTCCGCCTGCTGGTGGACTGGTTCGGCTCGTTCAAGCTGAAAGCCGCCCACGTGGAGGAGCTGAAGCGCGCCGGCGTCCGGGTGGAGCAGTTCCGGAAGCTCGGCCTGCCGCACCTCGTCCGCATATACCGCCGCACCCACCGCCGGGCCATCGTGATCGACGGGCGGGTCGCGTTCACCGGGGGAGCGGCGGTTTCCAAGAAGTGGGACGGCGACGTGCGGACCGAGCACGAGTGGCGCGACAACATGACGCGGTTTACCGGACCGCTCGTCTGCGGCATCCAGTCGGCGTTCGCCGATTCCTGGGTCTACTGCACCGGCGAGGTCCTGGCCGACAGCCGCTTCTTCCCCCCGACCGAGCCTGGGCCCGGCCCCTGCGGCGTCACGGTGGCCAGCTCGCCCTCGGATAGCGAGCAGCCGGTGCGCCTGCTGTTCTGGCTGAGCTTCACCGCCGCGCGCCGCCGGCTGTGGGTGTGCAATTCGTACTTCATTCCCGACCACCGCCTCCGGACGGCGGTGATCGAGCGCGCCCGCGCGGGCGTGGACGTCCGCATCCTCATCCCGGGCAACCACACCGACGCCGTTCCCGTGCAGCTGGCCGGCCGCTCCTACTACGACGAGCTGCTCGCCGCCGGGGTGCGCATCTTCGAATACCAGCCCGCGATGATGCACGCGAAGAACGTCACGGTGGACGACGCGTGGTCCGTGGTGGGCTCGGCGAACATGGACGAGCGGAGTATGGAGTTGAACGAGGAGAACGTGGTCGGGATCGCCGACGCGGGGTTGGCCCAAGCCATCGCGGCGGGCCTCGAGACCGACTTCACCCGCTCGCGCGAGGTGCGGCTCGAGGAGTGGCGGCGGCGCCCCGTGTGGCAGCGGGGGCTGGAGATGCTGGCGAAGGCGCTGATCGAGCAGTACTGAGCGCGCCGGGGCTTCCGCCTTGGGCGGTCAGCCTCCCGCGATCGCCGCCACGACGGTGATCTCGTCCCCCTCGGCCACCGGCGTCGCGAAGCCGTTCCGGAACCGGATGTCTTCGTCGTTCAGATAGTAGGTCACGAACGGATACGGGCCGCCCGTCTCATCCCGGAGCCGCGGCGCTAGGCGCGGGTAGCGCCCGGCGATCTGCGCGACGACGTCGCCGAGCGTGGCGCCGGTCGCGTCGATGGTAGCCTGCCCGTCCGCCAGGCGGGCCAGCACGGTGGGCAGGCTAAAGGTCACGGCCATGAAGAGCCTCCAGATCGCGGATACGTGGTGAGATGACCGGGGCCTCGGGCAGCGCGCCCTGGAGAGCTTCGACGGTCTTGAGTCCGTTTCCAGTGATGCACAACACCAACTCGTCCTCGGGCTGGAGGCGGCCGCTCTCCGCCAGGGCCAGCGCGGCGGCCACCGTGACGCCGCCGGCCGTTTCGGTGAACACGCCCGTCGTTTCCGCCAGCAGCTTGATGCCGTCCACCAGGGCCGCCTCGCTGACGCCGGCCGCCCAGCCGCCGGTACGGCGGATCGCGGCGGCGGCGAAGCGACCGTCGGCCGGATTGCCGATGGCGATGGACCGCGCGATCGTGTCCGGTACCACCGGCACGAGCGTGTCACCCCCGCCTTCGACCAGATGCACGATCGGCGCGCAGCCCGACGCCTGGGCGCCGTAGAGTCTCGGCGCAGCGCCCGAGACGAGGCCCGCCTCGGTGAACTCGCGGAATCCCTTCTCCAGCTTCGTCAGCAGCGACCCACCCGCCATCGGCGCCACCACCGCCGTCGGCAGCCGCCAGCCGAGCTGCTCGGCGATCTCGAACGCCATCGTCTTCGAGCCTTCGCCGTAGTAGCCGCGGAGGTTGATGTTGACGAGCCCCCAACCGTAGCGGTCCGCCACCTGGGAGCAGAGGCGATTCACATCGTCGTAGGTGCCGCGGACCCGCACGAGCCGCGGGTTGAAGACCGCGGTGTTCACCACCTTGCCCAGCTCGAGATCGTGCGGGATGAAGATCCAGGCGGGCAGACCCGCGCGCGCGGCCTGCGCCGCGACGGCGTTGGCCAGGTTGCCCGTCGAGGCGCAACCGACCGTGTCGAGGCCGAGTCCCAGCGCCGCGTTGAGGGCGGTGGCGACGACGCGATCCTTGAAGCTGAGGGACGGATGCGAGACGGCGTCGTTCTTTACCCACACGCGCGCCACACCAAGGCGGCGGGCCAGCGCGGGCGAGTCGAGCAGCGGCGTGAAGCCGGTATCGAGCGAGACGACCGGCTCGTCCTCGAACGGGAGCCACTCGCGGTAGCGCCAGATCGATCGGGGGCGGGCGGCGATGGCGGACGCGTCGGGAAGCGAGCGGGTGGGATCGTAGGCCGGCTCCAGGGGGCCGAGACACTCCTCGCAGGTGGCGGAGGCGGACGCCGGATGGGGCGTGTCGCACAGCTTGCACACGAGCGGCAGCGGACGCGGGCCCTGGCGGGCGATGAGCGCGTCGTCGGCGGACGGGGCCGACGGCGAGTCGAGCACGGTGGACATGTCGGATCTTTCTTGCCCCGCCCACCCGCCATCCATCGACACCGGCCAACAACGAAAAGCGCCCGGTGCCAAAAAGACACTCGGGACGCGAGGCTTTTTAGCATTTGTTTAACGTGGCTGCAATAGGCCGCAAATTACCACGGGCTTCGGTTGTGAAAATGAGTCTACGCAATCCGACGGGCCGGCGCAAGAGGTCAGGCGATCACCAATCCCGATCGCCCGTCGGCCCCTTCTGCATCGGCCGTCCCTCATGGGTGGCGAGCTGCTCGCGCTGGACCGCCTCCAGCAGTTGCCGGGCCTCGTCCGCATCGAGCTCATCGACCGATTCCCCCTCGCCCGCGCCGAAACCGCCGCCCGCCATGGCGCCGGACGCCGCGTCCGGATTCCCCTCGTACCCCGGGACGTTCATGTTGCCCCGGCCGTAGTCCGCCGCCCGGCCGCGCCCCGACGAGCCGCCGGCCATCCGGTCTTCCTCCAGCCGCTGGAGCGCGAGCTCCAGGTTCCACTTGGCGTCCTGGTCGCCGGGCTCGAGCCGGAGCGCTTCCTCATAGGCCTCGACTGCGTCCAGCAGGAGCTGTCCCCGCTCGGGCGCCTCTTCGGCCGCGCGGACGAGGGCGTTGCCCAGATTGAAGACGCTCGGCTGCCGGATCGCGGCCGGGCCGGTCGCGGCGATGCGGTACCGGGCCGCCGCCACCTCGTAGCGCCGCGTCCGGTAGTAGGCGTTGCCGGCGTTGTACGCGCGAACCGGCGTCGAGTCCGCCGCCAG
>JBBQDU010000054.1:0-14301 GCA_038320055.1 Gemmatimonadales bacterium | reverse complement strand
CGTAGACCTGGCCGTCCCGCATCACGGGGTCGCCACCGTCGCCGTTGATCACGTAGGCGGCGTCGATGAGCGGCCGACGGTTGGCGAGCAGCCATTGCACGCCGTTGTCGTCGCCGCCCTCCTCGTCGGCGGTGAGCGCCAGGATCAGGTCCCGGCCGAGCGGGACCTTCTCGCGCCTGAGCCGGATCATCGTCTGCACGAAGATGGCGGCCATGTTCTTGATGTCGCTCGTGCCCCGGCCGTAGAAGTAGCCACCCTGCTCGGTGAGTGTGAACGGGTCCAGCGACCAGTCCTCGCGCCGCGCCTCGACCACGTCGAGGTGCGCCAGGAGCAGGATCGGCTTGCGGGCGCCGGAGCCTCGGAGGCGCGCCACCAGGTTCTGGCGGGCCGGGTGCGGGCCCGCGATCACGACGTCCGTGGCCGGGAAGCCGGCGGCCAGGAGGCGGCGCCGGACGGCGCGCGCGGCCAGGGTGGTGCTCCCGTGCTCGTGGGTGGTGTTGACGCCGACGAGTTCCGCGAAGATGGCGCGGGCGCCGCGGTCGTCCGCCGTGGTCTGGGCGCGGGCCACCGCGGGCGCGGCGAGGAGCAGCAGCGCGAAGTGCACGAGGGCGACCGGCGGCGCGCGGCGGATCGTGTGCAGGATCACGGAAACCATTCGTTGAAGTATCGCGTTGAATATATCCGGACGTGTGATCCAGATCGCCGCCTTGGCGGCGCCCACATGGCACCTTTGCGGTTCGCACCGTGATCGGTCACCCCGCTCGCGGGACTCTGCTTCAGGAGTGGTACACGCATGGATGATCAGTTACGTCCCGCGGTCCAGAGCGGCACCTTCGACATCGGCGGAGACCTGGCAGTGCACCGGCTCGGCTTCGGGGCTATGCGGCTCACTGGCAAGGGAGTCTGGGGGCCGCCGGAGGACCATGAGGAGGCTCTCCGTGTGCTGCGGCGCTGTGCGGAGCTCGGTATCAATTTCATCGACACCGCGGATTCCTACGGACCCGACGTCAGCGAGCGTCTCATCGCCGAGGCGCTCCATCCGTATCCCCGCGACCTCGTGATCGCCACCAAGACCGGCCTCCGCCGGCCCGGCCCGAACAAATGGGCGGAGGACGGCCACCCTGCCTATCTCAGGGCCCAGGTGGAAGGAAGCCTCGAACGGCTTCGCCTCGAACGGCTCGACCTCCTGCAGCTCCATCGCATCGATCCCAAGGTGCCCATGGAGGACCAGATCGGCGCACTGGCCCGACTCCAGGAGGAGGGCAAGATCTCCACATCGGACTCTCCGAGGTCAGCATCGAGCAACTGACGGCGGTGCGGAAGATCGTGGACGTGGTCAGCGTCCAGAACCTCTATAATCTCACCAATCGGAAGAGCGAGGACGTGCTGGCCTACTGCGAGGCCGAGGGAATTGCTTTCATCCCCTGGTTCCCGTTGGCGACCGGCGGTCTGGCCGCCCCGGGCGGTCCGCTGGCCCGCGTCGCCCGGCGGGTCCACGCGGAGCCGTCGCAGGTTGCGCTGTCGTGGCTCCTGGGCCGTTCCCCGGTGATGCTTCCGATTCCGGGCACTTCCAAGGTCGAGCACCTCGAAGAGAACACGGCCGCGGCGCTGCTCCGGCTCGATGACGAGAGCATACACGAACTGGAGCGCCACGCCACCCAGGCCGCCTAGGCCCACGCGCCAGAAGGGCCCGAGCGTGTGATCGCCCGGGCCCCGCTGGTGTTGCGTGCTGCAACTGCTCGGCTTCGCTCGTATAGGTCGACTACCCACTCCAATCTAACGCATTTACTTCCCGTCCAGCTCATTTCCTGCCCGCTCGGTCGTATCCACCCGCTGTTGCCTGCTATCCCCGCTGACGGCCACTGCCGGCCTGGCTCAACTTGTCCGTGTCCATGTCGTGCTGGCCCGTAATGCGGTGCCAGGCGTCCTTCACGGCATCCTTCACATTCTCCCACGACGAGCCGCCGGCTGGCCGGTTCTCGTACTTGTCCCACCCGGTCCGCAGGTCCGACTCCACCTCGTTCCAACTCCTGCCCATGTGATCCGCACCGGACTCGTACCCATACCGATAGGCCGGCCGGAAGTCCTCATATCCACGTCCAGAGGCATAGGGGCGGGAGGCGAAATTCTGCTCCCACCATTTGTCCTCCTGATCCCAGGTCTTACGGCTTTCCATGGTGTCCTCCTCATCCTAGTTGGGGCAACGCGTGCAGACCCATGTTAGCCTGTGGACGGGGAAAGCGACGTGAGCCATGTCACGGCGGCGACCGAGCCGGCGCCACCATTCAAGGACACTTCCGAGCTCGTCCCGCGACCTGCCAGAACCCCCCGCAGGTCGCGATACGGCTTCGTCGGTGCGGCGTTCAGGGCCGGGCCGCCCCGCCCAATGCCACTGCCCCATCCTTCGTCTCCGCAAACGGTTGCGCCGGAGATATCGACACTCGCCGACGCACTCACTTCAGTTCGCGCGGATAGGCACATCCGTTGCACTGCGTCGCGCCGTCCACCTCGTGTTAGCTTCTTCGCCACCGCGCGCAATCCGATCCGATCGAACCTTCCGCGCTCTTCCTGGAGTGAGCCCATGGTCACGTTCTTGAAAGGCCGCCGCCGCAACGACGAGTCCGTGGTGGCCCTGGACGAAAGCGGGACGAACGTCGCCGCCGCACTGGAGGCCCTCGTCGCGCGGGCCGAGGCCGCGGCGGAGCAGCTGCGCCAGCTGTCGCCGGTGCTGGAGCGGTCGGCCGAGCTGGAGACGCTTCGTGAGCGCTGCGTGGCCGTCGAGGCTCAGGTCGCTGGCCTCGAGGCACTGGGCGGGCGGCTGGCGGAGGCGGAGCAGCAGGCGGACCGGCTTACGGCCGCCAGCGAGCAGATCGACGGGATCCAGCATCGCCTGGGCGACCTCGGCCATCAGGTCGAGGGTGCGCTCCAGGTCCGCGACGACGTGGAGCGGGTGCTGAGCCTCGAAGGTCCGGTGGCGGTGCTCCGGTCCGAGGCGGAAGAGCTGCGCGGGCAGATCGCCGAAATGTCGGAAGGGGT
Source organism: Gemmatimonadales bacterium (assembly GCA_038320055.1). Classification (GTDB taxonomy): domain Bacteria; phylum Gemmatimonadota; class Gemmatimonadetes; order Gemmatimonadales; family GWC2-71-9; genus CAVVWJ01. The sequence goes on along the minus strand of JBBQDU010000054.1, from coordinate 11,265 downwards.
CGGCCGCATCCGCGCGCAGCACGACGACGCTCTCCGCGCCCACCGCCACACCACCACCCGCCTCGAGGCGATCGACCAGGAGCATCAGACCGCGGCGGGCAAGCTCGAGGAGACCGAGCGCCGGCTGCAGACGGTCGAGCTGTCGCTCGATCCGCTCACCCAGGCGACGGAGTCCATTCCCGGCGTGCAGCACCAGCTGGCCGTGCTCAAGGCCCTGGCCGACCACCTGGCCCAGAAGACCACGTCGCTCGAGCAGCAGCGCGAGGCGGTGGACCGGGCCGCCGGCCAGATCGGCAAGCTGACCGTGATGGACCGCGAGCTCGATACCTGGCTCCGCCGTCAGGAGGAGCAGATCCGGCGCTTCGGCGCCATCGAGGCGAAGATCGGCGACGTCCAGTCGCTCCACGTGAAGGTGATGGCGCGCTCGGAGGAGCTGCAGACCGCCCAGCAGGAGGCGGAGACGGCCCAGCAGTCCGCGCGGCAGGCGCTGGTCGACCTGCGCGAGCAGATGCGGAAGAGCAGCGAAGGCTTCGAGCTGGAGAACCGCGGCCTGCACGCCGTCAGCGAGCGCGTGGCCGACCTCCGGGGCGCGGTGAAGGAGTGCGAGGCCCGGTTCGCCGTGCTCGACGCGGCCAGCCAGGGGGCGGCGGCGGTCCAGGCGCAGGTGCGGGGGCTCACCGAGCAGGCCGTGGGGCTGTCGCAGGAGCTGGTGCGGCTGGCCGAGGAGGCGCGGCGGATCGCCGTCATGCGCGAGAACGCCGAGCACCTCGAGACGCTCGCCGGCGATACCGCCGAGCGGATGCAGCGGGTCGAGAGCCTCAAGCCGCAGCTCGACGAGGCGGTCCGGCAGCTCGCCACGCTGACCGGCACCCAGGAAATGATGGACGACGGTCTGGAGCAGATGCGCCTGGCCCAGAGCGAGATGGCGCGCGTGCGCGAGGGCCACGTCGAAACCCAGAATTGGCTCACGACGACCGACGGCTGGACGCGCAAGGTGGAGGCGCAGGTGAAGGAGCTTCGCGCCATGGAGCCGGCGGTGGAGCGGATCCGGTTCGAGGTCGAGCAGGTCCGCGAAGCGATGAGCGAGATCGCGGCCCGTGGCGCCTTGGTGGACGAGGTGCACCGCCGCCTGGCCGACCTAGGCACCCTGAGCGCGGAGCTCAAGGATCGGGCGGAGGGTCTCCGGGTCCGGATGGACGGAGCCGAGGGGCGCTTCACCCAGCTCGCGGGACAGGCGGAGGAGGCCCACAGCGTCGCCGATACGATTGCCGAGGTCGTGGCGTCGGTCGGCGCGGCCGAGCGGCGGGTGGACGCCGTGGACGGCTCGGTACGGGCGCTCGAGGGCCGCACCACGCAGCTCGACGAGCTGGAGGAGCGGATCCGTCTCCTCGGCGAGGAGCTGGAGCAGCGCCAGGGTGCGCTCGACAAGGCCACGGACCACCTGAGCCGTGCCTCCACGCTTCGGCAGGAGTCGGCCGACGCCGCCCAGCGGCTCGAGGATCTTTCGCGCCGGATCGGGGGGATGCTGCAGAAGGCGGAAGGCCAGGCCGGCGGCCTCGACCGCCTGTCGAGCGAGCTCGGGTCACGGGCCGACGCCCTCAAGCCGATCGAGCGCCAGGTCGCGCACTTCGAGGAGCTGCTGGGGCAGTGGGAGTCGGCGCAGTCGGAGGCCGCCCGGGGCCTGGAGCAGACGCTGGCTCGCCAGGGCGCGGTGGACGCCATCGAGGCGCAGGTGAAGCACGTGTTCGACCTGGCGGAGCGGTCGGTGGAGCACGCCCAGACCATCGGCGCGGCGCGCCACGAGATCGAGGACACCCACGAGCTGCTGGAGGAGACCCGCGCCCAGCTCAAGTCCGCGGAGGAATCGCTGCACGGCTTCGAGGCGCGCCGGCGGCAGCTCGAGCGGACGGAGCAGCGGCTGGCTCGCGCGGAAGCGCTGGCGCTGGAGGTGCGGTCCACCGTGGAATCCCTGCAGGCGCAGCGGGCCGTGGTCGAGCACGTGATCGAGCGGTCGGGGGCCCTGATGTACCAGATCAAGCAGGGCGAGGCACTGGTCGAGACGTTGCGGCGGGAGCGCACCCTCGCGTGCGACGTCAGCGCCGCGGTGGCGTCCATGCGGAGCGAGGACGAGGAGGACGCACAGGCCTAGCCGAAACGCACGCTAGCGGGCGTCGCTCCGGACGAACGGCGCCGTCAGTTTCAGAATGAGGAGCGTCCGCGGCGTGACTACCACGTCGCGGCTCGCGGTCTGGGCCGCGACGACCGCCCCACCGGCGGCCCCGACCACACCGCCGATCACCGCGCCCTTGGCCTCGCCCGAGATCACCCCACCCGCCACCGCACCCACCGCCGCTCCGGCCGCGACCTTTTCCGCTTCGCCGGCCGTCACCCCTCTTCCGTTCAACTCGTGCGGCACCGGCTGCAGTTCGGCCCGGACCGGGTAGGCCCGTCCGGCCACGACGATGCTGTCGGCGCGCAACTCGAGCTCGCCGTCCGCCGCACTTCGCGTGCGGGCGGGCTTGAGGCGCGTGATGGAGAGCCGGATCGCGGAACCCGACGGTACCAGGGTCCGCCCGTCGGGCGAGCGAAGGTCGCCCGAGATGAGCGCAGTCACGGTCTGCCCGGCAGAATTTTTGAGGGACGAGATCGAATCCTGGAGCAGCGCGCGAACTTCGGTCCCGGCCGGCAGCGCATGCAGGTTCACCGCTGGCGCGGCGGCGGCAGATGACGCTGCGGGCGTGGAATCAACGGTCGGGCGCGCTACCGGGGCGGAAACCGAAGCCGGTTCCGGGTTCGTCCCAGCGCGCACAGTGTCGTTCCGATTCCGCTCGGGGCTCGACTCGGGGGATGGCGGTAGCGTGGCGGTGGGCGGTTGGGCCGCGATCGCCGTGTCGGCCGGGGCGCGGGACGACGGGCGTCCCGGCGACCGGACCGAGCCCGACGTCCCAGAAGACGGTGGCACCGCGATCGCCGTGTCACGCGGCATCGGCACGATGGTCGACGTGTCGAGAGCGGACGGGTCGGTGGCCGACGGCACGCTGTCCGACGGGTTCACCGCGGTCGTGCGGTTCGCGTCGCCAGCCGACGGTCTCACGGCCGGCGTGCTCGCGGCCGGTGCATCGGCTGGTGGCGCGTCCGCCGGAGTGGGGCGTTTCTGGACCCGCTCCCGCGTTGGTGGCTTCGGCGGTGTCGAGGGCTGGACCGCGCTCGACTGGCCCCGTCCGCCGGTCTTGGTCCACCGTTCGTCGCCGAGCGACGGCGCGGTGTCCACGGGAGCGATCTCCAACTCCCGGGTGAGGCTGTCGGTCAGGCCCACTTCCCGACCACGCTCGCGGCCGCAGGCGGCCAGCGCCGCCAAGGCGCTGAAAGCGAGGATGCGGCCGGGCCTCATCCTGGTCTCCATCTCCCTAGTCTCCATCCCCGAACACACCAGCGCGATCGAGCAGCGCAACGGCGGCCCCGGCAAGGGCGAGACCGACCAGCTGTCCCCGGTGACGGTGGGCGCGGGAGTAGGCGCTCGACTTCATCACGTGGCCTTCGTAGCGCCCGCGCGCTCGCGCGTCGCCCGGACGGGGAACGAATAGGGTGTCGCCACCGCCGGCGACCCGATCGGTTCGCTGCCCTTCGACGGCGGATGCCACCTTGAACCGGTCCCCGAGCCGCGGCGCGAGGCGCTCCACGGTGCCGAGCAGGCGGGCAGCACCGCCGACGAGCACATTGCGCTCGGAGTGCTCTGCGCTCCTGAGAATGGCGCGGGCAACGACCTCGGGCGCGTAGACCGGAGGCTGGTGGGTCGGCGCCACCCCGAGGTAGCTCTTGGCGTGCTCGGGATAGGGCGTGTCGATGGCGGCGGGCTGAATCAAGGTGACGCTGACCGGCGCACCCTCGTACGCCAGCTCGAGCCGGAGCGAGTCGGTGAAGCCCTTCACCGCGTGCTTGCTGGCGGTGTAGTGGCCTTGCAGCGGATACCCGGCATCGGAGAGGACGCTGCCCACGTTGATCAAAGCGCCGCCGCCGGCCTTCAGATGGGGGAGGGCGGCAAGCGTACCGTGAACCACGCCCCAGTAGTTGGTCTCGAACAGGCGGCGGGCATCCATGAGGCCAACGTCCTCCAGCCGACCATAGATCGAGACGCCGGCATTGTTGACCCATGTGTCGATGGTGCCGAACTCACGCAGGGCGGTTGCGGCGACGCGCTTCATCGCGTCCTGGTCGGCCACGTCACCGGCCACATAGACGGCCGCACCGCCATCCGCGCGAATGCGTTCCACCGCCGCCTGAAGATCCACATCGTCCCGCGAGGTGAGTACGACTCTGGCACCCAGACGCGCCGCCATCTGCGCGGTCACGAGACCGATGCCGCTCGACGCGCCGGTGATGACGATGGTCTGTTCGTTCACCCGCTTCAGCTTCACCCTCATCGGGCCTCCAGTGGTCGCGCGGGCCCCAAGGGCCCGCATGGGCGGTATCGACTAGCATATTAGTGCGCGCCCGCGGGGATCGACGTGGCGTGGGTCACCGCAGCGAGGTCGGCTGCATCGCGCGAGCCGCGAGCCCGGCGAGCAGCGCTGGAAAGAGCAAGGTGGCAACGAAGAGCACCCACGCGGGCAGGTCGAACACCCCGGCCGTCCGCCGCGCCGCCAGGGCTACGGGACCTTCGAAGCCGGCCCAACCCAGCAGGATGGCCCAACCCAGCGCCGCCCCGAGCACGCACGAGCTCAGCTCCGAGCGGTGGCGAGGGAGCACCAGCACCCACAGCGCGACGATCAACGGCACGGTCCACCACCCCGCGAGCGCGGTGCCCGCGGCGACGAGAGCCGCAAGCATCGCGGTCCGAAGCATCCACCTCACGGGCCGCGCCTCAGTATGAGTTCCGACGTGGCCTGCACGCCGGACGCCTCGCGCGGAAACCGCAACTCGGCGAGCGCCCCGTGCTGCCAGGCCGGAATTCGGTCGTCGTATCGCCGGCTGGCCGGGTTGCCGCTCTGCCCGCCCGGATAGACGCCCCAGGCGCGCACCTGGCCCCCCAGATCCACGACCATACGCCAGCTCGAACTGTGGCCGCCGCCGGTCGTGCTCGAAGGACTCAGCGTGCTGGGGCCTCCCGCAACATCCAGCCCGAGCGTCGAGAGACCGGGCAGACGGAGCAGGTGCCAGATGTCGATGCGGTGAACCGCCGCCCAGCGCCATCCCGAGAATTCGGGCGGCCCGTACGCGCGAACCGTTGCCTGGTAGCCGTCCGCCAGCGCCACCGCGAGGATGTCGTCCCTCTGCTCGACGACGGTCGGGGTGCCCCGGTCGTCCCACCAGGCATTGGCCGGATCGTCGAGCAGCGCCACCAGCGTGCCGCCGGCCGGGCGCACGTCCGGCGGCAGCTCATCCCACACGCGCGACGAAGCCGCGGCCATGGCCGCCTCGAACAGCACCGCGCCCTCGGCTTCCCGCGTGTACCGCCGGTTCCACGCCGTCAGGAGGCGGGCGGCGTGCGCCAGCGCCGTGTCCGCCGGCCTCGTGGTGGCCGCGCGGAGCAGATAGGGCACATAGAAATCGGCGCGGGCGCTCCCCGGGTCGGTCTGCCACCGGGCCATCGTCGCGGGCGTGACCGCCGAGTCGGCGCCGAGAAGCGCGTTGATGCGGAGGGCGCGCCAGGGCGGGATCCAGTCGGCGCCGAGGTAATGGGGCTGGTCGCGCGGGTGCTGCGGCTCCTGGTTGGCGGAGGCGAGAAACCCCTGCGGCGGCGCCGTCGCCTGCGGGTACTCGGCGACGGTCCAGTCGCCGACCCAGTCGGCGGCTCGGGTGGTCCCGTCCCGCATCCGATCGCCCCGGCCGTCGCCGGCGCGGAGCGGGAAGCGGCCGGTCGACCGGATGGCGATCGCCCCGGCCCTGTCCGCCACCAGCATGTTTTGCGGCGGCGACCGGTAGTCGGTCATGGCACCGAGCCACTCGCCCGCCGTGCGGGCGTGCGCCGCTCGGTGGAATGCGGCCGTTTCGCCGCCGCTTTCGAGCGCGGTCCACCGGAGCGACACCCAGCGCCGGCCGACCCGGCGCATCGGACCGCGGTGAGTGAAGCGGAGCGTGTCCACCGCCACGATCCGGCCCCGCGGCCCGCGATAGGTCTCCGTGCGCAGCTTCACGTCCGCCCACGCGCCGTCGAGCCGGTAGTGGAGCGGGTGCGCTGGATCGTCCACGACCTCCGTCCACCAGTCGGTCACGTCGGCTTCGGTGTTGGTGAACGTCCACGCGACATCGCGGTTGAAGCCGATGATGACGGCGGGAAGCCCCGGAATGGTGACGCCGTACACGTCCACGACCCTGGGGACCGCCAGGTGGGCCTCGTACCAGATCGACGGGAGCGTCAGGTCCAGGTGGGGGTCGCCGGCCAGGAGGGCCGAGCCTGCGCGGGTGCGCGCGGGCGCCACCGCCCAGTTGTTGCTTCCGAGCAGGTCGCCGTCCGGGCCGGTCCGGGCGGCGGGGCCGAACGGGATGGAGGCGAGCGCCGCCACGGCCACGCTGTCGGGCGGCCCCGGTGGCGGAACCATCAGCGGCACGCGCCGCGCCGCCCCGGGCGACGGCTGCAGCGGTTCCTGGATCGGCGAGTGCAGGGGAAAGAGCGCGTCCGCCGCCGCGTCGCCTACGAGCGCTGCGGCGCGGAGGTGCCGGAGATCCGTCCCGGTCTGCCTCAGGGTGAAGGCCATCCTGAGCGCGACCTCGATCGTGCGCCGGGGGCTCCAGCGCTCGGGCCGCCGTCCCAGCAGGCGATACTCCAGCGGCAGCTCGCCCGGCGGCATCGCGTCCAGATAGGCATTGACGCCCGCCGCGTATGCCGTGAGTGGGCCATTCCCCTCGCCAGAATCCGCTAGCGTAGCAGCCAGACGCTCCGCGGCGCGCGCCATGCCCAGGCCTCGCGTCTCCCGGTCGAGCTCGAGCGAGCGCGCGCCGAGAAGCTCGGTGAGGGTTCCGCCCCCCGCCCGAGCCTGCAGGTCCATCTGGAACAGCCGGTCGCGGGCAGTGACATACCCGAGCGCCCGGAATGCATCGAGCTCGGTCGCCGCGAAAATGTGGGGAACGGCCCGATCGTCGTACACCACGCGGACAGCCCGGTCTAGCGCCGGAATCCGGCGACTCGACCGGGCGGGGAACTCGGCAGCCGCCGCCAGACCCCAAACGCCACGAACCGGGTCCAGCAGAGGCCCCAGTGGGGGAAGTCGACCCGCGCCGCGCACGCCCAACCAGGTGCATGCCGCCAGGCCCACCAACGCAGCGCCCCGAGCCCAACCGTCGCGCCGGACTTTCCGTGATCGCGTCCGCATGCCCGTAATCTCCGCCGCGCCGCGGGCGGCGCCAGGCCACGCCGCCCGGATCGAAGCTTCGGCGATTACTCCGAGTCTGCCTCCACGACCGGGACGTCCACCAGATGTTCCGCCAGGAACCACACCTGCATCTCGTTGGTCCGGACCACGTTGCTGACGAGCAGGTCGTTGGTGCCGTCGTCCCCGGCTTCATCCGCGGCCTTGGCGGCCTCCCGCGCGTTCTTCAGGATGAGCTCGTGCGCCTCGAGCAAGCGCGAGATCTGGACGGGCACTTCCTCACGTCCCCGAGGGGGGCGCGGGATCCGGGTCTCCTCCGCCACGTCGGCGCCCATGGCCAGGCTGATGCCGCCCAGGATCTGGATCCGCTCGGCGATGAGGTCCACCAGCTCCGCCTGCTCGGCATAATGCTTGTCGAACAGCAGATGAAGTTGATAGAAGGTGTGTCCTGCTACCTGCCAGTGGGACTTCTTGTAGAGATCGCGCAGCGTGATCGTGTCGGCGAGTTGCTGATTGAGCGCCTTGACGCTCTTCCGGCAGACCGACTCGTCGAGCCCGATCGGCAGCCGCGCGAGCGTTCCGTACTGCTGAAGTTCGGGGCCGCTCTGTCCCGTCTGCGGTCGTGCACTTTCCTGTCGGGGACGGGGCGCCACCGCCGCACGTCCGCCGCCGTTGGATCGCTGAACCACAACTACCTCCAGTAGAAGGTGGGAAGCCCCAATTGTAGGGGGTTCGTCAGCCCATCCCAGTGAGCAGGGTCACTACTTGCCACCGGTGCACCATCCGCTTACGTTTTCTACACGTCGTCCAGAGCGCCATAGACCGGCCACCGACGTATGAACTCGGGCTGGCGTTGGCGCCGGCCCCATTTTATTCCCGGGAAGGGCGGTACCATGACCGAGGTCAGGCTGCGCGACGAGGACAGTCTGGAGCGCGCGCTCAAGCTGTTCAAGCGGAAGCTGCAGAAGTCGGGGCTGTTCGGGGAGTTGCGGAGGCGGCGCCACTACGTGAAGCCGAGCGAGGCCCGGGCCATCAAGACGGCGGCCGCGGAACGCCGGAAGCGGAAAAAGAAGGTCGCCAAAAGCGAGTGGTAACCGGCACCGGCTGAGCGAACGCGCTCAGCCGGTTTTTTTCGGCCCGGTCGCGGTTCTACTTCTTGTCCTTGTCGTCGATGTGGTCGGTGTTCTTGAGCGTATCCACGTTGATGGTCGTGTCCGCTCTCACGATCGTGGTATCCTTGATGGTGCTGGACTGCACCACGGTATCCATGCCCGACCGAGCGTTGTCGAGCGCGCCCGTATCATGGTCTCCCCCCCGACGGTCGCACCCGGCAAGAAGGGCCATCACCGTCAGTACCCCCGCAAGCTTCTTCATGGTCTGCTCCTCTTCCTGTTAGGTAGACGTGCCGCCAGCCCTCCTCTTCAGGCGTCAAGTGTAGCTCATGCGCGTGCAGGGCGCGGTGAGCGCTCTCACAAGGCACGACCAGTGATCCGCGTCACGCTGCGGTGGCGGTTCCGCCCCGTGATGCCGGTGCACTGGGCTGAAGTTGGGAGGGGGATCAGAGAGGAAAAAGCCGCGCGCGGTGGCGCGCGCAGCGGGCCCTGCTAGTTCCTCCGGCGCACGCGCTGCAGGGGGCCGGAGACGCGAACTGGACGATTGTCCGCCTCGTGTCTCGGACCACCCCAGATCTCGGGATGCTGGTCGAACCACTCCCGCTCGTCTTCGGGCGCGTCGTTCCACCCGTTGTAATCGCATGTCATCACAGCTCACCTCTAACTTTCCTCGTCGCTCGCCTACAGCGCATGCGGCGTGCCATCTACACGCTTCAACGCCAATGCCCGCGAACCGGTTCCACGCCTCCACATGCCTACGCGCGCGGGCATCATCGAGATCCATTCCGCCAATGAGTTCGTTCGAGAGGTTGTAAGCCTCTGGGCACGGTAGCACCCGTAACCCGGGCCACGCTCGCGGGTATAGGAGCCCAGGTGACGTGCAACCTCACGGCCTTCGGCCGAGTGGCGTATTTCGATGGGGGACGACCCGTGGCCGAGGCGGCCCCGAGCGGCCAGAGGCGACAGGTGCCTGGGAACCCGAGGACCGGGGCAAATGTTCGGTAACTGTGTGCAACGGTTGGGGCTTGTCGGTCATCAGGCCAGATAGTGGAGGTCGGTTCGACCGCCTGTTTAGACGACTCAAGTGCTTATGTCCCAATAGATAGGGGTGATTCAGTGCCTGCCAAGAAGCGTACCCGTCGGACTGGACGCACTCGCACGGCCCGGCTGGCCCGGGCAGTAGACGAGGGCCGCGAAAGCCTGGATTTCTATCTCCAGGAGATCAGCCGGATTCCGCTGCTGACCGTGGCGGAGGAAACGGCCGTGGCCCGCCTTGCCTTCCGCGGCGACGTGGACGCGCAGGAGAAGTTGGCACGGCACAACGTGCGCTTCGTCGTCTCGGTCGCCAAGAAGTTCCAGAACCGAGGCGTCCCCCTCATGGACCTGATCGGGGAGGGGAACGTGGGCCTGATGACCGCGGCCAGGAAGTTCGATCCGGACCGGGGCGTCAAGTTCATCTCCTACGCGGTGTGGTGGATCCGGCAGGCGATCCAGGCGGCGATCGCGCGGCACGGTCGGCCCGTGCGTGTACCGCTCAACCGGACGGCGGATCTCAACCGCCTTGGCCGGGCCACGACGCTCCTGGCCGAACAGCTGGGCCGCGCGCCCACCACCGAGGAGCTCGTGAAGGCCACGGGTCTCACGCGGGATGCCGTGCGGGCGCTGAGCGCGCTCCACATGGAGGCGATGCGACTCGACCACCCGGTCCGGGAGGCGGACGAGCGGGGCCGCATGGAGCGCTTCGTGCCCCTGACCCAGGAGGGCACCGACGCGACCGCGATGGCCAACAGTCGCACGACCGATCTCGATGCTGCCCTCGCGGCGCTTCCGGCGCGCGATGCGAAGGTGCTCCGCCTGTACTTCGGCCTGGATGACGGGAAGACGCGGACCCTCGAGGAGATCGGCCGGATGATGGGCGTCACCCGCGAGCGGATCCGCCAGCTCCGCGACCGGGCGCTCCGTCAGCTCCGGGAACAGCATGGCGACAAGCTCCGCGACCTGGCCGCCTGACATTCCGCCCGGCCGACGACCCCGCCAAGGATTGCACTTGGCGGGGTCGTTTTTTTGTACGGTGTCCAGAACCTGGTACTGGACGCCGCGCGGGGATTTTCCGAGATTAGACATCCTCACCCCGATCGCCATTCGCCCCGAGGTCGTCTGTGGCTTCGTCCCGGTCGCTCGCCAGCATCCTGCGGGGTTTGCTCGCCGAACACTTCGAGTTGCTCCTCACGGCCGCGGGCGTGCTGCTGGCGGTCATGCTCACCTTCGCCCAGATCGATCGCGGTACCCACGGCCTCGCGCTGACCTTTCTGGTCTGGCTCCAGGGGTTCCTGATCTGGGCCGTGCGCCGCCATTCGAGATTGGCTCGGCTCCGCCTCATCCGGAAGCTGCGGCTCATGCTGCAGGACCGGGTGAACAACCAACTCACGGTGCTGGTGGGCGTCGCCGAGCTCAGGAGCTCCGCGGGCAGTGCGCCCGCGTCCCAGGATGTGGAAACGGCGCTCACGGCGGCGCGCGCCGTCTCCAACGAGCTGGAGAGTCTTTCCCTCGAGTCGCTGCGGCGTTGGGAAGCCCGGTACGCGCGCCAACTGCCAGCGCTGCTGCCCTGAGGCGGGCACCCGGACCGGCGCGCGTTTTGCCCGTCGCCCGGCAGGCTGCCACCTCCCGGCGCCGCCTTCCCATACCGGAAGCACCGGCCGAAGGGCTTCCCGAGGGCAGGGACTGGATATTGCTTGCGAAGTCGTCTTTATGACGGTTCCCAGTCGGATGTCGCTCCGCCGGATCCCCGATGCGCTCCATCTGCAGGTCAGCGTCGCCTACGCCATGGCGTGGGAGGCGCTCATCGA
>JBBQDU010000053.1:0-14314 GCA_038320055.1 Gemmatimonadales bacterium | reverse complement strand
TCCGAGCCTCGGCCGCGAGACCGGCGTGACGGATGGCGGCGGCGGTGGACTGGGCGCGCGAGTCACCAGGGTGGGCGTGGTGCCTCCGCTCGGTGTGGCGATGCCGTCGAGGGAATGGAGGAGGTCGGTCGCCGACTGCGGTCGATCCGCGGGCCGCTTGGCGAGGCATTCGTGAACGAGCGTCGCGAGGAGCGGCGGCACCGCCGGCCTCCGCCGCTCGACGGGCTGCGCCTCCTCGACCACGTGGGCTGCCAGCACCGCCTGGGGCGAGCGTCCCGTGAACGGCGGCATGCCGGTCAGCATCTCGTACGTCATCACGCCCAGCGCGTAGATGTCGGATCGGTGGTCGGTCTGCGGGTTGGCCGTGGCCTGCTCGGGTGACATGTACGTCGGCGTGCCGAGCGCGACGCCGAGTGACGTCATGCGCTCGATCGAGCCGCTCTCGGCCGACGCGCTGACCGCCTTCGCAACGCCGAAATCGGTCACCACCGCGACGCCGCCCGAGAGCAGCACGTTGTCCGGCTTGACGTCTCGGTGGACGACGCCGCGGGTGTGCGCGTAGGCGAGCGCGGAGACCACGTCGCGCAGGATACGCACCGTTTCGGCGATCGGCAGTTCCCCTTCGCGCTCCATCCGCGCGCGCAGCGACTCGCCCGTGACGAACGGCATGATGAAATAGGGGAGCCCGTCGGCTTCGCCGGCGGAGAGGAGGGGCACGATGTGCGGATGCTGCAACTGCGCGGCGAGTTGGATCTCGCGCCGGAATCGCTCCACGTTGACCCCGGCCGCCAATTCGGGGAGCAACACCTTGACCACGACCTGCCGGCCCAACGCCTGCTCGTGGGCGAGAAACACGTGGGACATCCCGCCCCCGCCGAGCTCTCGCTCGAGGACGTATGCCTGTCCCAAGGCGCGCTGGAGCTGGTCGCGAAGAGTGGGCGTCACGGCACCTAGGTCGAAGGGCCTCCCAAGTTAACAGTCGCACCGGGCCGAGGCCACCGGGACAGCGCCGGGTCTTCCCTTGCGGCCGGTCCATCGCGGCGATAGCCTGTGCTCGTTACCACCTCTTTCCTTCTGGTCGGAGCCTCCCATGATACGCACTCTCTCCAGCGCCGCCCTGATGGCCGGCGTGATCGCGGCGGCCACGTTGGCCTGTTCGGATACTTCCGATCCCTCGTCGCGCCCCACCATCGATCCACTCGAGAGCGGCACGGCGCCCAAGTGGACGCAGCAGTCGAGCGGCACCACCCAACGGCTCCAGGCGATCAGCCCGGTCAACAACCGTGTCGCATGGGCAAGCGGCCTAGGCGGTACGTTCACGGTGACGACCGACGGCGGCGCGACCTGGCGAGCGGGTGTCGTACCGGGCGCGGAGGACCTGCAGTTCAGAGACGTGGAAGGCGTGAGTGCCAGGGTAGCGTACCTGATGTCGTCCGGTCCCGGCGACGCCTCGCGGATCTACAAGACCGTGGATGGCGGAGCCACCTGGACACTGCAGTTCAAGACCAACATTTCCGCCACGTTCTACGACTGCTTCGCGTTCTGGGACCGGAATCGCGCCATCGCCTTCGGCGACCCGGTGCTGGATGGCGTCATCCCCGTCCTCCGGACCACGGACGGCACCCACTGGATCAACATCGGCGGCCGGCTCCCGAAGGCGCGAAGCGACGAGTTCGGCTTCGCCGCGAGCGGCACCTGTGTCGCGACGCAGGGCACCAGCAACGCCTGGATCGTGACCGGCGGCTCCACGGCGCGCATCCTGGCCACCACCGACGGTGGCGACACCTGGCGTGCCTACCGCACGCCCATCGTGCAGGGATTGCCCGCGTCCGGCGGCACCACGGTGGCCTTCCGCGACGCTCGCCACGGTATCCTTGCCGGCGGCGACATCACCGAGGCCAACCCGCGAACGAAAAACGTGGCCGTGTCGGCCGACGGCGGCGTGACCTGGTCGCTCGCGGCCTCCGCACCCTTCCCCGGCTCGGTGTTCGGTCTTGCCTATGCGCCGCGCCTCGGCGCGCGCGCGGTGTTCGCCACCGGCCCGGGGGGCGCGTCCTATTCCGTCAATGAAGGCCGCACCTGGCACATCCTGCCCGGCGTCGAAGGCTTCTGGGCGGTGGCCTTTGCCGACAGGGTCGGATGGCTAGTGGGCGTGGAGGGACGGATCCTGAAGGTCAGCTTCTAGCACCCCGGGGCCTCACGGCCCGCGGGTCGAGAGAAAGGCCACCAGCGCGCGGACCTGCTCGGGCGTGAGAATGCGTGCGTACGCCGGCATGTTGGGGCCGCCGTTGGTGATCCGCGCCGCGATCTGGTCGGGGGCCATCCGGCCGCGCACGTCCGTTAGCTCGGGACCGCGGCGGCCGCCGTAGCCCGCGATGGCGTGGCAGAACTCGCAACCCTTGTCGTGGAAGAGCTTCGCGCCCTCCACCACCTCAGGCCGGGTGTCGTGGACGACCGACGCCGGAAGGGCCTGCGCCCCGAAGTCGGGCGACTAGTCCGCCCGCTCTCCCGCGGCCCAGAAGCTCACGATGGTCGTCCACATGAAGACGACCAGCAGCACGGCCCAGGGACGCCGCCGCACGCTGCGGGCGCCCTTGTTGAAGAACGCGGGCAGCAGGAGGGCGGCGCCGAACAGCAGCGGGCCCGCCACGATGATGAACGTCTCCAGGTTCTGCGGGGCGAGGGCGAGCACCGCGAAGTACCAGAGGAAGTACCAGTCCGGTCGCGGATAGGCCTCGAGGACGCTCGGGTCGGGCGGCCCGCCGAGGGCAGGCGGGCCGACGATCAGCGCGAGCGCCACGATCGTCGCCACCATCGCCGCGCCGAAGACGACGTCGCGCCACGCGGCGTCCGGCCAGAACGGCACGCCCTCGCGCTTCAGCAACGCATCGTAGTGCGCGCGGTAGGTGGCGGGGTCGACATGGTTGCCGTCCCGCGTGCGCTCCGAGATGCCATGGCGAAGCACCAGGAGCAGGTGGAGGCCGATGAACCCGAACACGATCGCCGGGATGAAGAAGACGTGGAACGCGAAGAACCGGCTCAGGGTCGCCCCGCCGATCGTATCTCCCGCCAGAATGAACCGCGCGATCTCCGGGCCCACCACCGGCATGCGCCCCGCCTGCGCCGACCCGACGATGACCGACCAGACCGCGTTCTGATCCCACCGGAGCAGTTGCCCCGTGAAGGCGAGCGCCAGCGTGAGGAGCAGCAGCACCGCCCCCGTCAACCAGTTGAGCTCGCGGGGAAACTTGTACGCGGCCATGAGGTAGGTGCGCGACACGTGGATGCCGACAAGCAGCACCATGGCCGACGCACCGAAGTAGTGCATGCCGCGGAGAAAGCGGCCCAGCAGCGCCTGCTCGGAGATGAATCGCAGACTGTCGTACGCCTGCCCGCTCGAGGGCACGTACGCCGTCGCGAGCGCGATCCCGGTGGCGACCTGGAGAATGAACGCGATGAGCGTGGCGCTGCCGAACACGTACCACCACCCGGTGCGCGGCGGCACGGGATGCTGGAGGGCTCGGCGCGCCGCGGTGATCAGGCCGCTGCGATCGTCGAGCCAGGATGAGAGACGGGCGAGCACGCCGGACTCAGGCGATGGGGATCGGACTGGTGAGGATCTCCACCTGACCCTGCCGCACCCGGACCGGGTACTGCGGCAGCGGCTTCGGCGGCGGTCCCGCGGAGACGGTGCCGTCGGCGTAGTAGACGCCGCCGTGGCAGGGACAGAGGAACAGCTTGGCGTCGGCCACCCAGCGGACCGGGCAGCCCAGATGGGTGCAGTGCACCGTGAACGCGGTGAAGCGCTCAACGTCGTCGCGCCGGAGCCACGCGGCCGTTCTGGCGGTGACCCCGGCCCACGGCAGGGGCGACGCATCTTCGAAGACGACGTTGACCGTGTCGCCCACCGTGAAGGCGCCGACCGGCCCCACCCGTCGCCACACCCGGGGGACGTTGCGGGTCAGGGGCGAGATCAGGAACCCGAGCACGGGAACGGTGGCCACCGCCGCGATGGCACCCGAGAGCGCGATCGAGAGACGGGACAGGAAGTGGCGCCGTGGCGGAGCAGCGTCGGCTGGGGGTACGGGGTCCATACCGAGATCCGCCGGCGAAGGAGAGCGTGAACGCGAGCGTGGCCAACATACGAAGAAGCCGGAGCGGTCACAAGACGCGCCGCCCCGACCGGGTACTCACATCATGCCGAGTTGCTCCGACGCCATCGCCGTCCCCTTGACGCGCGCGGTGATCTTCTGGAAGGCGATATCCCGCGCCCCGTCGGGCGAACCGTGTTTCGGCTTCACATCGATGCTGAACGGCGAGAACCCGCAGTCGTCGGTGGAGCCCAGGCGGGCCTTGTCGATGTGCCGCGCCGCGAGCAGCAGGTCGTCCCGGACCTGCTCGGGGGTCTCGACCTTCGGATTGAGCGGATCGATGACGCCGATGAAACAGACCTGCGCAACGCCGTTCGCATCCGCGCGACTGTGCTTTCCGCACAGCTTGTATACGCGCTCCTTGTCCTGCTCGCTGGCCAACTGGATCAGGAAGTAGCCGGCGTTCATTCGAAACATGCTGGGCAGGAGGTCGGCGTAGTCCACGTCCGCGCTGTGGGTCGAGTCGCAATCGCCGCCCGGACACGTGTGGATGCCGATATTGGCGCGCTCCGCCGCGGTGAACCGGTCGAGGACCCGGTTGTTCAGCTCGATGAACCGCTCGAGCATTCCCCGGCCGGTCCAGGGATTTCGTGGATCGTTGCGGCAGGCCAGCCGCCCCTCGGTGAAATCGAGGGACACCCGCTTCGCGCCGGCCGCGAACGCCTTGCGGATGTCCTGCTCGCACTCGTTACAGAGATCCTCGAGAAACTGCTCGCGCGAATACCCGGGGAGCTGCGCGTCGAGCGGATAGAGCAGCGACAGCATCGAGGGCGCGATGACGGCCTGTTTCATCGGCTTCTTGGCCATCGGGATCGACTTCTTGAGGTAGTCGGCGGCGAAGGTCTTGTAGCGGAACGGCCCGCCCGTGAGGCGAGGGAGCTGCCGGTGATGGCCGTCGGCGAAGATGGCAAAGTACTGGCCGTCGCCGGCAAGATTGGGGGCGAGCCCCGTTCCGGCGAGGGTGTCGGCGAGGGGATAGGTGGCGAAGCTGGACGCGCGCTGCTCGCCGTCGGAGACAATCGGGGCGCCGGTCGCCTCCATGCGCTCGATCGAGTCGCGGCATGCGGCATCCTGCTCGTGGCTCAACTGCTCATAGGCAATCTTGCCGGCGTCGTATGCGGCGATCGCCGCCTGCAGGCTGGCGGGACGCGGGAGGGAGCCGACAGGTTCGGTGGGGAGCTGCATCAGATAACCTTTCCAGAGATGGGGTGCGGCGGTCCCGTGCGGCCGGCTCGTGAGTCGCTACCCCGACCCGATGCCGCGTCGCAGACCCCCGCCCCGCTATGTATAAAGGAGCTATCCGATCATACCCACGAAACCGCCCGGTGGCGAGGACGCTCGCCGATCGGTCCTCGATACTGCGCCCGTCTAGGCGACGGCTTCCGCGATGCGGGCCAGCTGCCGCAGATGCACCAGATCATGGCCCGCGTACATGCACAGCATGTGATCCACGCTCTCTTCCCCGCGCTCCGCATGCACCCCGACGCGACGGCGATCCTCCGCCGTAGCCCGCTCGAGCAAGTGGAGGTTGGCCTCGCGAATGGCGCGGAACTGCGCCAGCGCGCCGGCAAGGTCGCTGTCGGCGTAGCGGAGGCGATCGGCCCAGCGGTCCTGGTCGTAGCCCTGAAGCTCGGGCCGGTCGTGGGCGAGAATCATGCGAAAGCGGAACGCGCCGACCAGTTCAGCGTCAGCGAGGTGCTGGACCACCTGGAGCATCGACCATTTGCCGGGCCGTTCGGGCGTGGATACGGCGTCCGGCGGGAAGCCGGCGAGCGCGTCCGCCACCAACGCCGGGGTGGTACGCAGAACCTCCCAGGGATCGCGAGAGCCGAGGGTACCGAGAATGGCCGCCGTATAGGCTGTGGCGTCAGCGACGGCAGTGGCGCCGGCGGCCGTGAACTGGGACATGGAAGCTCCTATTCGGGGGCAGGACGCAATCTAGCCCGGTCCCCGATGGAGGAGCGTGAAGGCGGGCGCGGGACCTATCGAGGTCGGACGGCGTGAAGCGGCAGCTGGTAGACGCCGAGTGTGTCCGGGACGACCGGGGCAACGACCTGGCCACCCTGGGCGACGAGCAGGCGCACTCCGCCGGAGCGGATCACGACCTTGGGCGCGGCCCGGGGGATCTCGATCGCGAACGTATCGGAGAGCCCCCGAGCGTCGATGGTCAGCCGATCGGCGTCGGTGGAATAGGTGGCCGCACCTGGGCGCGCGCGTACCACGACTTGGTCGCCGTCGCCAATCGACACGCGAAGGGCATGAATGAGCAGCGCGGCCATGCATCCTCCGGAGCGACCCTTCTACAACATCGGCCGCCGCGATGATGGCGACAAGGCCGGCGCGTCAAGGTCCGGCGGGGGCGGTCGCGCCGAGGAGTTCGGCGATGGCGCGGTAGGCCGGCTTCGGCCGATACTCTGTGTCCAGCAGCAGGGGGGTGTCCGGGTACCGCCAGGTGTATCGGTCGCTTACGCCCCAGGTGGCGAGGGCCGTGCAGGCCGGCTCCGCGAGGCAGGTGGCCAACACCCCCCTGTAGACCTCCGCCTGGCGGCCCAGCCGTTCCTCGGCGGTGCCGCCGGCGTCCGTCACGCCGACGTCCATTTCCGTGATCTGCACCTCCAGACCCAGGGCGGCCAGGCGGCGCATGTTCCAGGCGATGGCGGCGGTATCGGGAGGCCGGTGCAATCCGCTGTGCACCTGCATTCCCACGCCGTCCACCGGCACGTTCCGGCGCAGCAGATCCCGCAGCAGGACGTAGACCGCGTCCGAGCGGGCGCCCCGGCCCTCGGCGCCGGCCTCGTTGTAGAAGAGGCGCGCGTCCGGATCCGCTTCGTGAGCGAAGCGGAAGGCTAGCTCGACGTACTCGGGCCCGATCGTGCGCCGCCAGATCGTCGGCCGCAGCGCGTCCGCGCCGGCGCGCAACGAGTCCCGCAGCCCTTCGTTCACGACGTCCCAGGCGGCGATCCGCCCGCGATACCGGCCGACGACCGAGTGAATGTGGTCGCGGAGAATGGCGATCAGCGTATCGCGGGTGAACCGGCCCTCAACCAGCCAGGAGGGAAGCTGCCGCTTCCAGACGAGCGTGTGACCGCGGACCCCGAGCCCGTGGGCGGCCGCGAAGTCGACGATCGCGTCGGCGTCGGTGAAATCGAATCGCTCGCGGCTCGGGCGGAGGGGCCCGAACTTGAGCGCGTTCTCGGTGGTCACGACGGTGAAGTACCGCGCGACCGCTCTCGCGTAGGCGGGGTCGGTCAGCAGCGGCTGGGCCTGCACCGCGGCACCGAGATCGAGCGAACGGGAGGCAATATGTCGGCCGGACGGGGGCGGCTCGATCACCGCGTGGCGTGCGCACCCCGCACCCGGAACGGTGAGGAGCATGAGCCCGAGGGTCCTCCCGAAGGATTCACGCACGGCGACGGCTACCACGCAGGCGTGCACCACTCCCCGGGGCGAATGGCGCAGGCCGTTGAACTGGCCGTACGTATCGGTCAGGTCCAAGGGAATCGCGCCGCGGGCCGTGGTCGTGGCGCGTCCGATCTCGGCGCGCTCGAATTCGATGCCGTTCGGAATCTCGATCCGCACCCGGTGCGCGTGTCCCGAGGCCCCGTCGGCGATCGGGCCGGGCCAGGCGTAGACGAGCGCCACATGGAGCCCCTCAAGCCGGACGTCACCGAAGTAGCCGGTCTCGATCCGGAGCACCTCGAAGCCGCGACAGTGCCCGTGCGTCGGCAACGCCTCGAACTGACAGGGACAGCCGAACGCGCAGTTGCAGCTCCCGTACTCGATGCCTTCGATGTACCAGTCCGTCATGGGATCATCCTCCGATCGCCGCCACCTGCTCACGCAGCACCCGGAGCGCCAGGTCCATGGTTCGCCGGTGCGTCCGGAAGGAAAGCGCGACCATGCGCAGCGTGAACCGGCCGTCGAGCATGGTGGAGGAAAGAAACACGCGGCCGTCGCGCCGCACTCCGTCGACGATCTGCTGGTTGAGCGCGTTGGCCTGCTCCAGGCCGACGCGGGGCGGCGCCCACCGGAACGTCACCACCGTGAGCTCGGGCGCCGGACCCGTCTCGAATCCGAGCGCCTGCACCTCCTCGTGAAAATAGCGCGCCAGCAGCAGCTTTTCCTCGAGCGCCGCCCGGAACGGCCCGACGCCGAGCTGCACGAGCGGCAGCCACATGCGGAGCGCCCGGAAGTGCTTCGTGAGCTCGGGCGAGACGTCTGCCGGGGAGACCTCGCCCGGCTCGCGAACGGCGTCCTGCATGTAGTGGCCGACATATCCGTGGGTGGCCAGCAGCGGGGCGGCGTCGCGGACGATCAGCATGCCGGACCCGTAGGGCAGGAACAGACTCTTGTGGGGATCGAGCACGACGGAGTCCGCCCGCTCGATGCCGTGGAGCGCGCGGCGGCCGATGTCGGTGAGGAGGAAGAAGCCGCCGTACGCCGCGTCCACGTGGAACCAGCACCGCTCGCGAGCGGCGATGATCCCGATCACCTCGAGCGGGTCCACGGCGCCCGTGTCGGTCGTGCCGGCGGCGGCGATGACCAGCCACGGTCGAAGTCCCGAGACCCGATCGGCGACGATCGCGCCCGCAAGCGCCTCGGGGCGCATGCGAAACCCGTCATCCATGCCCACCCGGCGCACCTGGACCTCGCCCAGGCCGGCCAGCCGAAGCGACTTGTCGATACAGTGGTGAGCCTGGTCCGTAAGGTAGACGACCGCCGTGGCCAGGTCGGCGCCCTTGAGCCCGTGAGCATCGCGCGCCGTGGCCACCGCCCCCAGGGTCGCGATGCTGCCGCCCGAGGCGATGGTGCCGCCGGCGCCGGCGGGGTAGCCGACCAGGTCGGCGACCCATCGGACCAGCATGTTCTCCATCCGGACCGCGCCCGGCCCGGTGAAGAAGATCCCCGCGTACTTGTTGCTGATGGCCGCGAGAAAGTCGCCGAGCGCCGAGTGGTAGAGGCCGCCGCCCGGGATGTAGGCCAGATGGCCGGGCGCGGCCGGATGTCCGCCTGGACGAATCACCTCGTGCTCGAGCAGCGAGAGCGCGTCGTCGATCGGCATGCCATGCTCCGAGATCGGAGCGGCCAGGAGACCGATCCCCTTGCCGCCGGTCTCCTCGTAGGCCTTCATTGTGCGGATCTTCCGGAGGAAGCGCTCGGTGGAGGCGACGACCGCACCACGGAGCCGCTTCCGTCGGCCCGCACCCGGCTCGAGCGGGCGGGAGGCGCGCTCGAGCCGGCGAAGCTGGTCGAGCAACGCCGTGCGCTCGGGGGAAAGGCCGAGCGGATCCCGGGATGTCGCCATGGCTCAGCGCGTGCGGTTGAGCCGCGCCAGATACGCTCTGATCCGGGCCGCGTTGGCACCAACGTCGCTCTGGCCCACCCGCGAGACGCTCCGCACGTCGATCACGCTTCCCGAGTCCGCCGGCCCGACCCGAACAACCACGTCGTCCCTGAAGCCGAACCACCCGGTGGTGGCCGTGGCTTCGATCCGCCCGTCCGCCGAATCCGCCGCGACGATGGCCCAGCCCTCGGCACGGGCGGCCACCAGCGCGCGCGCGAACGCGGCACCAGGCGCCGTCCCGGCCAACAGGTGCGGCCGGATGTCGGGGTAGGCCTGCCGCTGAGCGGCGGCCGTCTCGGGACCTCCATACGTCGCCGGATTCGGGGCGTCGGCACGGAGCGGGAGGACGGCCACGAAGGCGGGTGGATGCTCCGTGTCGGTGGTGATGTCGTGGATGGGTGGCACGTCGCCGGCACGTTGCCGCCAGAGCCAGGGAACACCGGCAGCGAGCAGTCCGAGCCCGAGGGCGACCACCAGCGGCCACGGGCTCGGCGCCCGCCACCGTGGCACCGCCACCTGCACCAGCGCCGCGGCAGCCGCGGCCAGGCCGAGATACGCGCCCCAGCGGAGCAGATCGAACCCGGTGCCGAACGACCACAGCCCCACCCGGGTTCCGGGTCCCGCGAGCGCCAGGAGGAGGGCCGCGAGGATGGCGAGTGTCAGTGTCGCGCGTCGCATATCGCTGATGACCCTACGCGGTAACGGCGTGCTCGTCAACCGTTCGCGGGAGATTGTCCGTCCCTTGCGTCCGCCTCCGGTCCCGGTCAAGGTTCGCACCATCGACCCTCACCCCGTGCCGCATGCGAGCCCCCCGGATGTCCGACGCCACTGTGAACCGCACCACGCCCGACCGCTCCACCGGCTTCGTCCAGGTCCGCGGCGCCCGCGAGCACAACCTTAAGAACATCGATCTCGATATACCCCGCGACGCGCTCGTCGTGTTCACGGGCGTCTCCGGGTCGGGCAAGTCGTCGCTCGCGTTCGGGACGCTCTACGCGGAGGCGCAGCGTCGCTACCTCGAGTCGGTGTCGCCCTACGCGCGCCGGCTGTTCGACCAGATGGCCGTGCCCGAGGTGGACGCGATCGACGGCCTCCCGCCGGCCGTGGCGCTCCAGCAGCAGCGCGGCTCGCCCACGACCCGCTCGTCGGTCGGAAGCGTTACCACGCTCTCGAATCTGCTCCGCATGCTCTATTCCCGCGCCGGGGAATACCCAGTCGGCCAGCCGTCGCTCCACGCCGAGGCGTTCTCGCCCAACACGCCGGAAGGTGCGTGCCCGCGGTGCCACGGGCTCGGCCGCGTGTACGAGGTGCCCGAACGCTCGATGGTGCCGGACGACTCGCTCAGCATCCGGGACGGCGCGATCGCGGCGTGGCCGCCGGCGTGGCACGGACAGAACCTCCGGGACGTCGCCACCACCCTCGGCTACGATATCGACCTCCCCTGGCGGGAACTTCCGGCCAAGGACAAGAAGTGGCTGCTCTTCACCGAGGAGCAGCCGGTGGTCCCCGTCTATGCGGGGTACGACGCGCGGGAGGTGCGGCGCGCGCTCAAGCGGAAGGAGGAGCCCAGTTACATGGGCACCTTCACCGGTGCCCGGCGCTACGTGCTGCACACCTTCGCCAACACGCAGAGCGCGATGATGAAGAAGCGGGTGTCACGCTACCTGCTGAGCACGGAGTGTCCGGTGTGCCAGGGGAAGCGGCTCCGTCGCGAGGCGCTGGGCGTGACGTTCGCCGGGCTCGACATCGCCGCCATGTCGCGGCTTCCGCTGGCCCGGCTCGCGGACCTCCTGCGCCCCGCGGCGGAGGCTCGGGACGCCGGCGTGGACGAGGCGGTCGAGCACCCCGAGAAGGTGCTGGTGGCGCGACGCATCGCCGAGGATCTCCTGGGGCGGCTGGCGGTCGTGCTCGAGCTCGGCCTCGGCTACCTGTCGCTCGAGCGCAGCACCCCCACCCTGTCGCCGGGCGAGCTGCAGCGGCTCCGCCTGGCGACGCAGGTGCGCTCGAACCTGTTCGGCGTCGTGTACGTCCTCGACGAGCCTTCGGCCGGGCTCCATCCGGCGGACACGGAGGCGCTCCTGGTGGCACTCGACCGGCTCAAGGCCGCGGGGAACTCGCTGTTCGTCGTCGAGCACGACCTCGACGTGATGCGTCACGCGGATTGGCTCATCGATGTCGGACCAGCCGCGGGCGAGGCCGGCGGCGAGGTGCTCTACAGCGGCCCGCCCGCCGGGCTCGAGCAGATCGAGCCCTCCCATACGCGCCGCTATCTGTTCGGACACGATGCGCGGCCCGACCGCGCCCCGCGACGGCCGAGCGAATGGCTGCGGCTGACCGGGGTCACGAGAAACAACCTCCACGCGCTCGACGTCGCGTTTCCGATCGGCGTATTCACGACGGTGACCGGCGTGTCCGGCTCAGGCAAGTCGAGCCTCGTGAGCCAGGCGCTGGTCGAGCTGGTCGGGGCGCGCCTGGGCCACGAGGCCGAGCCGGACGCGGATGAAGGCGAGGCGCTGGAGCGCGCCGACACGGGCGCGGTGGGCGGCCACATCGACGGCGGGGTGGAGCGGATCACGCGGCTGGTGCAGGTGGATCAGAAGCCCATCGGCCGGACGCCGCGCTCCAACCTGGCCACGTACACCGGCCTCTTCGATCACGTGCGCAAACTGTTCGCGGCGACCAAGGCAGCCCGCGCGCGCCGCTACGACGCCGGGCGCTTCTCCTTCAATGTGGCCAAGGGACGCTGCGCGACCTGCGAGGGCGAGGGGTTCGTCATGGTCGAGCTGCTGTTCCTGCCGAGCGTCTACGCCCCGTGTCCGACCTGCCACGGCGCCCGCTACAACGCCGGGACTCTCGAGATCGAGTATCGGGGTCGGAACATCGCCCAGGTGCTCGGCATGACCGTGGACGCGGCGTGGGAGTTCTTTGCCGACGAGCCGCATCTCGTCCGCGCGCTCGGCGTCGTGCGCCAGGTGGGCCTCGGCTACCTGCGGCTCGGCCAGCCGGCCACGGAGCTGTCGGGCGGCGAGGCGCAGCGGATCAAGCTCGCCACCGAGCTCCAGCGCACGCAGCGCGGTACGACGCTCTACGTGCTCGACGAGCCCACGACCGGCCTGCACCCGGCGGACGTCGAAAAGCTCCTCACTCAGCTCGATGGGCTGGTCGAGGCCGGGAACACCGTCGTCGTGGTCGAGCACGATATGCGGGTGGCGGCGTGCAGCGATTGGGTCATCGACATCGGTCCGGGGGCCGGCGAGGAGGGAGGCCGCATCGTCGCCGAGGGATCGCCGGCCGAGGTGGCCCGGACGGCCGGCAGCCGCTCGGCGCCCTATCTGGTCCGCCACCTCGACGGGAAGCGCACTCCAGGCGTCCCGTCGGGCGGCCTCCGCCCGGCCCGGGGGCAAGTTCGGCTTTCGGGTTGACAAGGGCGGGAGGCCCCGCCGATAGTTTGGCGCCTTGGAGCCGGCCGTCGCGGGCTCACACACATTTCCATCGATGCTGCAGGAGGATTGCGGGACTATGATACCAGCGTGGAATGTCCGCCGCCATGGTCGCGGCAGCAGATTGGTCGGGCGTGCCCTGGCGGTGGTCGTGCTCGCGGGCTGCGCCGATGCCGACCGGCTCGGCCCCTCCGGCGAGGGGACGGCGCTCTTGCCTCCCGCGTCGGCCGTCGCCTCGGCGTCGGCGGGAGTCGTGTTTGCCTCGTACGGCCTTACACCCTCCCAGATCACCGCGGTGCACACCGGCGTGATCCGTTCACCCACGCCTTCCAGTCTCCTCGACTATCTGGCCCAGGTGCGCGCGAAAGGCGGGCGCGTACTCATCAAGCTGTCCGGGAGTGAAAACCTCTACCGGAATGGCGACGGGACGTTCAGCCTGGCCAAGTGGCAGAGCGCGGTGGACAAGTACCGAGGCGTGAACTTCAGCTCCTATATCGCCGATGGTACGATCGTCGGCCATTACATCATCGACGAGCCTCATTTCGCCAGTCGCTGGGGTGGCCAAGTGATCCCCCAGTCGACGGTCGAAGCAGCAGCCAAATACAGCAAGCAGCTGTGGCCCACGCTTCCGACCATCGTGAACGCCCCCGCGCACTGGCTCGCGGCCTCGACGATCACCTACACCTCCCTCGATGCCGGCTGGGCGATGTTTCGGGCCGGCACCAGCAGTTCCCCCACCACCTGGGCCGCTGCACAGGTCACGAAAGCCAAGAAGAAGGGACTCGGGTTGTTTGCGGGGCTGAACGTGCTGGATGGCGGGGACGGCTCGAGCGGGTTTCACGGCAACTATCCCAAGAAGTGGGCCATGAGCGCGAACGAACTCCGGACCTACGGCTCGGCGCTGCTCTCGCAGAGTTACGTCTGTGGGTTCGCCATGTGGAAGTACAGCGCCACCTATTACGACCGCGCCGACGTCAAGAGTGCAATGACCGATCTGTCGGCCCAGGCCAGAACGCACGCGCGCACGTCCTGCCGCCAGTAACTAGGCGGCGGGTGGGGGCTCCGGCACCATCATCCGGCCCGCGACCTCCCGTACAATCTTGGCGGCGACGCTGGCGGTCACGCCGCCGAGGTCCTGGCGGGGATTGTATTCCACCACGTCGGCGCCGACGATTCGGCCGCCGGCATCCTGCACCACCCCGAGCAGCTCGCGCACCGTCAGTCCCCCTGGGTCGCGGTGCGATACGCCGGGCGCGAACGCCGGATCCAGTCCGTCCAGATCGATGGAGAGGTAGACGTCGCCATTCACGGTCGGGCGCGCCCCCGTCTGCCATGCCCGCATATCGATGATCTCCACCCCGTACCGCTCGGCCTGGTCG